>JBCDIQ010000437.1:0-4580 GCA_039024295.1 Bacteroidota bacterium | reverse complement strand
CCATCAGGCCCTATTATTTCGATATCGAAGGTTACTTTAGCTGTGTTGCGAAAGTCAATGTGGTTGTCGGTTAGGAACATTAAAACAGAAAAAGGCTGCCCATAAAAGACCTCATCCACCTGACTAATTTCCGGAGCAACGCCTCCCTCAGTAAATGACCATTTATCTCCAAAAGCAACGTCATTGGTAGCCACAAGTACACCATCTACCGCATACACACCAGGAAAGCAGGAGAAGCAAGCAAGGACAAGAAAAAAGGTTAAATGTTTCAACATTAGGTAATTGATAGGACTGGAACCTTAACCAGTTCGGATTTTCATCTTTAAAGATAAAAAAATGGCAGGTTTTGTAGCCAGAATCTTGGAATTAGGCTGCAATATCCCAGAATTTAAGCAGCAAATTCAGGATAACTTTTGAGACGCAAATTGGAATATACACATCGAGAAGCGCAAAAACGGCTATGCGCGCAACCTAGGAGGTGTAAAAAATGGAATAATGCTGGTAGGTGAGGAATTTCTTTGGTTTATTTATACGAATTCACAGAACATTGGTTATCCCAAAATAATAGGGGGTAAGATTTTAAGGATTTATGAGTTGGGCTGACTGGATTGTCATAATATTATTCCTGGGTTATACCTTATGGGACGGTACCCGAGGGGAAACAAAAAAGAAAGGGAACCTTGATGATCAGTTACTTGCGGGAAGAAACAAATCCTGGTTTGCCATTGGAGTTTCTGTACTTGCCACCCAAGCCTCAGCCATTACGTTTATAGGAACAACAGGACAGGCCTTCATGCAGGACATGAAGTTTGTTCAGTTTTATTTTGGGCTTCCTATTGCCATGGTGATCCTGTGTGTGACTCTGGTTCCGTTCTATGTACGCATTAAGGCCTATACAGCTTATGAACTGCTTGAAACTCGATTTGATACCCGCCTCAGGTTAACCACCAGTGGGCTTTTCCTCCTTTCCAGGGGACTCTCTATGGGAATCAGCATTGCGGCCCCCGCCTATGTCTTGGCCTTAATTCTTGAGATACAGCTCAACTATACCATTCTAATTATTGGAATCACTGCAACTGTTTACACCATGTTCGGTGGGATAAATGGGGTAATTCGAACGGACATGAAGCAGATGTTTCTCATGCTACTGGGATTAGGTTTCTGCTTTTTTTGGATTGTTCAGCACCTACCGGAGGAAGCTCATGGCACCAATGCCCTTAAGCTAGCTGGTGCCCTCGGAAAACTGGAAAGTATTTCCTTTTCAACCAGCACCAGTGAAAAGTATAGCATCTGGAGCGGAATCATCGCTGGTACCTTTCTCATGCTGTCCTACTTTGGCAGCGACCAATCCCAGGTACAACGCTACCTTACCGCCCGATCGCTTAAAGATGCCAGGATGTCCCTCATTTTTCCAGCTATTGTAAAGGTTCCCATGCAGTTTGGAATTTTACTCCTAGGGGTTTACCTCTATGTCTTCTATGTCTTTACTGACCATCCACCGGTTTTCAATGCAGATGTACATGAGGGCATAGCTGCCCAACAAATCGTTGATAAAGAATTTGAACTTGCCCATTCGGCGCGTCGACTGGCTGCCATGGCGTATCTACAAAGCCCTACCGAAGAAAATAAACAAGAACTCATAAAACGGGATGGACATATACAAGATATCAGGCAACAGGAACTCACTCGAAGGTCAGAATTGCTCGCAAAAAAAGCAGACGACACCAATTATGTAATGCCCTACTTCATCCTTCAGGAAATGCCAAGAGGGATATTGGGCCTTATCATAGCTGCTATATTTGCCGCGGCTCTATCCAGTATTGACAGCGGGCTAAATTCTCTTGCGGCCAGCAGTGTAATGGACTGGTACCAAAAACTTGAAGCAAAACCAAAACCTGAGCACCATTATTTTGTCTTGTCCAGGGTTGCAACTGCATTTTGGGGAATTGTAGGCACTTGTTCTGCCTTGGCGTTCGGTGAAACGGAGGCCATAGTTGAACTCGTGAACAGGATTGGCAGCTATTTTTATGGTTCTATTTTGGGGGTGTTCTTACTTATTTGGGTAAAGCGCGCGGATGGATTCAGCAGCGTGGTAGCACTTGCTTCGGGGATTATTTTTGTGGTCTTAACGGGAATGGTCCACCAGGATGCGGCAGGATCTTATCTCTTCGCCTGGAATGCTCCTCCGAGTTTCCATCCTTTGGTCTCTTATTTGTGGCTGAATCCCATCGGAACCTTAATTGTCCTATTCATTGGCTGGGCGTTGGGAAAAAACAAAAAAGCACCCTCCTAAATTGAAGGGTGCTTGGTTATGTCTTGATAGGTGTACCCTACTCATCCTTGGGAGGATCGGGAGGAGTGTCAGCAGTAACTTCAGCTTCCGCTTCAACCTCTACAGACTCTTGTGCACCATTCTCATGCTTGGCGTGTGTACCATTGGAACCGTTGGGGGTGCCAATTCCCTGCTGTCCAAACTCAGTGTTCAGGTCTCCATTGGAACTCTCAATATCATTTCCATACCCATGAGGACGTTCTCCAATCAGGTTCACCAAATCCTCTTTGAATAATACTTCTTTCTCTAACAATGCTTTAGCAATTGTTTCCAGTTCTTTTTTGCGTTCAACCAACAAATCTTTGGTTCGCTGATAAGCAGAATCAATGAGCTTTTTCACCTCCTGGTCAATCAGAGAGGCCGTTTCATCAGAATACGGCTTAGCAAAACTATATTCCCCATCATCCCGGAAAGAGATTTGGCCAACTTTGCTATTCATGCCATACAGCTTGATCATGTCATAGGCCGTTTTGGTAATCCGTTCCAGGTCATTCTGGGCACCGGTTGAGATTTCTCCAAAAATCACCTCCTCAGCCGCACGTCCACCCAGGGTCATGCACATACTATCGATCAGCTGGGGAACGGTGTACAAATACTGCTCCTTAGGTAAATACTGGGCATAGCCCAGTGCGGCAAGTCCACGAGGAACAATGGAAACCTTTACCAATGGGTGAGCATGTTCGAGGAACCACCCAGTAACAGCATGTCCAGCTTCATGATAAGCCACAATGCGCTTTTCATCTGGAGAAATGATTTTGCTTTTCTTCTCCAATCCTCCAATCACACGGTCTACCGCGTCTTGGAAGTCGGACATATCGATTGCATCCTTGTCTTTACGCGCAGCAATCAATGCAGCCTCGTTACATACGTTCATGATATCGGCCCCTACAAATCCGGGGGTTTGATTGGCCAATTTATCAACGTCAACTTCTTCAGAGAGCTTGAGTTTTTTCAAATGAACTTCAAAAATGGCTTTTCTTGCATTTAAGTCCGGGCGGTCAACCCCAATCTGACGATCAAAACGCCCTGCACGAAGGAGGGCTGGGTCCAATACATCCGGACGGTTGGTTGCTGCCATGATGATAACGCCTGTATCACTGCCAAATCCATCCATCTCCACCAGCAACTGGTTCAAGGTGTTTTCACGCTCGTCATTGCCACCGGTCATGTTCATACGACCACGACTACGACCCACAGCGTCAATCTCATCGATAAAAATGATACAAGGCGCTTTTTCTTTTGCTTGCTTGAACAAATCCCGAACACGTGCCGCTCCTACCCCAACAAACATCTCCACAAAGTCGGAGCCACTCAATGAAAAGAAGGGCACTTTTGCTTCACCGGCAACAGCTTTTGCAAGCAATGTTTTACCCGTTCCTGGAGGGCCTACCAGGAGAACCCCTTTAGGAATATGCCCACCAAGTTTGGTAAACTTTTGAGGGTTTTTCAGGAATTCAACGACCTCTTGAACTTCAATTTTTGCTTCTTCCAGACCTGCTACGTCGTTGAAGGTTACGTTGACCTTGTTTTCTTTATCATACAGGCTGGCCTTACTCTTGCCAATATTAAATATCTGCCCACCTGCACCACCTGCGCCCACCCTACGCATAAAGAAAAACCAAAGTGCAACTAGGACCGCAATTGGTAACAAAATCTGGAAAATACCTGTATAATCAGCGCGTTCCCGGACTTTGTAGGGGATATTTTCAGAAATCAGGTAGCTTTCAAAACTTTCGGCCGAACTGACCTTAAAGAAGTAATGAGGCCCTTGCTGCTTTACGGTAGGACTTAGGGTGAGCTCATCAAAGCGGCTGTCTACTTTCTTTCGAAGGTTTCCATCTGGAGGATCGACCTTTAAAAAGACCTCCACCTCTGTGCCGTTAATCACGACAATGTCTTCAATAATTTGCTCTTTCCAGTCTTCCTGAAAATTTTGCAATGTTTGCTCGCGAACATTCTCGCGGTTGGTTACAACAATGGAAACCAATATGATAAATACGAAGACGGCCACATATATCCAGTAGATATTGTTATTATTTCCACGTGGTACGGGCTTCGGATTGTTATTCATTTCACTCATATCAAGAGATCAACTCTTTGGGATGACAGATAAAAGCTCAGAAAGAACCTGAGCAAAAGGTTAATTGTTCTATGGAACTGAATTTTGCTAAAAAGTAATGTGAATAAGCGTACAATAACGATTCCAAGGTAAAGTTACTGCCATTTTAGCACGATTGAAAGCAAAATG
>JBCDIQ010000436.1:0-4624 GCA_039024295.1 Bacteroidota bacterium | reverse complement strand
GTAAAATTTCCTTACCCGCTTTAAGCAAAATTGCGTATTATCAGTTAAACCAGGAGCAGTCGTTTCCGTTGAAGTATAGCCGTCAGTACATGGACTACCAGCGGTACCAGCTTCAGCAGAAGTTTAAGAAATAAATCAAACCTTGACAGGGTGAAGGACTAACCATGACAGGGTTTCGAACCCTGTCATGGTTGATGTGAAAACCCTGCCAAGGTCAAAATCGAAAACTATTTCATGATTCGCAAATACCTTTCCCTCGTAAAATTCGCTCACACCATTTTTGCCTTACCGTTTGCGTTGATCGGAACTATGTTTGGGTTTCAGGTGCTTACGCATACGGGACAGGCTCCAGACAAACCCTATTGGCAAACCATTATCCTAGTGGTACTGTGCATGGTATTCGCGCGGTCTGCTGCCATGGCCTTCAATCGATATGTTGATCGAGACATCGATGGAAAGAATGAAAGAACCAAAGTTAGGGAAATACCTGCCGGGATTATTCCTGCAAAATCTGCGTTGGCATTTGTCAGCTTGAACAGCTTATTATTTATTATCATCACCTGGTTCATCAACCCACTCTGCTTTTTCCTTTCGCCCGTGGCCTTGTTGGTGGTTCTAGGATATTCTTACACTAAAAGGTTTACAGCTTTATGTCACCTGATTTTGGGACTGGGCCTTGCGTTAGCACCGGTAGGTGCATTTCTCGCAGTAACCGGGAAGTTTCAGCTAGCCCCTATCGTTCTGGGATTTGCGGTGCTTTTTTGGGTCAGTGGTTTTGACATCATTTATGCGTTACAGGATGAAGAGTTTGACCAAGAGAATAAACTCAACAGCATTCCTGCCTGGCTAGGACGGGAACGCTCTTTATGGGTTTCTACCTTGCTGCATATGCTTACAGCAGCAATGGTTATTCTCTTTGGCATGTTGATTGGTGGAGGTTGGTTATATGCCATCGGGGCCGTCTTATTTATTGGCCTGCTTGCATACCAGCATATTCTGGTTAAGCCCAACGACCTCTCTCGTGTGAATCTGGCCTTTTTCACTACCAATGGCGTAGCCTCTGTGGTCTTTGCCGCTTTTGTTATTGGCGAAATGCTCATCAGCGTTTTATGAAGCCCTTCCTGACGGCTCATTGGGCCAATCTTCTGAACATAACCTATCAGGTTCCGCCTGATTTACTCCAGCCACATGTGCCAGATGGAGTTGAATTAGATGTGCAGGATGGACATGCTTTCGCCAGTATTGTTGCCTTTGATTTCCTCAATACCCGTGTAAAAGGCATCAAGGTTCCCTTCCATGTGAATTTTCCAGAGATCAACCTGCGCTTTTATGTAAAATACAAGGGAGAACGTGGGGTGGTGTTTATCAAGGAACTGGTCCCGCGCTATTGCATAGCCCTGGTAGCCAATCGCATTTATAATGAGCCGTATGAGTCCTGTCCCATGGAATCACAGACTTTGGCAGAAGGAGGCACCCTGAATATTGAGCATCGCTTCAAGTATGGCGAAAAAAACCATCAGATTAAAGCAACTGCACATTCTACGTTAAGTACCCCAGTAGCAGACAGCATCATCCACTACTTCAAGGAACACAAATGGGGATTTGGCAAAACCCATAGCGGTAAAACCCTTCGCTATGAGGTTCAACACCCTATTTGGGAGGTGTATGACCTTACCTCCTGGAACCTGGAGATGGATTTTGGGGAAATATATGGCCCTAATTGGGCGTTTTTAGGTGATGCGGAGCCTTATGCAGCTTGCCTGGCGAAGGGGTCGGATGTGGCGGTGTATCCGTATGGTGCGGTGTAACCGCTGTCTTCCTCTGAACATGATGACCTTCACGAAAGCATATTCAAAGACTACTTTCTCATTAAAACTCCTGCTCATCCTCGTGCCCCAATTCCCATAAGATTTCCTGCCTGATGGTTCCATTTCGCTTCACCATGTCAATAATCAGCGTTCTTAACTCCTCTGAAGTAAGCTTGGTAAGCCCTTGTTTTATTACGCCAATTTTTCCCTTCTCATGGGGTTTTTTGAGGTAGGCTTTGCTTTCTGTTATAAGGTGGTCATGCGCTGCTCGTTAGGTGCTGGATCAAACTAATCAAACCCCTGGAAAATATCCTATTCTCAGATGTAATTTTGTGATCATGAGCAGGCTGTGATACTATGCCGTTAAGCACCTCTTTTTGAGGATAATCACTACCTCTATTTCTGCTTATACCAAACTGCCAATCGTACAGGTAAAAAGACTGGTTCTACCTCGACTTCCGCTCCAGCACCATTTCCTTGGTGATTCCAGCTCGTTTCATCCTATATTCTAATGTAGACGGAGGAACACCAAGCATTTCGGCCGCACCGCCTGGACCACTGATTTTACCGTTGCACCGCTTCAGGGTCTCGAAGATGAGTTCGCTTTCTACCTCTTGCAGAGTTTTGAATTGAAAGGATTCTGAATCCGGAGGAGAAGTACTGGGGTGGGAAAGTGCCAGCTCCAATGTCTTTCCTTTAGTGAGCAAAACAGATCGCTCTATTACATGCTCCAATTCGCGTATATTGCCAGGCCAGGGATATACCTTCAGCAACTTTTTGGCAGATGCTCCAATAGCTAACTTGCCTTTCCCCATCTTTTGGGTGTACCGTTTCAAGAAGTACTGGGCCAAGGTATAAATGTCTTCTCCCCTATCCCGCAGGGCTGGAAGCTGGATAGGAAATACACTCAGCCGAAAATAGAGATCTGACCGGAAGTTGCCATCCGTCACTTCCTTTTCCAAATTTCGGTTGGTCGCGGCTAATATTCGTACGTTGGCCTTTATGGTCTTATTTCCCCCTAATCGTTCAAATTCTTTTTCCTGAATCACACGTAAAAGCTTGGATTGCAAATCGAATGGCAGTTCGCCTATTTCATCCAGGAAGATGGTTCCATTATGGGCAAGTTCAAACTTACCGATTCGCTGGCTGGCAGCACCTGTAAAGGCTCCTTTTTCATGTCCAAAAAGCTCTGATTCAATAAGTTCTTGCGGCAAGGTGGCACAATTGACCTTGACAAACGGATTATTTTTTCTGGATGATTGGTTGTGTAATGCCCTGGCCACAAGTTCCTTTCCCGTTCCAGTTTCCCCTAGTATCAGTATAGTGGTATCCGTATTTATCACGAGACTGATTTTCTCAAAAACCTGTTGCATCCCCTCGCTGGTCCCAATCATTTCTTCAAAGTTGTACTGCTGGCCAACTTCCTCTTTCAAGTAGGCTTTTTCTTGTTTCAACAACTTGTTGAGCGTCAGCAACTCCTCATAATCCAAGGACTTCTCCAGCGATTGGGCGAAAGAAGGTGCTATGCGGTGGAACATGTCAATATGGCTGCGGTTATAGACATGAGACTGCTTACTTTTGATATAAATATAAAAGGAACGCTCTTTTACTTGCATAGACAAGGCTAATACACTTGCGAGTTTAAATTGCCTAAAAGAGGCTTTTCTAATGGGATTTAAGTATTGGCCTGCTTCAAATACCTCTTTGTTTTCCAAAATAAAAGGGAGCTGATCTTCCTCTTCTTTCAGCACTTTTCTGAAATCTCTGGTATTCAAGTTCGTGATCCGAAGGAAGTCAAGGAGTGAAACCTTTCGAAACTCTTCAAAGCCAATTTTCTCAAAACCAGTAGAGATTTCATCCATCCCCTCATTATCGTAATAGAATCCAATGAAATCGGCTGGGAAAAGGCGTTCGAGGGCCTGGGCAAACTTTTTTTGCCGGGACTCCCAATCAGTTTCCTTATTTAAGCCCTCCATTAGTGATATTTGCACGCTCTTTTCAAGGTTGCGTTGCTCGATTTCTTCGTTAGCCAGAATATTAGCCACTGCAATAGAAATTTGTTCGGCAATAGACTTGAACAACGGGATATCTTTTTCGGTATAGAAATTTTCTTTAGTAGAAGTGAAACAAAGCATGCCAAATGCTTTCCCAGCGTAGGCAAGTGGGCCACCAATAAGGGATTTTAAACCGCCCTCTATCATGTATTTGTTTTGAGGATGTGATGTGATTTTATCAATTTCCTTCATGCTGGTAATTATCGGGCCATTTTCCATCAACCACTTTACAGAAGAGCCCTTATGCGCATATAAGGTGTGCCTTCCAAGTGCCTCTTCAATGAACTTTTGTGATACAGAACGGTCAAACACAGAGTCATCAATGAGTTCGTAGTGCATTTCTCCAGTATCATCGAGTGCAAACAAGCCCAGTTCATCGAATGGAAATACGGGTTTAATGGTATCAAAAATGGTTTTGTAGAGTTGTTGGGTATTGTTGACCGATGCTACTGCTTCGGTAATTTTAAGAAGGGTATTGCTGAAGTTTTTTTCTTCAATTAGTTGCTCATTGGCGATGATATTGCTCAACGCCACACTCATCTGGTCGGTGATGGATTTAAAAAGGGGTAGCTGGTGGTCGAAGGCGTTGGTTTGTTTGCTCCAAAAGTAGAGTAGGCCAATGGTGTTTCCTCCTGCATTCAAGGCCGTACCAATAACGCTCTTAAAAATGCGTACATCGGGATTTTTAAAATGAGGGTGGGCCAATTCATCATAAATTTCAGCACCCATTACGATGAGCTGTTTTTCGATAGTATACTGGGT
>JBCDIQ010000435.1:0-4625 GCA_039024295.1 Bacteroidota bacterium | reverse complement strand
TGACTTTGAGGAACATCCTGAGAAAATTGACTTACTACTAAAATAGCATCATCAAGTAATCAAAATGGTTATAACCAGCCAAATAAAAATGAAAAAGTTGCCACTACATTTTTTGTAAAACCACCCTAAAATCGCCCTCCACAGCCCGGAATCGACGATTCGCATAACCTAACTGTCAAAGTCGAGAAAAACAGTTAGATGGCTATCTGAGCCAGACCCTCAGGACCTGGGCAAACAAAAATTTGCAGGATAGCTTCCTGCAAGCAACCCATGTACTTTTTGGGTCAAAATGCCAGTCTCACTTTACACGCATAACATACCATCTCTACTTTCGCAGAAAAATGATCAATACCAAACATCATGCAACGAGAAGTAATCCTACATGCTCACTCCCAAGAATACCCCGGAATACATAAAAGATAAGAACAACTGAACAGAGCTGAAGTGTGAATTGGACTAAGGCCAAACAATGATTGTAATACCCATTCTACCGTGCGATTAATATAGCCAACCCCCCCGAAGAGAGGCTGGCTGCTTCCACCTTAAATATACTACCTACCTAAAATTCGTAGTTTACACGTCGTTGGGTTTTGGGGACTGACTACCTAACAGGTTTTGGTGACTCTCTTACCAGCCTGCAAGGGAAAGTGCGTTGTGATCAAGCGAGTTTTGTTCTAACTGCTTGCTTACTTCGCGCAAAATTTCGTCGTTTTCCCGCAACAATTCTTCTATACTGCGACTATCTTCCGGGTCGGCATCGGACAGATAGGCAGGATTTTGTTTCATTCTCGCTTCTTTCTCCCGGATCAGTTTCATATTGGCATCATACTGTTTGAGAGATTCTACTACGTTTTCCCACTCAAGAGACATGGTCGTAGCCTGATGCGTTTGAGGAGCCGTCTTCCCCAGGAGTAAAAATGCTACTCCCAGGATGGTCAGGCTCAATAAGAGAAAATGACTGAGACGCGTTTTCATGGTGTTGGACGTTTGATGGCTTCTATCCTATTTTGGCAAAGCCCGTTCCTGAGAAAAATAAATATATAAATATCTGATTTTTAGGTGGTTATTATTTGTTCGGTTTTCCTTCTTTCCCCATAATGAGAAAACCATTCCCAAAATGGGAATGGAATCAGGCGTAAACGCTTCCAGGTGAGTTTATTTTAATCCTGTTACAACTGCTTGGCGGCCGGTATTTTTCGACAGTGCCAAAACATAAAAGGGCTGACAATCGCCAGCCCTTTAGGTTGTATGTAAATATCTTTCTTAAAAGAGCTGCACCTTCTGGGTAAACCTCAGGCCATCCATTTGCCATGATACCATGTACATACCACCAGGAACAGATGCGGGCCGGTTCCATTTCAAGTCAAACGCCCCAGGCGCTATCTGGTCATTGAAAAGCATCAACTGTTGCTTGCCAGTAAGGTCATGTAAGGTAATCTGGAGGTCTCCACGCTCGAAGAAATCAGCAGAGAAGGTTACATGGTCGTTTCCTGGGTTGGGAAATGGGCGATAAACGGTACCCAGCTCAGCCTGGAAGTCTTTGTCTTCAATTGACAGGGGAACAGTTCCGGGAACCTCAATCCGAACATCGTCGGAGGCTGTACACCCATTGTTATCGGTGACAGTTACAGTGTAGGTCACCGTACGATCGGGTGCAACGTCTACGACTGGCAGAGAGTTAGAAGATATGAAGTTGTAATTCGGTGTCCACGAATATCCAATGATGTTACTGGAGGTAAGTGTACTCATTCTTACAGGCGTTCCAGCAGGGACAGAAGATGCACTTGCGGTAGCAGCTACGGTTGGGGCTGGACTGATATTCAGGTTGATGGTATCTGATGCAGAGCAGCCGGCATCGTCAGTAACTGTGACAATATAACGGTTGACGGTAGTTACCACCAGGTTTGGGTTCAGGATTCGGGGATCTGAGATGCCATTTGTCGGAGACCAAGTGACGGTAGGGTTACTTAAGTTGGTGGTTGCACTCAGTTGTAAAGTATTCAAAAAACACGCGCGCAAATCTGGTCCAACATTTACCTGGGGTAAACTTCCTACATCTACTGTTACGTTACGGCTCAAAGGCTGGCCTGTACCTACTCGGTTATTCACGATCAGGGTCACCCGCCAAGTGCCGGAACTGGGAAGCGTTACCACTGGATTACGAGTGTTGGCAGTGACTTGGGTAGTCCCCTGGCGGAATTGCCATACCCAGTTGGTGGGAATTCCCTGCGAGCGGTCGATGAAACGGAACTCACCATCGCAGGAATTGGTGTTCGCAAGAATAAAATCTGCTGTTGGGGCCTGAGTCGGCACATCACAGACGGATGAAGTGACTAACTCCTTACGGCGAGGAGAGTTAACGAGTACCGTACGCATACGAGCGGTCTGGTCATTGGTGAAAATATTCTGGCAAGTACCGAAGGTATAATCCATGTAATTGCGGAACATGTCAGGGTCATTACATTGATTTTCATCCCGACAAGAAAAAGTCCAGGTACTTTTTTGTGGCGTGTCATCACAAAAATCATCGATTACACAGTTGGTGGGGTCATTGCTCGGCCCCCAGGGGTGGTGTAGTGCCAGCCAGTGTCCGGCTTCATGCGTAGAGGTACGTCCAGCGTTGGTACCACTGCTCACATTCCCAACTCTACCAAATGCATTTGATCTGACGTAGATACCATCATTAGAATCGTTGAAGGTGCCCAAAGGATCGCCAGCTAAGTCAGGAATGCCTGTTCGAGAAGGGTAGCGAGAAAAACCTAAGATAGTACCTGTAGAAGGATCGGGAGCACCGTTTGGCTGGGGGTTGCGTTCAATGGTAGGTATAACAAAAATGTTCATGTAGCGATAGGGATCCCAGATCAAAGAGGGAGCCACTACATTGGTGAGGTAATTAAAGGTAAAACCTGCAGATGTCACGATCCCTCCAGATACTTGCTGGATAGGATTCACAAATCCCATTTGCTGCCAGGAAACACGATTTACACCTGATTCTGGTAATTCTGCTCCACTAGAATCCACAAATGCAGGACAGAACTCTATTTCAGTATCAGCCCCATCCGGGTGGTTGTTAAATCCTGGGGTGTTGGCCAGGCGACGAAAATCTTCATTCAGGACATCAATTTGAGACCGTACCTGGGCTGCAGAAATATTATTCCCCTGACCTACAGGCTCACCGTTGTGTACCACATGTATGATCACAGGAATAGTATATACCACGCCTCCACGCGATGCATTGCTCCGGAGGTATTCTTTTATCAAGGGTTGGAACCAACTTTCGAAATCATCATGTGTCTCCAGCACATTAAATTGAGCCTTGATGGCTGCATCCACCTCGTCGGTGATACATGGGGTTATATTGCGTTCAGGATCAGTTGCCGCATTATGGATTGCATGATAATGATCAAAGGAGTAGGGGTGCGGGTGGGGATGGAAGTGTTGGGCCTGGGCCAACATTGCTCCCAGCATGGTTAGCATTAAAAGTGTAAAAGCTCTTTTCATCGCAAGTTTCTATTTTGAAAAAGATTTAGCCTAAAAGTATAAAGGTAAAAAAATATAAGATCACTCAGGGCGTATCCACAGTTTTTGCCATTTGACTGCCCAATCCTGACGCCACTTCAGCCAGTAAATACCAGCAGTGATGTGTGCGGGAAGGGTAACTAGCTGCTCAAAATAAAGGGAGTTGGGCCGTTCATCTGGCCAAGCTGCGACCTTACGACCTTGAATATCCCAAAGACTTATGGAAATGAGGCTGTTGGAAGGGGTATGTGCCCGAAGCAACAACTGTCGTGTTCCGGCGGCAACAGGAGGAATCAGCTGGAAGCTTGGTTGCGCTTTTGGAAAATTTGTCGAAGAGAGAACAGAATCAACCTCAACCTGCACACTGTCTAACGCCTGGCAATCATTTACACTCCAGCCCCTGAGTGAGTACAAGGTGGTGGTTGTGGGGAATACAAGGATGGTTCGTGCCGTATCTGAAGGGAGGAGGAATTGATTTGGGGTCCATTTATATCTGCTGGCATTCCCCAACGCCTCAAACTGAACTGTATCTCCACGTAGAATTTTTTGATCTAAGCCGGCAAAAACGGTAGGTCGGGGATTTACGCTGAGGGAAATTCTGTCAGACAATGAACATCCAAGGCTATCGAACACGGTCAGGGTATATTGTTGATTAGCAGAAGCAGTCCATTCTGGTGTCAGAAGGGTATCTGAAGAAAGGCCGGCAGATGGCTGCCAAACGGCTTTTGCAATCGTCGTATTTACACTTGGTGAAAGTTGAAGGGTTTCTCCAAAACAAATGGCACTGTCTGTACCTGCTTCTAGGTTTTTTAGGTCACTTACCTGGATAAATTTGGTAAGCCGCAGGCTGTCCTTTCCAAAAGCATTTTCTACTACCAGTGTGAAGGTATACGAACCAGAGGTGCTAAGCTGGAACCGGGGAAATGGATCGAGAGAGATTTGCCCATTGCTGCAGATCCAGCTAAACTGCTGTGGGCAGTTGGCAATGGAATCAGCCAAAAATCGAGGCAGCACTCGAACGCCTCCGGATTAGTAGCAGCCCGCGTGCTTCATTTTCACTTGCTGATTCTACCAGTTGTACAGGCATTGTGCAGCCTCGATTTTTG
>JBCDIQ010000434.1:0-4631 GCA_039024295.1 Bacteroidota bacterium | reverse complement strand
GTGTCACATATTAACTGGTATTTGCGGCAACTCCAGGTATCGCTTCTACGAAGCTGGTGTTCTCTGTGAATGATTTCTACAGATTACCCCCTCCGGGGATGTTTGGGCTGGCCCCATAGCCTGAAAATGGATGCTATCAGGCACATAGCTCTGAAGGAGCGTAACCTCGATAGCATACATTTCATTCAGAAGCTAAGCCCCAGTGGGGCGAAACCTTTCATGTAAATACGACGGATAGAACTCAATTTGGTATTATAGATTTTGCTACCCTACCACTTCGAATGTGCCACTTGTTCTTATTATGCTTTATTCACTCCGTTGCCAGCAATCCTTCTTCCCTTAACATGACCTGTGCTGATTGGGCAATTGCCCCGCCCTCTTGATTAGAACCTGGAAGGCTCACCGTTCTTCTCAGGCTCCGACCCTTTTTGGTGAAAAAATGAATGGTAAAAAATGCCCTGCTTGAACCTTTAACCGCAGGATGGTAGGTTATTCGGTCCACCCGGTCCCGCTGGATGGAATAGCTAGAGGAAATATCTCGTGTACGCCACATATTCCAAACTTGCCATAGGGAAATAGCCCCAAAAAAAGCGACAAGCAGGTAATTATCGATCACGAGGGAAACCAAAATGGCGAGCACCAGTGCTGACAGCCACATCAGGTTTATGCCCCACATCCGGGTTATCCCCATTCCATGAAGAAACCGGGTAATGCGATCAGCTACCCCATTGGCTTCAAGCTCAATTCGGTCAGAATATATATGGAAATAACCTGACTTGGTTGGAAAGCTTCGAGCTGTCTCCTGCATAGAAAAAATTTAGAGTTTCCGATTGAGGTAATCGTCAAAGTTCACCTTGGAAGCCTTATAATCGCTGGTTACTAAGGGAGAAGTGATGATGTAGTCTGCAGTGGCTCGATTACATGCAGAGGGCACATTGTATAAGGTCGCAATACGTAATAATGCCTTTACGTCCACATCATGGGGTTGAGGGTTCATCGTATCCCAAAAAAAGATAAACAAGTCGATTCTTCCTTCTGCAATCATGGCCCCAAGTTGCTGATCTCCCCCTAAGGGTCCAGATTTAAGCCGACTAAGCGATAGACTATAAGCAGTATCTACAATCTTATGCTCCAGGGCTTCCTGAATCAACCTTCCCGTGGTCCCTGTGCAAATCAAGTCATGGGGCACAAGCCGCTCCCAATTGTACGTGACCCAGTCGATCAGATCAGGTTTGCGGTTGTCATGACCTACCAGGGCAATACGTTTGCGATTTTCTTCCATGCAGGAAAGATACGCAGGAGCAGGGAAAATGGGAATGACTCCTTTATCTTATCCGTGGACAAAACTTGCTTCTTCCTGTTTCCAGGCAGTGTAGGTTGCATCCCGATCTGAGATGACCTCGATAGGTGCAGGTAACATAATGTCAAAGGCCTCATCATTCCACCGAAATCCACCGGCTGATTCGGGATGAAAAAACTCAGTCATCTGGTAATAGACCACCGTATCGTCCTTCAGGGTGAGAAAACCGTGTGCAAAACCTTTAGGAACGTACAGCATCCGATGGTTTTCTGCTGAAAGCTCAACAGCAGTCCACTGTTTAAATGTCTCGGAGCCTTGGCGCAGATCAACAATTATGTCCAAAATAGCTCCCTGGGTGCAGCTGACAATTTTGTCCTCAGCATGTGGTGCACGCTGAAAGTGCATCCCTCGGAAGGTACCTTTTTTGTGGTTAAATGAGATATTACATTGAACCAATTGGCTTTCTAGGTCATGATCAGCTAGCTCATTGATGCAAAATTGACGTGCAAAGAAGCCACGATCGTCTTCATGTTTTACAACATCAAGGATGTATGCACCGTTTAGCGGGGTTTCAGTAAATTTCATTGAGTAGGTGTTGGGTTAGGCACTACAGAGAATCCAGGTGTCACAGTCAAAACGGTCCCACATCCATTTTTACATGGTGAATACTTCCACTAAAACCTGTGTGAACAAAAGAGGCAAAAAATGGATGAGACCCTGATTCCATCAATTGATATAAGCACACCATGAATTCAGATTAGCATGAATAATTTGAGGTACACAAACAACAATCGAAATATATATTTTCGACAAAATACATCCCTCAACAATACCCATACCAAAATAAATCCTAATAATAAGAATGAAAATTAAGGGTAAAACACACTTAATTAATAGAGAAAGCTGAACGAAATGTATGAAAACAACCTACAGTAATTATTAACTATAACAACAACGCTAACGCTAAGGTTACTTATGCTGCGTTTTCAATCCAATAGACCGCTTGATATGTCCACCCATAATTTTGGGAAAGCGGATGCCGTAGAATCGGTATAGCACCCCACAAGTAGAACGAAAGGCAAGCTTAAGCCGTTTCCATCGGCCGATTGATTTGTACAACTCATACCTGAAACCCACCTCTAAGAAGGTATCACGGGCAATTTTCAGATAAGGAGCATGTGCCCAGAAGGGGTGCTCTCCAAATACCCGGGCATAATTCTTAAAATCGCGAGAAGTGCCATCCATGGATTTGCTGTATCCTACAAAATCCAGTTGACGAACTTTCCCCTGGAATGCCATTGCTGCCACAAAATGCCAATCACATCCAATGGTAGGCCGAATCGGAATTTTTGCTGCTTTTTCCCTGTGAAGCAATCCGTACCACATGCCCCCATCTACTACACGAGCATAATACGCAGCCACCCGCTCAATGGGGTTGTCTTGTGTGAAAGAAAGCCCTTTTTCTGTGCGGCGGATTACGCCATCTCTATGGTAGGTGATCTGCCCACATACCAATGCATGATCAGGGTTGTTTTTCAGAAAGTTCAGGTAGTTCTCCAGAATGCCAGGAACCAATTCGTCATCATCGGCAATCCACATAAAATAGTCACCTGTCGCAACCTGAAGCACATAAGCAAAATTGGGGTTCTGACCTATATTTTCCTGCTGGCGATAATATTTAATACGAGGGTCTTCTGCGGCCATTTTCCGACATACCGCCTCTGTATCGTCCGTAGAAGCATTGTCCGAGATAACGATCTCTAGCTGATCGTAGGATTGCGCCTGAACTGATTTGATCGCCTGCTCAATTCTATTGGCTCCGTTATAAGTAGGAATTCCAATACTAATGGTGGGTAGAGTAGATGTTTTGTTCATTGCGATTAGGCTTCAGCTAGTAAATCTTTGTCTTTCAAAATCAAGGCGATTTCATAGATCTTGTCAAAAGGAATGCCGGAATCATTGGCGATGTCTACCAAATCATGGGTTCCATCCGCATAATTAAGAATCCAGAGCATGGCCATTTGATCAGACATGTGTTGGCTGTTGCCCCCAATTTTGTGGTACAAACCTCGCTTTCCGAGTCGAACCTCTCCTTTTGGTACCAGGTTCATGTATTTGCAGTTACGGTCAAGGATCAAGCAGATCTTCAAATACATGTCAAGCGACTCCTTTAAGTAAGTCGGAGAGATGGCGTCGATGTTGTCCGCAGAGCTGTGGTACTCTCTGTAAGTGTATAAGGTTGATCGGGTCAGCCTTGCCACAGGTAATTGAAACCCAGGAGTTGAAAACTGGCGCTCATCAAAGCCGAAGGGGTTGAACTGCTGAATTTCAAATGGTTGTCCTGAATTTATCAGCGCATGGGTAGCTACTTTGTCTATTTCTAATTTTCCATTTCTGGTTTTTTGATAGGTAAACGGATGCCCATCTCCTAGCAAAGTGGCCACCAAGCCATGTTTTATTTTATGGGTATTCGCTTCATTCCGTGCAAGCCAGGTAATAGAACCAATGGTAGTGGGGATAAATATGAAGCGGAAAGAATGACGCCGGTGGGGAAGCTCTTGAAGTGCTTTAATCAATTCCACCATGACAGCTATTCCAGAGAGGTTGTCATTGCATAATGAGGGGTGACAGATATGCGTGGAAAGCAGAATTTCCTCTTCTGTCTCTCCAGGCAGGTACACCTCTCCATAGGTCAAACTTCCAGGTGCCAGTGTACTGTCGATAAATACTTCATATTCGCCCTCCTCTAATGACTCTAACTGGCGATGAGATAGACAAAACCCCCAGTTTTCATTGTAATAAGAGGTACGGTATGGAATCCAATCAGGATGCTCAGGTAGGCTAAACAAATGGGATTTCAGCTCTTCCAAGCCCACTTTTTTGTGAACTGGCACACTGTAGTTAAGTACATGCAAATTGGAATCAGCAAAATCGACTATTTTTTCTCCCTTAGGACCTTTAATCCATCCTCCTTTAATGTTCCATTCTTTAGGCACTTCCCAATCGAATACATGTGTACCACTTGGTACTTCATATGTGGTTACTGGAACATGATTTTTCAGCAGATCGAAGGTATACCGAACGCCATCTCCTGTCAGGCTTCTACAAATGGGATACAATTCTTCAATCAATTTTATCATGTCAGCTCCATGATCTCGAGCAGTAGGGGTTCCAAAGTTAGCGACTTGCTGCATAGAAGTTCTGAGGTTGGATTCCATTCCCTCTATTTTGGTTTGGGTGAAGTTGATGAAGTAAAAAAACGTCGTTACCTTTTCATGTTAGGTTGTGAACATGAAATAACAAATTTGGTACCATTTCAATTTGGTTTTAG
>JBCDIQ010000433.1:0-4635 GCA_039024295.1 Bacteroidota bacterium | reverse complement strand
GCTTTCCAATAGCAATTTAGCACCAATTCCCGAAATTTTGGCATATCCCAATCCTGTTGCATCGGCTCCCTTTGTAAGGGTTTCCTATGACAATGTGTTTGAGCCTTCTACTGTACAGATAGTAGATGCAAGTGGGCGTCTTTACCGAGAAGATACATTTGAGCCTGCCGCAAGTGGAAACGGTATCTTTGCATTGAAAGTAGATAATCTGGCTTCCGGCCTGTACATTGTGAAGCTTGTGAACCGTGTTTCCAAGGCTAGCACTAAGTTGCTCATACAGCGATAACCTCCCTTCTTTATATATTTTCCTTGCTCTTGTTAGGATGTACAGGTTGTACATCCTTTTTTGTTTTTCATCAGGTGCTGGAATCTTCTCGCATGAATGGCTAAATTTGCGGTTCGAAAAAAGAAATTATGCCCATATCCACGAAATACCAACCAGCAGAAATAGAGGAAAAATGGTACCAGGAATGGATTAAACACCAGGCCTTTAAATCTGTTCCTGATGACCGTCCACCTTACACCATCACCATTCCCCCTCCTAACGTGACGGGTGTGCTGCACATGGGGCATATTCTCAACAATACCATTCAGGATGTACTGATTCGCAGGAAGCGTATGCAAGGATTTAATGCCTGCTGGGTACCTGGTACAGACCACGCTTCTATTGCAACTGAGGCAAAAGTGGTGAAGATGTTGAGGGAAAAAGGGATCGGCAAACGTGACCTTAGCCGGGAAGCCTTTCTGGCCCATGCCTTTGAATGGAAAGAAAAATATGGAGGCATCATCCTGGAGCAGCTTAAAAAAATGGGAGCCAGCTGCGACTGGGACCGCACCTCCTTTACCATGGACCCCGAGTATTCCGAGTCAGTCATCCAGGTGTTTTGCGACCTGTTTGACAAAGGATACATTTATCGCGGATACAGAATGGTAAACTGGGACCCTGAGGCCCAGACGGCAGTTTCTGATGAGGAGGTGATCCACAAGGAAACTCAGGGCAAATTGTACTATGTACGCTATGCCATAGAAGGTGAGTCAGGTACTTTTGTAACCATTGCTACGACACGTCCTGAAACTATCTTAGGAGATACCGCAATAGCGGTACACCCGGAGGACGAACGCTACCTGCACCTCAAGGGCAAAAAAGCGATTGTGCCCTTAATTAATCGAGCCATTCCCATTATTCAGGATGATTACCTGGACCCGGAATTTGGGACCGGCTGCCTGAAGGTTACCCCGGCACACGATACCAACGACTACGAGATTGGCCAACGCCATAAGCTCGAATCCATTGATATATTTAACCCGAACGGAACGGTAAGCGAAGCTGGGCAATTGTACATTGGCCAAGACCGTTTTGTGGTTCGCAAGCAAATTGTCAGAGACCTTGAGGTAGCTGGGCACCTGGTGAAAACTGAGGATTACACAAATTCTGTTGGGTACTCTGAGCGGACGGATGCCGTAATTGAGCCGCGACTTTCCCTACAATGGTTCCTGAAAATGAAAGAGTTGTCTCAGCCTGCACTTGACGCAGTGCTGGAAGGCCGAGTAAACCTCATCCCCGGAAAGTTTATTAATACTTACCGGCATTGGATGGAGAATGTGAAGGATTGGTGCCTTTCCAGGCAACTGTGGTGGGGGCATCAGATCCCAGCATACTACATCAAAGGAGATGAAGACAACTATGTAGTAGGCCGTACAACTGAAGAGGCCCTTCAAAAAGCAATTGAGAAAACAGGAGATACCTCGCTTACCGCTAAGGACCTGATCCAGGATGAAGATGTATTGGACACTTGGGGGTCAAGTTGGCTGTGGCCTATATCAGTATTTAACGGCCTGACTGATCCAGACAATGAGGAAATCAACTACTATTACCCGACCAATGACCTCGTTACTGCTCCTGAAATTCTCTTCTTCTGGGTAGCACGTATGGTGATTGCCGGGCTGGAGTATATGGATGAGGTGCCATTTAAAAATGTGTACCTGACCGGGATTGTACGGGACGAAAAGGGAAGAAAAATGAGCAAATCCCTGGGAAACTCTCCTGATGTCTTCAGGATGATGGAGCTGTACGGAGCAGATGGGGTGAGGGTAGGTGTGTTATTGACTTCTCCCGCAGGGAATGACCTTAAGTTTGACACCCCCTTGGTGCTGCCACCTGGAGCAGAGCCAGAATCTAAATTATGCGAACAAGGCCGCAACTTTGCCAATAAATTGTGGAATGCGACTCGGCTGGTTAAAGGGTGGGAAGCTGATCCAAATGGAACAATCAGTACGGTAGAACGGCAGGCGATTGAATGGATGGAAAGCCGTTTGGCAGAAGCAGCCGCTGAGTTGGAAGGGCAGTTTGACAAGTTTAGAATTTCTGAGGCCCTGATGACGGTGTATAAACTTGCCTGGGATGATTTCTGTTCCTGGTTCCTTGAGATGATGAAGCCTGCTCGGAACACCCAAATTTCTACAGAAGCATTAGAGGCTGTCATAAGCTGCTATGAGCGGTTGCTACAATTTGTGCATCCGTTTATGCCATTTGTGACAGAGGAAATTTGGCAACTGTTGAGAGATCGCTCCCCAGGGGAGTTCTTGTGTACGGATCAAATGCCGGAAATGGGTGCTCCGGACTCAAACGTCCTGAAAGAAGTCGAACTGATCAAAGTGACGATTTCTGCCTTACGTAAATTTCGTCTAGAAAAACAGATTCCCAATAAAGAGGCCATTGATTTGTTTATCAAGCAGGGAAGTTCAACCACTGTATTTGAAGCATACAGTGATATGTTGGGTAAATTCCTGAATACCTCTTCCATAACGCTTGTAGATGAACAGCCAGAAGGCAGTGGATCATTGCGTGTTGGTAAGCATGAGTTTTTTGTTCCCGTAGAGGTTGACGTAGAAGCCGAGAGGGCCAAAATTCTTCAGGACATCGATTACCTTCAGGGTTTTTTAACCAAGGTTGATAAGAAATTGTCCAATGAGCGTTTTGTCCAAAATGCACCTGAAGCAGTAGTGGCTAAGGAGCACCAGAAAAAGGCTGATACGGAAGCCAAACTGAAAGTTCTTCATGATAACCTGTCCCGTATCAGTTGATTTGCAATAAATTATTGTGCATGTTGGGGCAGTTTTGCACCCTAACGCTATTTTTTTGATTAAACAGCTTATTTAAATCCTAATTACCCGTTGTAGTAACCATTTTATCCCATGAACCGACTTACCACACTAACGCTTCTGATGGCAGTGAGCCTGTTGCTATCTTCTTGTGTTTCTTCTAAAAAACACAATGACATGATTGCCGCTTATGAGGCTGAAAAGAAAGCCCTTCAGGAGAAAATCGATGCAGCTGAAGCTGAGAAAATGGCCCTTAATGAGGATATGCAAAAGTTGCAGAACAACCTCAACATGAGTGCAAAAGAAATTGAGCAGCTCAGCGAGGAAATCAAAAAGGGCAATGAGAAAGTTGCCAAGCTGCGTTCTGCAATTGGAGAAGCTTTCAGCACCTACGATCCAAACGATATCACCGTTGAAGAGCGTTCGGGAAAGCTTTACATCACCATGGCTAACAGCATTTTGTACAAGCCAGGCCGGGCGGAGTTTAGCAAAGATTCTAAGGACGTTGTGAGCAAATTAGCTAAGGCCTTTTCTGGCAGTCCTGACCTGATGGTAGAAATCGAAGGGCACACCGATGGCGACCCTGTAAAAATTCACCGTGCGAAGTACAAAGACAACTGGAGCTTGAGTGTAGCTCGTTCGCTTGCCATTGTACGTGAGCTAGTTGATATGGGCGTAAGCAAAGAGCGTCTGACTGCTTCTGGAAAAGGAGATACTCAGCCAATTGCTTCAAATGATACTGAAGAAGGAAAAATCAAACACCGTCGTACGGAGTTCGTAGTATCTCCTAAGATCAGCGGATTGTACAAGATTTACACCGAGGAAATCGAGTCCTCTTCCAGTTCCGAAGGAGGAGATGTAAAATAAGTTATGCTTATTTGATTAGAGAAGCCTGCCAATGTGCAGGCTTTTTTACTTTGAGGTGTTTTTTGCAATCCTAAAAACTGCAAAGGGCAAGTCAAATGCTCGCCCTTCACAATCACACTTACCCCAAAAAACCTACATATAACCAAGTATGGTATATACAAGTAACATTTTGGAAACGATAGGGAATCATGAAGGGTTGTGCAGGGCAATTTTTTTGTCACAACCTGATTTTTCGCAAATTTGAGGCATGAACCTCACACAGATTCTGGAAGCTGTCATTTTTGTATCTGCGCAGCCGGTAAAAAAGAGTGAAATCATTGAAATCCTTAAAAAAGAAGCCGATGAGGAAGGGGAAATCCCTCAGGAGGCGGATGTAGTGGAAGCCTTGGATAATTTATTAAAAAAGTATGAGGCCGATCACTATCCATTTGAAGTACGTAAGGTGGCAAAGGGCTATCAATTTTTTACCAAGCAGCCCTATTATCCCTACGTCAAACATGCGGCCCTGGACCGGAACCAAAAACGCTTGACACGTGCGGCATTGGAGACCCTTTCCATCATGGCATATCGGCAGCCAGTAACCAAGGCAGAAGTGGAGTTTATCCGCGGGGTAAACTGCGACTATGCCGTTCAAAAGTTACTGGAAAAGAAATTGGTAGAAATATC
>JBCDIQ010000432.1:0-4653 GCA_039024295.1 Bacteroidota bacterium | reverse complement strand
TCAAAAAGTCCCTTATGGCTTTTAAGGCTTTTTGTTTAATCGCTTAGTCCGAAAATTTGAAAATATCCCTTTCATCTGCCTCTAGTTTTCAGTCCCTTTCATTTTTGTTTAAAATGAAAACAAAAGCCCTTATTTAGAAGTATTCTATCTGGCAAGAGATAAAATGAAATATTTTTTACGGTTTCTCATGAAGTTAAGAGCTCCACATCTTAATCCCGTAACCTCTTGTTCAAAAAAAGAAAAAAGCTTGAACCCTTAATTGACATTTCTACCAAGAAAGGGTTCGAGTGGTTGTACAATACCTTTTGGGAAAAGGTGTTTACCGTTTGTTACCACAGCACCGAGGACCTGGAGCTTTCCAGAGAGATGACACAGGATATTTTTAAATCTATTTGGCAGCGGAGAGATTCCCTTGAAATCTGGAAATCACATGAACATTACCTCGTAAGGGCTGCCAAGCTCAAGGTAGCCGAGCACTTCAGAAACCAGACCATCCGTAAGAAACATTACACGCTGGCGACTCAGAACTACCAAGAAGCGGCTAATTCTACCGAACAGGATGTGAATTATACCTTACTTGTGGAAGAACTAAATATACTGGTCGAGCAGCTTTCCCCCCAGTGCAAAAAGGTATTTAAGATGAGTCGGGAGCATGGGATGTCCAACAAAGAGATTGCCACTGACCTCCAGGTCAGCGAAAGAGCCGTCGAATACCATATCAGCAAGGCGTTAAACTTTCTCAGGCAGCAATTGCCGGAGTATAAGATTGCCTAGTAGAGACAGGGCATGCCCTGTCTCTACTAGGCCCCCCAAAAAAAATTCCCCCACCTACTTCGGGAACTCCCCACTTCATGCAACTACACCTATGAAGGACCTGACGAGGTCTTTCAGTTTTAGTAAGCTTACTTTTTAACCACACCACAAATGGCTAATATGAACAAACAACTCTTGCAAAAGTACTTCGCGGGTACCTGCACGGAGGAAGAAAAACAACAGGTCGAAGCATGGCTGACCTCTGATGAACACGAGCAACCCCTTCTCCTTCCCACAGCAACCAAGGAGCAGTACAAACAGCTCATGTGGGAGGACATTTCAGCCGACATGGACACTGAAGAGCCTAACACCCGCATTTTCCCTTTATTTAACAAGCTAACGAAGTATGCCGCGGTGGCATGTATCCTGATAGTGGTGTTCTTCGCCGGACGAATTTCGGTACCTACCGCTACTGCACATACCATCGAAAATAAAATGCCGAAAGACCACCTCTACATCCAAGGAGGTAATGGAGCCAAAGGCAACCTTCCGGGGGAAACATTCAGGGTAGGATTTGATGGAAGGGTGAGGCTTTTTAACAGTTCAATGGAACCTAAGCGCATCCAGGTAGGAGAACAATCATTTACCTTAGAGGCCTACAGTACCTATTTTCTGAGTGGCTCCATCGAAAAGCCTGTCTTGCAAGATTCCCGGGCTCTTCAGGGAAGTCCGTTTGTGCCTAACACCTTATCCGGAGACTTTTCTATTCTTCGGACTGATAAATAATTCATGACCCAATATTTTCTTTTTGCATGGTTAGCTATCGCCTCACTTGGTGCCGTCGCTCAGCAGACGGCATCTTTTGAGGGGACTATCACAAATGAAAAGAGAAGCCCCCTACAGGGCATCACCGTGCTGCTTAGAAGCCAGCAAAAAGGAGCCATTTCGGATGCCAAAGGCAAATTTTACCTGAAAAATATACAGCCTACGGCAGATACAGTCGAGGTATTTGGGGTAGGCTTTGAACGTCAGAAATTTGAAGTAGTCTTTCAGGTGGGAAAAAAGCAAACTCGATCCATCATCTTGAAGGAACAAATTGTCGAAACTGATGAGGTGGTGATTGTGGGAGAAACCGAAGGGCAATTGCTTGAAAAGACCGCTCAGGCGGTCAAAGTGATAGAGCTGCGAGAGGCAAAGCTAAAATCTGCGGATTTAGGGGAAATCTTGGCACAAACTGAAGGGGTGAGTGTACAAAGAGGAGGGGGATTAGGATCTAGTTTTCGCTTTGCGCTCAATGGGCTTTCAGAAGATAAGGTACGGATATTTTATGATGGCATTCCTTTGGAATTTACGCCTTATGCTTTTGGAATTGCTAACGTTCCTGTCAATCGAATCGATAGAGTGGAAGTTTACAAAGGAGTAGTTCCCATGCAATTTGGTGCAGATGCCTTGGGAGGATCTGTCAATCTTGTGGCTCCAAAAACGAATCATGGAATCTCAGGAGGAGCCTCTTATCAAATAGGATCTTTCAACACACATAGAGCTACTGCAAATGTCTCTTATGCAAGTGATAGTAGTGGTTGGTTTTTTAATCTAGGCGGATTCTATGATTATACAGATAACAATTACAAGGTTGATGTGGCCATTCCTAATGAACTAGGGACACTTGAGCCTGCCACCGTTGAAAGATTCCATGATGCTTATCAAGGCTTCGGAGGTAACTTTATTTTTGGAATTAAAAATAAAAAATGGGCAGATGAACTCAGCGTAGAGGGATATTATGGAAATTATGAAAACGAGATTCAAAACACTCAGTCTCCTGGATTGATTGACGTACCTAGTTTGGGAATAGAAGAAGCAGTATCAGGAATCCCTTTGGGTGACTTACGATTTAACAGTTTTTCTCAAGGGATAAATGTTAATTATCAACTGACTTTAGGCACCCATTGGGAATTAGATTTAAAAGCGGGATATAATTACAACGAACGAGTGTCTATTGATACGAGTCGAAATGTTTACAATTGGAACGGAGAGGTAGTTCGGCAGCAGAATATTCCAGGCGAACTGGGCGTAGCAGAACATCTCATTACGGAGAGCCAAAGCCTGTTTGCTCGTCAACAACTGACCTATAATTTGTCAGAACAGCACGTCTTTAAGCTTTCCGTTGCACCTACCTATCAATATAGAACAGCTGATAATCTGCTGGTTGAAGGACGGTTTGATCCAGCTTTGGATGAGGGCTTCCTTTTCAATCTAGTCAGTGGATTAGAATATACAGCTGAAATATTCGATGGACGCCTACAAAATATTGCTTTTATCAAAAACTACCGCCAAAGCATTCGTATTGAATCGCTTGATCCCAGCGTAGACGAAGTATTAATCGACGAAAGATCGGTAAGCAATTACGGCGCTGGAAACGGGATACGATACAACTGGTCTGAGTGCTTTTCCACCAAGCTGAGCTACGAGTTTGCTTATCGACTTCCTCGACAAGATGAAATTTTTGGTGATGGCCAATTGATTTTTGAAAATTTGGAGTTGCGTCCGGAGAGTAGTCACAATGTAAATTTGCAAGCAATTTACAGGAGCAAATCGACCAATCTGAGAGACTGGCAGCTGGAGGGTAACTTCTTTCTACGCCGGATTGATGACCTGATTTTCCTATTGGTCAATCAAGATGACTTTGGCTCCTTCGAAAACGTATGGAGTGCCACCTCTCAGGGAATTGAGGTGAGTGGAAAAATACGGGAGCTACTCCCTAGGTTGAGCCTTTCTGCTAACACAACCTACCAGGTTTATTTCAATACCTCAGATGAGGGGCCTTTTACACAATTTAGGGGCGATCGTATACCCAATACTCCTTACTTTTTTGCTAATGGGGCCGCTGAGTATGAACTCAAGGATGTTTTGAAAAGGCAAGATCGCTTAGTCTTTTTTTATAACTACCGATATGTTCATCCCTTTTTTATTGGTTGGGGAACCGCAGGTAGAGGCGTGATCCAGTTCAAACTGGAGGTGCCTGCTCAAATGGTTCATTCTACAGGTATAACACATCAATTAAAAATTGGAGATCTACAAAACGCTTTGACACTAGAGGTACAAAATCTGACCAATGCAAAAGTATTTGACCTTTTTGGAGTACAGCGACCAGGCCGGGCTTTTTATCTGAAAACGACCCTTCAATTCTGATAATTTTTGTGAAAAAGATAGCGCATCCACCTTCGGGGAGCAGTCACTTGTGCAACTACCATAATGAAAGGGGTACAGTACATATCCTAATGTTAACCCTTGAATGTTAAACCCAATTAATTAAACCAGATTAATGATGACAATGAACAAAATACGCTCACGACTACAACCTTGGATGGTCTTACTATTGGTGGGATTCATCTCATTTGGGATAAGTGCTTGTGACAATGATGACGATGGTGACATGACGTCGGATGGGGAAGAGACAGAATCTGCATGGCTCACTGGATACTTTACTGCAACACCAGAGGGGAGGCTGTATTATATGGAAGCAAATGAAAATATTCCTGACGAAACAGACGTCTCAAATGCAGTAGAGTTAGGATTTGGTTCAAGAATCCTCTCTTATGGTGAACATCCTTATTCATGGAATGATGATGCGGGAACGCTAACGAAATGGAATGTAGATAGAACTACACTGGAATTTTCTGTAGCAGGTATCGTAAGTTTTGCCTCTCAGGGGATATCTGGAAACATAGGTCTTTCTATACTTATTGTTTCAGAAACTGAAGGTTATGTACCTGATATTTTTGAAGGCCAGATTGTGGAATTTAACCCAACTACGATGACAATTACACAAACACATACCTTCAGTCCTCCTCCTGTTCCCAGTATTGATCCTATTAATGGTTTTAATCTTACAAATGATCC
>JBCDIQ010000431.1:0-4653 GCA_039024295.1 Bacteroidota bacterium | reverse complement strand
TAGTGAATCAGGGAATCCATGGCCACGACATGATCAAATTCGCCAATATCAGGAGTCGACATGTCGCCTACTTTGAACTGAATGCTCGTCGGATCGATATCGGCCGGCAGGCGCGCTGTCGGGCAGGTAGTGCAGGTGTTACAGGGAAATAACCTCAACATCCCTGGTGGAGACATTGCCTCAGGAGGAAGAAGCTTTAACATCAAGACCAGCGGCAGTTTTAAGGGGCTGGATGAAATTCGGGAGACCGTCATCATGTCAGACGGCAACAACCTGGTGTACCTCAAGGACATTGCAGCGGTAGACTACGACTTGGCTGATGTCCGGTGGGAAGGGCGTTACAGAGGCAAAAAGGCCATTTTTATCAACCTAACGCAAAAGGCTGGTATTAATGTGGTGAAGATGGCCGAAGAAATTGATGAAAAGCTTGGTGCATTTCAGGCAGAACTTCCCCAAGGGCTGGAATTGGTCACTGTTTTTGAGCAAGCCCCTGCAGTGGAATCCCGCATCAACGATTTTGCCATCAACCTGATGCAAGGAGTGGGATTGGTTGGTGTGATCATTTTCCTTTTCCTCGGCTGGCGCCCCTCTCTGGTGATCATGACGGTGATTCCCCTTTCTATTGTGATTGCCATTGCCATGCTGGATCAGGCAGGATATGGTCTCCAGCAAATCTCTATCGCTGCTTTGGTAATCGCCCTTGGTCTTTTGGTGGACAATGGGATCGTGGTGGTGGAAAACATCGTACGATTTAGGAAGGAAGGGTTCCCGCTGGTGGAAGCTGCAGCTAAGGGCACAGCCGAAGTGGGATATGCCATTGTTAGTTCTACGGCTACGACGCTTTTGGCCTTCTTCCCTTTGGTATTTCTGAACAGCGGTGCAGGAGAATTTCTGCGGTCATTGCCCCTGACGGTAATCTTTGTGCTGTTCATTTCCTTGTTGCTGGCGTTGACCTTTACGCCCATCATGGCGGGCAAAACCTTGTCTGCCCGGATGAACAAGGAACGTGCGTTGGACCGAAGGATTCGTGGGTTCATTGAGAAAGTGTACCGTCCAGTACTGGACTTTTCCCTCAAGCGTGGCATCATTGTGCTGGCTGCATCAATTGCGATGCTCATGGGAGCCGCAAGCCTGTTTCCTTCGATTGGTGTCAGCTTTTTCCCCACAGCAGATAAGCCCATGTTATTGGTAGAGGTGGAAGCACCTCGTGGTACCAGCCTGGATCAGACGGATGAAGCGATGAAATTTGTGGAGCAGGTATTGGACACCACTGGGTTTGTCAAGGATTATGTCAGCAATACCGGACACGGCAACCCGATGGTGTATTACAACCGTCGCCCAGAACCTTACAAAAAGTACTTCGGGCAGTTTTTGGTCAACTTCAATGAGTGGAACCCTGAGCAATTTTATGCAACGCTGGCTCAGCTTCGGAAAGACTTTGCCAAATATCCATCCGCCAACATCACCTTTTCGGAACTCAAAAACGGCCCTCCTTTTGAGGCACCGATTGAAATCAAAATTCTGGGAGACGAATTAGACACGCTGCGTCAAATTTCTTCAAAAGTAGAAAACCTGATCCGCAGCACTTCTGGAACCGCCAATGTGTACAACCCCTTGGGCGTGGACAAAACTGACCTGAAGGTTGAGGTCAACCGAGACAAGGCAGGAATGCTGGGGTTGGCCATACCAGACATTGATTTGGCGGTACGTGCAAGTCTGACCGGACTAAATGTAGACGAGGTGACCACCCGAGAAGGGGAGCGGTATGACCTGGTAGTTCGCATGCCTGCAGATGATGACCTGGGCATTGAAGATTTCTACAAGGTGTATTTCACCAGCAACACGGGTGCGCAGGTTCCTTTGCAGCAGGTGGCTAACCTCCGGTTTGAGGCGGCTACTGCAGAAATTCAACACTATGACCTGGACCGAAGCACGGCTGTAACTGCAGATGTGCTCAACGCTGACCAGACCACACAGGTGACAGAGACCATCATTGAGCAACTGGAAAAAATGGAATGGCCGGAAGGCTATGGGTACTATGTTGCGGGCGAGTATGAAGCCCAGCAGGAAACCTTTGGAGACCTGGGCACCCTCTTGATTGTGGCGATGTTGGGAATCTTTGCAGTATTGGTACTCCAGTTTCGGTCGCTCCGACAGCCGCTGGTAGTATTTTCTGCCATTCCGATGGCCGTTACCGGTTCATTTGTGGCCTTGTACCTCACAGGCTGGTCGTTTTCCTTTTTCGCCTTCGTAGGCTTTATTTCGCTTGTCGGCATTGTGGTGAATAACTCCATCATTCTGGTGGACTATACCAACCAATTGCGCGCTGAAGGAATGGAATTGGTGGATGCGATTCGCAAGTCTTGTGAAACACGGTTTACCCCCATTTTGCTGACTACCACGACTACCATTTTGGGCCTTCTTCCCTTGACCCTTTCCCAAACCAACTTGTGGTCACCTTTGGGATGGACCATCATTGGGGGAATGGTGTCTTCTACCTTGTTGACATTGCTGGTAGTACCCGTACTGCTGAAATGGTTGACCCCTTCCAAGCAGGTGGTAGGCTAATAAAATAGAGTTGAATATTTCCCTCTCGTAGGTCAGGTTTGGGCTCGCGGGAGGGTTATTTTTTTATTTCTTCCAGGAGCTGTTTCCCTTTTGGGGTAGTCAGGTATTTCTGGTTTCTGTGTCGCGGATTTTCGGGATAGCTTAGTGTTAAAAAATCACGATCAATTAAGGGTTCAATGTACCGTTGGTAATTTTTGGTCTGATTAGATAGCCCGAGGGTATCTAGCAGTTCTGAACGTGAAGCAGGGCGATGCGCCTGTTGAAGTATGACCAGGTGCTTTTTATTTACTTGGTTACTTTGATAGTTACTTTGTTGGTTACTTGGGTAGTGTATTACTTGGTTGCTCATATGTGCTAGTATACGTTTTCCCTTAGCAGTGATCAGATATTCTTGGTTTCTGTGTCGCGGATTTTTGGGATAACTTAAGGTTAAAAAGCCATGATTAATCAAGGGTTCAACGTAGCGCTGGTAGTTTTTAGTCTGATTAGATAGTCCTAGGGTATCTAGCAGTTCTGACCGTGAAGCAGGCCGATGTGCTCGTTGAAGTATGACCAGGTGCTTTTTATTTACTTGGTTACTTTGATAGTTACTTTGTTGGTCACTTACTTGGTTACTTTGATAGTCACTTACTTGGTCACCCATGAATCCTTCTCTAGCTGGAAGTACGGTTAAGAAGTACGTACACTGATCATCTGTTTCGATGACTGGAGGAAGAGAACCATTATTCTTCATTGCTCTGTAGATGGTTGGGATTCCAGTTCCCCGCCCTTCGGTTAGGTGGAGCTCTTTCAAGAAATCTCCCACTCGCCGGTTACGATAATCTCGTGCAACGACCCTCTTATTTTCTGCAAGGATTTGTGCTGTAATAGGAGGAACTGGGCCAGGAAAGTTTAGAATTTCAATCTTATCCGGCCAAATCTGCACTTCAATGGGTTTGCCCAGTTCATAGCTTTTATGATAAACAGCATTCGCCAGGGCTTCCTCTATCGCATTAAATGGAAAGTTATGGAACCGTTTTGCCTCTGCTTCTCCATCGACTTTTTCCGTTTTTTCCTCAATGGTAAAAGTCCTGATGTATGCCAGAGCTTCTCTTAGCTGTAGGTGGAGTGGGCCTTTGAAATATTTTTCTGTAAAATCTCTTCCGGCTTCATCTTTCCTAATCACAACTTCTATCCATGCACGGTCAAAAAAGCGGTGGGGTTCGTTGCAGAAAAATAGTAGCCCTACATTTATGGGTTTAAATACTTCATTTGGGCCTTTGGCGATGTGCATTTGACGACACAGGTCGGCAAATGGCATTTTGGTGCTTTCATCTGTTAATTCGCTATTTATTTCCTGGAGAAAACTGCGAATAAGTCCGAGGTTGAGGTCGCTTAGTTCAGCAGTTGGGTTTACTCGGTCGTCAAAAGGGGTTCTGGCGGATAATTCCTGTAGTCTTCTAAGAACTTCTCCTTTTGCCTTGATACTTCTGGAACCACTCCGGACGTAGCAAAATCTGTTTTGCAACCCCCTTTTCCTAACTCTTCAGGTGCTGTATAAGGACGCATATCTCCTGCGGGCGCATAGATGATAAGTAGGTGTTTTTCCTGAAAAACATACGGTTGAATAATAGGAATAAAATGAGGACTTAGGCGATGGCATAGCTCAAGTAGGTCTCCTTGAATGCGATCTATTGAGTCGGGATTCAATCCTGTGGGAGGCAATATCGGTCGCCCATTTTTCTCCGCAATACCTAGAATCAGATAACCACCTCCCCAATTATTGAGGTCATTTGCAAATGCACATAGGCTATGCAGGACATCTTCTGGATTCCAGCCTTGCTTAAACTCCAGCCGTTCCCACTCAAGGACTTGTCCATTGACGAGTTCACTTAAGCTTATTGCTAGGGCCATGGAGAAGCACTTTTTAGGTTAAAAGATACTCCAATGAAAATAAGGGAATCTAATTAGGGTCTGCTGAACAACGTGGCTGTTCATGCGGTGCGCAACGTGGTTTGAGCTATCCTTCTAGGCTGCCGCTGCTTGTGATAGTTGCACCTAACTTGTATGAAGGTCCGTCTGAGGTTTTGTAGGAAGTGTTGGGCC
>JBCDIQ010000430.1:0-4656 GCA_039024295.1 Bacteroidota bacterium | reverse complement strand
GGGACTCAGCATTTCCATTTCCCTCAGGTCTCGCTCATCATAACTGTTCAGCTTCTTCAGAAAATAAGGGTCTTTTTTTCCTTTGCGTTTGAAAAAGTCCAGCATGTCCTGATTGGTTACGCCATGAAGGATGAGCAGGCTCCGCAACCGCTGCTCAAAATCCAGTAAATAGCCATAATAATTCATGAGGACACTGGATTTATTGTAATCTGAGATATGGACCACGCCCAGCATCCTGCCATATTGGTATACAAACTGAACGTTATGTGCGTTGTGTTCAAACTTTTTTAATACCCTGGGATCAAAAATGAACATCCCCGCATCAACAATCATTTTTTCATCAATCAGCTGAGGATCGGAAAATTTGCCCTTTTCATAGCTTACATAATGATCCGCATGTTGTAGACAGGGCAAATAATCAACCTTTAATAAATTACATAACTCCACACATGCCTGTTCCTGTTCAGGATCATGATAAAACAGGTCTGTTGCCATGATGTCTCGAAAAGTAAGCGGGTGTAAGCGGTCCATAAGGGGGGTGTTTAATGGCTACTGAAGCTCAATATACCAACTATAATGACCAATGTTTCGACTGGAGGAAGTATCCGTTTATTTTGGGCAGAGAGAAACGTCTATTAACAAAAGGATACCCTGTAATGGGCTGGATTATGATAGGAATAGACAATACTTTTGGAACATGAAAAAATGGATGGTTCCGGCTTTGTTGGCCATTATCCTGGGAGTGCTTGCAGCTTGTGAGCGTCCCGGCAACTTTGTGGAGGAAGGAGACCTGAGCTTTTCAGTAGATACGGTGAAATTTGACACCATTTTCACCACCTTTCAAGCACCAACCGAACGATTGATTGTAACCAATAACACCCAGAATAACATCAATATTTCACGGGTTTGGCTGGATGCCGGAAGCGGTTCTGAATTTAACCTCATCATCAATGGACTGGAAATAAATGACTTGAATGATGTAGAACTGGCGAGAGATGACAGCATTTACATCTTTGTAACCATGAAATCTGTTGAGCGTGACAAGTTTGCTCGAGATTACATCAACTTCCAAGTCGGGGAGAACACCCAACGGATATTGATTCAGGCCTTTGTGCTAGATGCTTATTTCTTTTCCGGTAGGGTGCGAAATGACACCATCTTTCCTTATGTATTTGCCCGAGATACAACCCTAACTCCGGAGAAACCTATTGTGATGGACGGGTTTATCATTGTAAACGAAGGAGTTACTGTTACCATTGAGGCAGGAACCCAGTTGTTTTTTACTCCCTATAAATTTGAATTTACCCTCTTTTCGGGTTTATATGTTGGGGGGAGTTTGCAAGTAAATGGAACACCTGGAAATCCAGTTATTTTCCAGGGGACCCGTCTTGAAGAAGACTATTTTGAAAATCCCGCCCAATGGCGAGGCATACGCCTGCTCCCTGGAAGCGGAGCTAGCCGAATTGAACACGCAGTGATCAAAAATGGACTTATTGGGGTGGAGGTGGATTCCTTGAACCTCAACAATGTACCTACCCTGACCATGCGGTACAGTGAGATTCGGAACATGGGGGCCTATGGGGTCCTGGGAGCACATTTTGCGCCTCAGATTAGTTTACCGCCCAGTATCCTGATGGAAAATTGTCTGGTCAGAAACTGCAAAGAGAAAACAGTCATTCTTGCGGGAGGGGGGAAGTATGAGTTTAACAATTGCACCTTCGCCAATTACAGCCGAGACTTTACCCGAAATACCCCTCAACTAACCGTGAATGATGCACTGGTGATCGACAACACCATTGAAGGGGTGTACCCGTTAGATGCGAGTTTTGTCAATTGTATTGTTTACGGCAGTGAGGAGGAGGAATTGTTACTAGAGAACCTGGGCAATTCTTTCAACCTGAGATTTGATCACTGCTTGATTCGCACCAGTGATGACCCGGACAGGGAGTATGATTACAGTCCCTATTTCGAAGAGTGTATCCTGAACAGGGATCCCATTTTCAACGATTTGGGAGCGAGTGATCCGGCGGCGCGGGATTTTCGCCCTCGGTTGGGCAGCCCAGTTATCGATGCCGGTACTGATTTGAGTCAGAGGTTTCAGGACGATATTCGAAACGATCCCATGTTCAGCCGCCAGCTACCTTTCGATATCGGTGCATATGAATACTATGAGATAGAATAGTTAAAAACAGCTCATATTATGCTGGTTTAACACGTCAGGAGGCACTTTCGTCACGTTTGAAAATAATTTTACACCTTCGTAAGAAAAAAGAGGGCCAGTTAGGTTATCTGTATGAACAATAGTTGTAAACATACCTAATTAGATAACCTCATGAGAATATTAAGTTTAGTACTGCTAGCTGCTTTGATGAGCAGTTGTGTTGTGATCCGACAAGACGAAGTCGCTATAAAACGTCGTTTTGGAAAATTGGTAGGTAAGCCTGTTTCAGAAGGCGCACGTTTTTTCAATCCTTTCTTTGCCACCTACCTCCGGGTACCTGTTCGGAACATTAACCTGGAAATTTCACTGGACATTCCTTCTCAGGAAGGCTTGACCATCCGTTCTGAGGTTTCCATTTTGTACCGGTTAGATCCCAATAAGGTGCCTCAGATTCTGCGTGAAGTGGGTAAGAACTTTGAAGAAAACCTGATTTCCCCCGTATTCCGGTCTGCGCTGGCAGATGTAAGTGCACGCTTCCTGGCAAAGGACATGCACACCATCAAGCGAGCTGCCATTGAAGAGGAAGTAAAAGTCCAGATGATGAACATCGTCAAAGACAAGGGATTCATCATTGAATCGGTGCTCATGAAACGGATTGTGTTGCCACCAAGTCTTTCTCGTGCCATTGAAGAGAAGCTATCTGCCGAGCAGGATGCCCAAAGAATGGAGTTTGTCCTTCAGCGTGAAAAGCAAGAAGCAGAGCGTAAGCGAATTGAAGCTGCTGGTATCAGCGAATCTCAGAAATTACTTTCTGAAGGTTTGACCAAGGATGTCCTGAAGTTCCGTGCCATTGAGGCCTATCGTGAACTTTCGCAATCACCCAACAGCAAAGTGATCATCACCAGCGGAGGACAAGTCCCCTTCTTGCTCGACCAGAAATAAGCAGGTCTGACTAGCCATGCGAAAAAAGCCCGGACCAAAAAGGTTCGGGCTTTTATTTGTTAACAGAAATCAGCTTTCAGTTCTCAGTTTACAGTCCTAAGCTCACAGAGTCTTTTAACTGAAAACTGTTGAGCGAAGCGAAATCCCGCGGAGCGGGAAAAACCGCACACTGAAAACTTCTTACAGGGTAGAAAGTACTTTCACAACGGACTGAACAGCACCTGCAGACTCGTGCAGCAGTGCCATCTCAGCGTCGTTCAGTTGTAATTCAATTACTTTTTCCACTCCGTTACGACCGAGTACCACAGGTACCCCCAGGTACATGTCGCTCAGGCCATATTGACCTGTCAGTTGAGCACATACTGGGAAGATGCGCTTGTCATCTTTGAGGATAGCTTCAACCATTTGTGCAGCCGCAGCACCTGGCGCATACCAGCCACTGGTTCCCAGGAGTTTCACAATTTCCCCACCACCTTTTTTGGTCCGCTCAATAATGGCATTGATGCGCTCTTCTGAGACCATTTCAGTAACAGGAATTCCGGCAACAGTGGTGTATCGTGGAAGTGGTACCATGGTATCACCGTGGCCGCCCATCAGTACCGCCTGGATATCTTTTGGAGAAACATTAAGCTCCATTGAAAGGAACGCACGGTAGCGAGCCGTGTCCAGGATACCTGCCATACCCATTACGCGGTTTGCAGGCAAGCCCGCAGTCAGGTACGCCTGATAAGTCATTACATCAAGCGGGTTAGATACCACAATGATGATGGCATCCGGAGAATTAGCAATTACGCTTTCGGTAACAGTCTTTACGATGTTGGCATTGGTGGCAATGAGGTCATCACGGCTCATGCCTGGACGGCGTGGGATACCAGAAGTGATAACCACTACATCTGAACCAGCCGTTTTGGTATAATCGTTGGTTGACCCTGTGATACGGGTGCCGAAGTAGTTAATCGGAGCAGCTTCAAACTGATCGAGGGCCTTACCTTCGGCAAAATTTTCTTTAATATCTACCAAGACTACTTCTTGGGTGACCTCGGCGCGGGCTACACATTCGGCGCAAGTTGCACCCACGTTCCCTGCACCTACAACAGTAACTTTTCCCATTTTAAATAAATTTAAAGGGTGTTTCGGTGAGTAAAGAGTAAATAAATATTGGATTGTGACAGGTGCCCTAAAGGTAGCGTTATAGCACCTGATTTACAACAAGTATAGAAAAAATTCGATAGGTCGACCTTGTCATATGTTATTTGGGGCACATTGAGGAAAATACTATAAGTAATTGGAATATAATGATTTGTGACGAAACCATTTAGAAATATTTATATATATGACGATTTATATCTCTTGGACATTTTGACCAGGTAAGGCTGAGGCTATTTTAGGTATTGGTTCTCCAGGGGAGAATGCGTAGCCTTGTAGATAAATAACGTTTCGCAGAAAGTTCCTAACATTCAGGCAATCAGGCAAATATCGGCCTGGTATTTGTTTTATCTTTGAGCTTGCATTAGCTATATTTGCCCTGTTTATTAGCTGTAAACCCGTAGCCT
>JBCDIQ010000429.1:0-4678 GCA_039024295.1 Bacteroidota bacterium | reverse complement strand
CCCTGTGACACAAAGCCCAATGACTTGTACACCTTTTTTCCCGGGGTTGTGGCTTGAATATCAACTCGCTGGCATTCGAGTGCTTGAGCCTTCCATAAGCATTGTTGCGTTACCACCTTTCCAATCCCTCTTTTTCGGTGCGATTTAAGGGTAGATACCAAGTATATGCCGGCACTGTTTTCGTGGGTAAATAGAAAGGCCGTTGATACTGGGAAGTCATTAGCGTATCCCAGAAAGAAATAGCAGCTTTTATCTTTCATTAACCTGTTAAAAATACCTGCATCCAAAGGTTGATTCCCCATCAATTCTGTTTCCACTATTTCCAACCACAATTCAAGTTCGCGTTTGTGTTCAATCTGTCTGATCTGGAGACCAAGGGCATTTGGCTGTGGTACCGCCTCTTTGAGCTTATGGACCATGGCTGTCCACATTTGTGAGGGATAGCTCCTATTCTTGAGGTGATCGATGACCCATTCATGAGATTGGGAAGGATGAAGCATAAGCTGGGCCGGGATTGTGCCCTGTCTAACAAGCTCTTCCAGGTGAGCTAGCTCTCCATCTATTTGGTCCTTTGAGGCAGAAAAATTGAACACTTGATTGGGCCAAACTGATACAGGGGTTTGTATGAATTCGTACAGGTCTTCACGTCGGTATTCCTGATGTGGCATCCGTCCAATTAATTGGAACAGCCGTTCCAGGTTAAGCTGAGAATACATATGCGATCTTTGTATCTATGGCAAAATAACCTTCATGAGTGCGTTTTGGAATAAACCAGCTTGGATCATATTCATCCCCCCTCCTCAAGTTTGCTTTAAATACGGTCAAGGATGTCCATCAGTTCCAATCCCAACTTCAACTTTACTTCTTGCGTGATGGGGGGTTGGTTCTTACTGGATCACTGACCTGTATATTCGTTGAGGATTTTAACCAAGTGCCTGGCCTCTGCTTCATCCACAGCCAGACCAAAAGAATAGGTTTTCAGCCCATAGTCGAATTTAACTCTTCCGGGCCCTAGGCCAAACCTCTGGTGCCCAGCAACTCCAAACCAGGTTTCGTCTAATCTGTTGTACCTGAAGTTTTTGACTTCAGGCTGTCTGAGGCGTTTTTTCATCCCAATTCCAAAGAGGGTCTTTGAAAAATTAACGGTTGAACCCAAAAACTCAATTCTTTCTCTTCCGAAAAGTCCTCACAAAGTCACGAAGATCATAAATAAGCCGCCAATTAGCCAGGCTAATGAAGATACAGTTAAAAAATACCCTATTTAATCTAACTCAAAGATTGAATGGCCTGAAGGAATTCCCCCTAAATCAAAAAAGAGGAATCGGGCTCCTAAGGTCCAGAATACTAGCCATACTATTCCAAAAATCAGAAAAAGCCAATACTTTTTAGAAAGTATGCTAATGCTCAAACTACTTCCAGATTGCTCAATTCTAGCCTTCCCATTGTTTAGGTTCATGTCGATATCTTTATAGGTCTTACCATCTTTTTCCCTGTCCTGAATGCTCACAAGTCATCCAAATTTCTATTCCGATTGCTCTCCCTCCCTTCCCAACGCAGCTCCCACCAATCGATTTACCTCCTCGGCCCGATTGAAGATCATGAGATGCCCTCCGTTTTCTATCGGTTCATATCTGTCGATTTTTCCGACGGGAAATATCCGATCAGCGGTACCGTGAATATGGTAAATTTCCTGCTGATAATTGCCTTCCCAGTTCATGATGTTGTCAATGGCCCATGCAAGAAATTGGAGGTCAGTCTCCTGAATGATCGATCGCAGCATTTTCTTCTCTTTCGCATTGCTTAATCCAAAAAAGAAGGGGCCAATGATGCTTGCAATCCATTTTTGTACTGCTCCGGGAACGATTTTATCTATTCTCAGGAAGCGCCCCAACTTCAGGAGCACCCTGTATTCGGTCCTTGACTTCACGCTGGAAATAATGATTAGGGTGTTACATGTCCTAATACGTGCCATTTCCTGGGCCACGATTCCACCAAACGAGACCCCAAGCAGGTGAATGGGACCTGTTTCCTCCACCTGAGCCAACAGCCTTGCGGCATAAGAAGGCAATGGCTCATGTTTGTGCGGCGGGAGCCATTCAATCAAATGGGTGGTAACCCCAGGTATCCTCAGGTGTTCAAACACCCGTTGGTCAGCTCCCAAACCACTTACTAGGTACAATTTCATCGGCTTTCCTGGTTTATGGCAGGAAATGGGCTGACTGAAATTAGGGACGGAAGCATTATTTCCATGGCCGTGTTTTTTGTCAAAATTGCAGGGATTTGGGGGTATCCCCAAGAATTCTTGGCTGCAGGACTTCCTCCCCCTGTGCACCTTCATTTAAAACTGCAAGACCAGGGAACACACAAATGCCACGCTTTCAAACCCGACTCTCCCCCAATGCCAATTTCCCCACCGAGTTAATTCAGCCGGAAGAGATTCATCAGCTATATTCCTTGTTGCAAACCCCTCATTGGCCTTTCTAAAATACAGGAAAAAAGACGAAAAGAAAGCAAGGGTAGATGTGCCCATTAATCCCAGGACTAGGTGATCTTCAGGATGATAAATAAGCCCGTATCCAACTGTAATCAGCGGAACCAGGGTAGCGACAATGGTAAGGGGAGCAAAAAATTGATGGATATGCTTTCCATATTTCTGGTAGAACCCAAAAAAGTCATCTGCATCCATGGCTTTCCAGTAAGGCACAAACAGAAATGCTTCCGTGAGTTGTGCCCCTAAAAATATTCCCAATATCCCGCTTGATGACAGCATAAGCATTTCTCCAATCATGACAATTGACCTTTAGTCAGTTAAGACAAGCTCAAATTGGCGTATTCTTTCTTGGGGGTCATTTACACAGGTAAATGGATTTATGGAAGGGTTAACTTCTTCCTTATCCTACTTAACTGGGTAGGAGTTATCCCCAGGTAAGCTGCAACCTGATATTGAGGCACATGAGCTTCCAAACTGGGGAACTTTTTACGCATGAGGAGGTATCGCTGGTCCGCATCCAACAAGGCCATTTCAAGCTCTTTTTGTTCTTTTTCCATGAAATACTGTTCTGCAATTCTCCTTCCCAGCCGTTCCAGGTCATGGAATTGGGCATACAGCTGTTCGATTTCCTTGAAGTCTGCAACGAGTACCTCACAATCCGTTAAGGCTTGTTGCACAATTTTGTTGGGCTGTTTGGAAATCAGGGAGGTATACGCCCCGATGATGGAGGGGCCCACAAAAAATTGTTTGGTGTACTCCTTCCCTTCCTGGTTGAGGAAAAAAGCCCGTACTATTCCCTGTGTTAAAAACCCAATCTCTTGTGCATGCTCTCCTGCCCGCACGAAAAAGTCATTCTTTTTTAGTTCGGTGGACTTGAAGCATTTCAGCAAACGGGCAAAGGTGGTTTCTTCGATGGGACTGATGTTATCGATATACTTTCTTAAAGCTTTCATGGGTATCGAAGGTTACAACGGGCCTGGCTAAGCTGAAATGGGATTTCCCTCATCCCCATATTGGTTGCAGGCAATTTATTGAAAAAGAGGGCCTTGCTGGGTATTCTGTAGGTTTAAAATAAGTTTCCCATCCTCTTCCTCAAGAAGTTCGAGAATGATCTCTTTATCATGAACAAAGCTGCCTGAACCGCTCCAACTGTGTATTATAATTTTAATTTTGATGGTCTTTTCACCAATAGGTTCCCAGTAACCTGCAATAACATCTGCTCCTGTTGTACCACATTTTCTCGGGCTGAGGTAATAACTTTGGAATAGACCAGAGGCATGAAACTCCCAATGCTCGGACGAACCTATGCCTTTTCCATCTGGTCCAGTACTAGTCAAGGTAATACTCCTGTTATTATGCAAAATACTTCTGTTACAGGCCCATATGTTTGAAGAAAACGTTCTCACAAATTTGGTTTCGGTTGAATCATTGGAGGTTGACAAGGAGGAAGGGTTCTCACTTCCCCAACAATGAACCATCAACTTTTCCCCAATTTTTGAGGATACCGGAAGCGTTTTATTTCCCTGTGCAAAAATTGGAATGGGAATCAGGAGTAAAATGATGCAAAATAGTTTCATAAGGGTACTTGATTTACAAAAGGGTGAACACTCGATCTGGGGTTGCTATCCGTATGTTTTCACCCTACAATAGAACCAAGGAACAGGTTCAAGTCCATTGGATTCGTCATTGCAAAAGTCCGTCACCTCTTTCCAATTTTCACAGGATTTCACTAATCCATTTTCATGAAATTCCAATCCAAATCTCTCAGTTAATTCGTCCTGTAAATCATGGCAATGAATCGTGTGAAATGTTCCGCTCAATTCAACCCCGATGATGTCATATCCAATAAATATACCTTCTGAGTTCTCAGGTTTCCTTTGTCTCAAGGCATATCGGATTCCAATTTCCCCTCCATTTTCTATTTTTGGCTTGAACTCTGTAACCAAATCCTCCATTTCTGTTTCTGGAAAGGAAAGACCAAGTGCCACCAAGTCATCCCGGTTCTTAAAGTACGCCTGTTTGTACTCCTGTAATTCTTCCAGCGTATAAAAGGTGTTTTGCCATCCTATTTTATTTGATTCGAGCTTTTTATCTGCCCAGGTTTGAAGGTGGTCAATTCGCTCCTCTGCTAAGCCCGTTTTCTTCGATATTTCTTCTACCTCATTTCCCCCAACGGCCCACCTAAAT
>JBCDIQ010000428.1:0-4679 GCA_039024295.1 Bacteroidota bacterium | reverse complement strand
GTTTTTTTCAAGCAGATGACACATCATTTGCCTGGGCTTTCGCGGGAATTTATGGGAAAAATGGCCAATGTGCTGCTGATTCGTGATCCATATGAATTACTCCTCAGTTACACCAAAGTGGTGGAAGCGCCTGTGATGGCGGACATTGGCATGGCAGACCAGTACGAGCTTGGGCAGGAGCTAAAGGTGCTTGGATGCCTAACCGCTGTGATTGACGCGAGAGAATTACTGAAAAATCCTGAATACGTATTGCGGTTGCTGTGCGAACAATTAGGAATTACGTTTGATTCGGCCATGCTTTCCTGGCCTGCAGGCCCAAAACCCTATGACGGCAGCTGGGCCCCTTACTGGTACAGTGGGGTACATCAATCCACGGGATTCAAGCCCTACCAAAAACGAGAAGGCACGCTTAACCCAATTGCTCAAAAACTCTATGAAGAGGCCCGACCATTCTACGAGGCACTAAAAACCGAAGCCCTCAAAGCACAACCTATCACCTAAAAGCCAATCCCTAACAGCTATTAACCAATGCTCCAAAAATTCAATCCTAAAAATCAGAATATCCTCGTTCATGTAAGTGGAGAGCTGGTCCCAAGAACCGAGGCAAAAGTATCCGTCTTCGACAGTGTGGTACAGGGAGGGGATGCCGTATGGGAAGGCCTCAGGGTTTATAATGGAAAAATTTTTTGCCTGGATGAGCACCTGGAACGAATGGAAGATTCTGCTCATGCGTTGGCTTTCAAAGGAGTTCCCACAAGAGCAGAGATCAAGCAAGCGATATTTGAGACCCTTGCGGCGAATGACATGCGGGATGGGGTTCACATTCGTTTGACCCTCACCCGTGGTGAAAAAATCACTTCCGGCATGGACCCCAGGCTCAATCAAGTGGGCTGCTGCCTGATTGTGTTGGCCGAGTGGAAACCCCCGGTTTATGAAACAAAAGGAATACGACTGATTACCTCCGCCATTCGCAGGAACAACCCCCAATTCCTTGATTCCAAGATCCACCACAATAACCTCCTCAATAATATCCTCGCCAAGATTGAGGCCAATGTCGCAGGTGCTGACGATGCCTTAATGCTAGATATTGAAGGCTACGTGGCAGAGACAAATGCCACCAATTTTTTCATGATAAAAAGGGGAAAGCTCCTTACGCCGAAAGGAGACAGTTGCCTGCCCGGAATTACCCGAGGTCTGGTATTACAACTGGCAAATGAATTGGGCATTCCCGCATCTGAAACCCGAATTTCACTTGCAGCCGCATATGCTGCTGATGAAGCCTTTGTCACAGGAACGATGGGGGAACTTACACCTGTCCTGGAAATTGATGGCCGTGAAATTCGAAATGCTGTAGGCAGCACCCTCTTCCGTCAGTTGAGGGCCGCATTTGATGAGCGTACTCGTAAGCTTGGTACGATAATCCCAGGTTTTGACAACTAATTCTTACTGGGTCACGGAGTTAATGTTAATTCCTTCTTAAGGACTATTTCTCAAGGAAAACCCAACTGAAAACCGAATACTGCAAACTGAAAACCTAACCTCTAACAACTGATATGCCCATCCCCCCCTGGAAAAAACTTGCTGAAAAAACGGTATACAACGGCTACCGCAACATGGTCCGCAAGACCTTTGAACTGCCGGATGGACGCGTAGAAGACTTCGACATCATCGATAACCAGCACTTTGTTTCCGTGGCGGCTTTTACGCCTGACAAAGAAGTGATTTTGGTGAACCAGTACCGCCCTGGACCTGAGCAGCCGTTGTGGAGTGTGGCCGAAGGCTACATTGATCCGGGAGAGGCACCCATCGTTTCCGCAGCCCGTGAACTTCGGGAAGAGACGGGTTACGAAGCAGGAGAACTGGTCTTTCTGAGGGAAATCCGACGCACCTATGAGCATGAGCGAAAAATCATTTTTGTGGCCACCAATTGTATGAAGGTTGGAGATTTACAATTGGATGAAAATGAGTTTTTGGAAATGCAACTTATGCCTTTGGAGGAATTTAGGGCTTTCCTGAAGGGACCAGCATCCGCCAATTTTGAGAGTTTTGATGTGGTGTATTTGGCGTTGGATTATTTGGGGTGGTTATAGAAGAATTACGCTGACAGGGTACAACCACGCTCATGAAAACCCGATCAGCGTTTTGCTTTTAAGCCGTAGCTGACCAACTTAATTCCAAAGTAAAACGCAACTGCCAAGGTACCCTCAATTTTGGTTTCTAAAGTCAAAACCGGTCAGAGGTCCAATTGGTGCCAACCATCAATCACATGATCGAAATTAAACAGGAAATTAACAGTTATGGCGTAGCTGTTTCAGAGGAAGAGCTGCACCATCTTTCCTCTTTGATTGAACTCAAAACAGCAAAAAAGAAGGACATCATTTTCCGCCAGACAGAACCCTGCAACCATGTGATCTACCTAATCGATGGTATAACCGCATCCATTTACACTTATAAAAATAAGGAGGTCATCACTCGATTTTTTCAGAAAGGAAACTTCAGCACCAACATTGTCAGTGCCGTCTCTCAGCGTGTAGCCTCAGATTACCTTATCGCCATCACAAATATCGAATACCTCTTAATTCCGTTTGACCTTTTCCTTGATCTCTACCTCCACTCACATACCATCGGGCTATTTATCAGAAAGAAGATTATCGAAAACAGCATCGAGAATAAGAAATTCACCACCATCAAAACGATAACCGAAACAAACATTAAGTATCAATTTTTAACAGAACACTACCCACAGGTTATAAGAGAAACCCCTGCGAAATACATAGCCAAGTTCCTTGGACTCACGCCGGAAGGATACAGCAGGTTCCTGTCAAATAAAAGAAACTCTTAACCCACATCAATTTTTTTCTGGGTTCGATGCTGTTCTTTTAGGCAGAAATAAATTGAACAACAGATGAACCCTTCCCAGGCATTATTTGCCAGTATCGCTCTCCTGTTTGCCATGCTATGGGTACCCATGGGACAGTATGATTTTCTGGTCGAACACTGGATGAAAATCGGTACTTACGCAATTCCTTTCCTGCTAATCGGCGCATTTACTCTTTCCCCTAATAGAAACCTGAAAGCCTTATTTCAAGACACAAGATTTTGGGGAATCCTAATGTTGATAGCCTATATCCTGCATCAGTTTGAGGAACACTGGATTGACCTGCTAGGCAATTATTATGCATTTTACCAATTTAATAATGCTTTCATCTTGGGGAATCTTGGCCATCCTGACTCAGCGGTCAAACCACTTTCACCTGAGGCCATTTATGTGATCAATACCTCTCTGGTATGGCTGGTGGGCCTACTAGGCATCTGGCGGAGCCCAAAACATTTGTTCCCTACAATTGCCATGGCAAGTATCATCATCGTGAATGGAGTGGTTCACATTCTGGCAAGTCTTGTTAAGTTTCAGTATAACCCTGGGGTATTAACATCAGTGGTCGTGTTTGTGCCCATTTATGTTTGGTTTACCAAGTATTTATTTAGGCAATCGCCTAACTATAAAAGGCAAATCATTGGAGGAATTATTTGGGCATTCCTTGCGCACGTGATCATGGTAGGTGGTCTGCTAATGGCCAATTGGTTCCACGTCATTTCCGAACTTGTTTACTTCATCCTACTGGTTGTTTGGTCGGTGATACCATTGGTGATGTTTAGAAGCCAGGGGAATTTGTGAAGAGAATGTTAGGATAAATCAGTGCTGAAAGGAAATAAATTTACGCTGACAAGGTTTTCGCCATTGCTACTTTACCTTGTCAGCGTTTAATCTGTAGGACTTTACCTAAAAACGCTGACAGGGTAAAAACTACGCTGACAAGGTTTTCAACACCGCTATTTTACCTTGTCAGCGTTTTTCTATCAATAACCTTTTCCCACAAAACGCTGACAGGGTATAACCAGAATGGTTTACAACCCTATCAGCGTGTCGATTATTAAAACAAATACCTAACCCCAAATTGAAACTGACGAGGTGCGCCTGCATTCCGCTGGACAATTACCCCGGAAGAAGCGGGCCCCGCCTGAATCTGGTTACTCTGGGTAGCGTTGTTGCTGTAGCCACTCAGGTTTTCAGCGTTGAAAATATTGAATACATCTGCGCTAAATTCCAGGTTGCCATTGCCTAGAGGCAGTTGATACTGGATGCTGCCATCAAAGTTCGTGGACCAAGGCAGGCGATCGCTGTTGCGGTCTTCTCCAGGAAAACGGTCACTGTTACCTACGTAGGCATCTCCAAAGGAAGCACCATCCCCATTGAGGTCGGTGGTACCAAATAAAGTCGCATCAGGGATGCGGTTGATTGGCTGGCCGCCTTGCAGCAAGGTTGCCATGGTCACCGAAAGCCCCTTAACCGGGTACCACGTCACAATGCCATTGATGATGTGGGTACGGTCATTGATAGAGGGACCCCATTCTGATTCGAAGTCATTGGCGTCCATTGCGCGGAAGTTGATGTCTTCGGTATTGTTTTCCAGCAGGGAAAGGGTGTAGTTGAGTCGCCAGGCAATGCGGTCATTTCCCCGGCTTTTCTGGAGATTTACACTGGCCGCATAGTAACGGCTTTCCCCTTCCGTTTCTGAAACCACCACATTTCTGGCACCGCCTGCAAATTCCTGTCCGTCAATTATGACCGTGTTATTGGCTGTTACTGGAACCGGACGGCTGTTGTCGGCCTCTTCTGG
>JBCDIQ010000427.1:0-4684 GCA_039024295.1 Bacteroidota bacterium | reverse complement strand
CGCATACTCAACACTGCTCGCAAGCTTTTTAACCTAAAGGGAATAGCCAATGTCAGCTTTCGCGATTTGGCCAAAGAAGCCAATATGAGTCCGGGTAACTTGGGCTACCATTACAAGAATATGGGAGCTGTGGTGCTGGCGTTGTATGAAGAGATGGAAGAAAAAATGGAAGGGGTGATCAGTTCAAAGAAGTTTGGCGACCTGTACCGCCTCCAAGAAATCGTTTTCTATTTTTATCAATTTCAGACCACTTACTTATTCTTTTTCATGGACTTAGGGATCATCGCGAGGATGTATCCTGAAATAGCCGAACGCCATGGCAGAGCGATGGAACGGCACATACAAGAAGGGACTCGCCTTCTATTTACCTATGTAGAAGCAGGACTTTTAGAGCCTGAACCTTTTCCGGGAACCTATGAAAAAATTGCCCACACGGTTTGGCTCATCAACACCTATTGGTCCACCCAAAAAAGATTGATGCAACACAGCAATTTCCCGATCAACAAGCGATTTACCCTTGACATGATCTGGAATTTATTGTTGCCACACCTTACAGAGCAAGGACGCCGGCAGTACAGCAGCCTGGCTGACAGCTTCAAAAAATTAGAAACCCAGAACCAGCATTCGAACCCATAGCAAATCGCTTAGCAATGAACAACCTACATTCCTCCCTCAATAGAACACCAGTTGCCATCATCGGGATGTCAGCAGCTTTTGCACAAAGTCGCGACCTTCGTGAGTTTTGGCACCACATCCTGGAAGCGGATGACCTCATCACCGAGGTGCCTGACAACCGCTGGGAGATTAACGATTATTACGATCCTGATCCCACCTCTCCAGACAAAACCTATTGTAAGGTAGGCGGATTCATTCCTGAGCTGGATTTTGACCCGCTGGAATTCGGGTTGCCCCCCAATATTCTGGAAGTAACTGACAGTTCTCAGTTGCTGGCGTTGCTGATGGCGCGAGATGCATTTAGAGATGCAGGCTATGATCCGGGTTCTGAAAAGTTTTCTGCTGAGATTCGTGAACGAACAGGAGTTGTTCTGGGAGTAGGTGGGGGTCAAAAGCTCATTACCCCTTTAACTGGGAGGTTGCAGTATCCTGTCTGGGAGAAGGTAATGCGTGCTGTTGGTATCCAAGAGGATGAAATCACCCAAATAACCGATCGAATTAAGAAGGCTTACATTCCTTGGACAGAAAACTCCTTCCCAGGGATGTTGGGGAATGTGATTGCGGGTCGTATCACCAATCGTTTTGACCTCGGTGGGGTGAACAGCGTAGTAGATGCAGCATGTGCGGCTTCTCTTTCTGCCATCAAAATGGCTGTGAGTGAGCTGATCGAATACCGTGCTGATATGATGCTGTCTGGTGGAGTTGACACAGACAACTCTCCGTTCATGTATATGAGCTTCAGTAAAACGCCCGCTTTCTCTAAAAAAGGAAGAATTCGTCCCTTTGACAATGAAGCGGACGGCATGCTGATCGGAGAAGGAGTCGGAATGTTGCTGATGAAGCGACTGGAAGATGCTGAAAGAGATGGAGATACGATTTATGCTGTGATCAAAGGAGTGGGCGCTTCTAGCGATGGAAGGTACAAGAGTGTGTATGCGCCCCGTTCGTCCGGCCAGGCATTGGCCATGAACCGTGCATACGACGAAGCTGGTTATCCTGCGCATACAGTTGGACTGATCGAAGCCCATGGTACTGGCACAGGAGCTGGTGACCCAACGGAATTCCAGTCTATCAAAACGGTGTTTTCAGAAAATGCTGCTGGTGGAAAGCACATTGCCTTGGGCAGTGTAAAGTCCCAGGTTGGGCACACAAAGGCAGCTGCTGGTGCCGCCGGAATGATCAAGGCTGCCTTGGCATTGTATCATAAGGTCCTGCCGCCAACGATTAATGTGGACCAGCCAAACGAGAAATTTGGTATTGATGACAGTCCGATTTACATCAGCACAGAAACCCGGCCCTGGCAGCGAAAAGATAAGCAGACCCCTCGCCGCGCAGGGGTGAGTGCCTTCGGATTTGGCGGCATTAATGTTCACTTCGCACTGGAAGAGTACCAAGGACAGGCGCCAAACGCCCATCGGGTAAATGGCTATTTTGCGGGTTTGGTACATGGGAATAACCTTCAGGAAGTCATCAGCAAAGCCCAATCGTTAGTTGATGGCCTGAACGGGAAGGATAAAGCTGCTCATTACGCAGCGTGGATTCAGGCTTCTGTTTCTGTTCAAATTCCAGCAAACCATGCTCGCTTAGGAATGACATTTGAGCATTTGGAAGAAGCGCGTGAATTGCTAACAGTGGCGGTAGAAAAACTGGGGGCCTTACCTGCAAGCGAGGAATCATGGGAAAACCCAATCAAAGGAATTTATTATCGAAATGCTGCTCTGTCAGCCGATAAGAAAGTCGCTGCTTTATTTGCTGGACAAGGTTCTCAATATGTAGGTATGGGCAGGGAGCTTGCCCATAATTATCCTGCGATGAACCAACTGCTCCAGGAAGTAGATTTTATTCGTCAGGAGAATGGGTTACAGCCACTCTCGGAAGCCATCTATCCTCAACCTGTGTTCACGGATGCCGAAAGATCAGGCCAGCAAACTCATCTGACACGGACAGAACATGCACAGCCAGCCATTGGCTACATGAGCATGGGACAGTATAAGGTATTCCAGCAGGCCGGTTTTACCGCTGATTTTACTGCGGGCCACAGTTTTGGTGAGTTAACGGCACTATGGGCAGCTGGATCATTGGATGATACCACTTACTTGAATCTGGCCATTGCACGTGGAAAAGCCATGGCTCAACAGCCAGGCAAGGATGCTGGTACCATGCTTGCCGTCAAAGGAGATGCGAGTTCAATCATTGAGCAAGCGAAGCACCTTCCAGGAATTACCGTTGCCAACATTAACTCCCACCAACAGGTTGTGCTGGGAGGTAGTAAGCAGGCAATTCAACAGGCAGCTCAGGCCATGCAGCAAGCAGGTTTCCGTCCAATTGAAATCCCCGTTTCTGCGGCTTTCCATACCCCATTTGTTGGACATGCGAGGGACCCATTTGCTCAAGCCATAGCACATAGCTCCTTTGCTTCGCCAACTATTCCCGTTTATGCTAATAACACGGCAAAGCCATATCCTCAACAACCAAGCGAAGTTCAAGCGTTACTTAAGGATCATATCCTTAATCCAGTCTATTTCAGGGACCAGATTGAGCAGATGTACCAACAGGGTGCATTTGTTTTCGTGGAGTTTGGCCCAAAAAGAATCCTTACAAATCTGGTCAGTGATATCCTTAAAGGTCGTCCGCATATTTCGATAGCGATAAATCCGAGTTCAAGCAAAAATAGTGACCGTCAGTTAAAGGAAGCGTTTGTTCGGCTGACAGTTCTTGGTCAGAGCCTCACCTATGTTGACCCTTATCAGCAGCTTCCCCTAAAGCCGTTGCAGAAGGCCAAGATGAATGTAATCCTGGAAGGGAATAATTACATGAGTCCTGGAACCAAGAAAGCCTTTAAACAAGGACTTGCAGATGAATACACCATCAACCGCGATCAGAAAGTAATTGAGAAAATCGTTGAAGTAGAAAAGATCGTTGAGGTTGAAAAAATTGTTGAAGTCGAAAAGGTTGTAGAAGTCGAAAAACCTGTTGAAGTAGCGACTTCTCAGGATTCGATAACGCAAAAGTTGGCCGCCTTTCAGGCCCAGCAGGACGAAAAGCTTCGTCAGTTACGTCAGCAAATTGAACAGCAAGCAGAGGCTACCCGTGCATTTTTGCAAGAACTAAATGGAGACTTGCCAACCCCTCCAACCAATGGCAGGTCATTGTATTCAAATGGTTCTTCCAATGGGAATGGTGCAGTAAAACCTACTTCTGTACAGCCTCAAGCAGCCGCTGCCCCTGTTCAGGCAAGCGTAGTAGCACCAGTTGAAGTGGCAACACCACCCACAGTGGAAGTGGCAACACCAACAACCTCTAACCTGACAGCTAACACCTCAAACCTCTCTCCGATTTTGTTGTCAATCATTAGCGAGAAGACTGGGTATCCCGAAGAGATGTTGGAGCCAGGCATGGACCTCGAAGCAGATTTGGGCATTGACTCGATCAAGCGTGTAGAAATATTTGGTGCGGTTCAGGAGCAACATCCTGCCTTGGCACAGGTAGATGCGCAGGCACTCGGTGAAAAGCGTACCATCCAGGATATTCTGGATTTGCTAAGCAGCTCAAGTGAAGTGGTAGCAGCAGCTGCGGCACCAACTCCCCAACCAGTAGCAGCTCCAGTAGCAGCTCCAGTAGCAGTGGCAACACCACCCACCTTCAACCCAACAGCTAACACCTCAAACCTTTCTCCGATCCTGCTTTCTATTATCAGCGAGAAGACTGGTTATCCTGAAGAGATGCTGGAGCCGAGTATGGACCTCGAGGCAGATTTGGGAATCGACTCGATCAAGCGCGTAGAAATCTTCGGTGCGGTTCAGGAGCAACATCCTGCCTTGGCACAAATAGATGCACAGGCACTGGGTGAAAAGCGCACCATCCAGGACATTCTGGATTTGTTGGGGAGCTCAAGTGAAGTGGTAGAAGCAGCTGCAGCACCCGTTGAGGCGAGTGTAGCAGCTCCAGTTGAAGTGGCAACACCAACAACCTCTAACCTGACAGCTAACACCTCAAACCTCTCTCCGAT
>JBCDIQ010000426.1:0-4686 GCA_039024295.1 Bacteroidota bacterium | reverse complement strand
CTCTGAGAATTACACAAATACGCAGGAGAATGTTCGGTTCAGGAGCCAACTGTACCAACTCCTTCCTTGTAAAAAATACGGCCTTACTGATGCACAGAACCTCAATTACCGCAGGGCGGATTTAACCAAATGGGTACAAGCTTATAATGAGGAACAGGGAGGCGGAAGCATCAACTATCACCAACTTCAGAAAAAGCGAAAAGACTTAATCAACCTATTTGTGAGGGCAGGGGTCCGCACCAACTCATTCTTTATGGACAATGACCGAACGGACGCAAATGACGCAGAGTATGACACAAAAATTGGGGCAAGGGTAGGGATTCAGCTCGAATACATCTTACCGTATAACAAGAATAAGTGGGCGATCGTGTTTGAGCCTACTTTTCAGTATTATGAAGACGAGGAAGTTGGCATTTTTGACCAGCCCATGGTGCTCAGCTATCAATCCATAGAGCTTCCTATTGGGGTCAGGTATTATATGTTCCTTAATTCTTACTCCAAGGTATTTGTAGACGCCAGCATTGTGCCAGACTACGTCCTTCAGGGAGATCTTACTTTGGGAGGAGAAGATTATTTGGGCATAAACAGTAGCCTGAGTTACATTTTCAGCGCAGGCTATACCTATAAAAATCGGTATCAGGCATCCATCCAGTACGGAACAGGTCGAAGCCTGCTCAATCAATTCCCCACCTGGAAATCAAATTATCAGTCTGTGTCGGTAGTGCTGGGGTTCAACCTTTTGTAGGGAATTATTTCATCATCAATCCTGGCAAAACCCCTTCGTACAGTGCTTCTAGTTCTGTAACTGTTCCTAAGCTGTTGCCATTCAGCACCACTTCATTCCCTTTTATAGTTCCAATGGATAAAGCGGGCACGTTAACTGCCTGGAGGAATTTTTCCTCCAGCGTTGGATCGACAGAGACAAGCACACGGCCTCCGGCTTCTCCGAAGAGGAATGCATCCATGCGTATTTCGGGGGTTACCTCAAGGGAAGCACCGAGTCCCCTTGGGAAGGCACTTTCTGTAACAGCTACCATCAGTCCGCCCTCTGCCAGGTCATGAGCAGAGTTGATCAGGCCATGCTGAATCAAGTGAAGCAAGCTTTCCTGAAGGGCCTTTTCGGCATCAAGGTCCAAATGAGGAGCAGGGCTATTGGCTACGCCATGATAGCGGTAGAGGTACTCCGAACACCCGATATCTTCCACCTGTTCGCCCAGGAGATAGAGCTTATCTCCTACTTCTTTGAAATCGAGAGACATGGCATTTTGGGAGGCTTTTTCCATAATGCCCACCATGCCGATCGTAGGCGTAGGAAAAACTGGGCCTGTTTCAGACTGATTATAGAAACTGACATTTCCCCCAGTGACAGGGGTTTGAAACTTTTCGCAAGCTGCTTTCATGCCTTTGATGGCATGTGCAAACTGGTAGTACACCTCAGGATTGTAGGGGTTGCCAAAATTGAGGCAGTTGGTTACCCCCACTGGGATACCTCCGCTGCAGGCAATATTTCGGGCTGCCTCCGCTACTGCGAGGGCGCAGCCTTTTTCGGGATCGGCATATACATAGCGCGAGTTGCAATCGGTGGTCACCAATACCGCCTGGTCACGCCCCATTAGTCGTACAACAGCTGCATCAGAAGGTGCATTCGTAGACATATTCGCAGTTCCCACCATGGAATCATACTGCTGGGTAATCCATTTTTTAGAGGCAATGGAAGGCAACTGGAGCAAAAAATGTAGCACCTCTTTGGGGTCAACATCCGAAGGTACCTGAGCAGGATCGAATGCGTCAATCTCGTCCATGTAAGCCGGACGTTTCTGTTCCCGCACGTACACAGGAGCCCCTCCGCCCAATACCAAATCTTCCGCAGGAACTTCTCCTACCAATTCTTCATTCATGAAGTAGCGGATATTCCCGGTGTCAGTCACGACGCCAATCTCTACGCAGTTCAGGTCCCATTTTTCGAAAATCTCCAATATCTCCGCCTCACGACCTTTGTGAACCACCAACAGCATTCGCTCCTGAGATTCTGAAAGCAATATTTCCCAGGCTTCCATGTCCTCTTGACGGGTAGGCACTTTTTCCAGCCAGAGGTCCATGCCGGATTCCCCTTTTGCAGACATCTCAGAACTGGAGCAGGTGATACCTGCAGCTCCCATGTCCTGAACGCCGACCAATGCCCCCGTTTGGATGGCTTCAAGGGTAGCTTCCAATAATAGTTTTTCCGTAAATGGGTCTCCCACCTGAACAGAAGGGAGTTTTTCTTCAGAATCCTCACTGATGTCCTCTGAAGCAAAGGTTGCCCCATGGATTCCATCTTTTCCGGTAGAAGAGCCCACGATGAACACCGGGTTACCAATCCCTTCAGCCGTGGCAGAAGCAGTCTTACCAACTTCAGCTATTCCTACAGACATCGAATTTACCAGAGGATTGATCGTGTAGCAAGGGTCAAAATAGACTTCTCCCGCCACAGTGGGCACCCCAAAAGCATTCCCGTAATCGCCAATTCCTTTTACCACTCCTTTTACCAAATGCTGGGTCCGGGCCAGTTCTGGATCTCCAAACCGAAGGGAATTCAACGAAGCAATGGGACGTGCCCCCATGGTAAAAATATCCCGGTGAATACCTCCTACCCCGGTAGCTGCCCCTTGGTAGGGTTCGATCGCAGAAGGGTGGTTGTGAGACTCAATTTTGAAGGCCACAGCCAGTCCATCCCCGAGGTCCATCAAACCTGCATTCTCCTCTCCGGCAGCTGCCAATAACTTGGGCCCTTCCTTGGGGAGGGTTTTTAGCTGTAGGATAGAATTTTTATAGGAACAGTGTTCACTCCACATCACCGAAAAGACACTCAATTCCACAAAATTGGGCGTTCTGCTCAGGATTTCGCAGATGCGCTTAAACTCTTCTTCGGTAAGGCCAAGCTGTTCGGCCAGAGCAGGATTTACTTCAACAACGGTGCTCATATGGGTCTTCTGGTAAATGGAAAGTGCAAAAGTACGCCTTGTTATTGGGCACTCAAAGATTTGGGGCAATTTTCCTAACTTTGCCCCAAATTCATTCCTACCCCTTGGGCATTTCATTCTTTTTAGCCCAAAGGAAGAGCCAGCTTGCATATGAAGTTACTCACTGTTCAGGACTCCCGAACCCAGAAAGAATTCCTCCGTCTTCCCCTCAAAATTTACAAGGATGACCCTTTATGGATTCAACCCTGGGACCACGACGTGGAAGCCGTTTTTGATAAAAGTAAAAACAAATACTTCCGCCATGGGGAGTTGGAACGATGGATCCTAGTAAATGATCAGAATAAAACGATTGGCCGGGTCGCCGCCTTCATCAATAAGCGCGAAGCGAAAAAGCATGACCAGCCCACCGGAGGCATGGGGTTTTTCGAATGCGTCGATAACCAAGAAGCAGCCTTCATGCTGTTTGACCGATGCAAGGAGTGGCTTCAGGCGCGCGGCATGGAGGCTATGGATGGCCCCATCAACTTTGGAGAAAAGGACAAATTCTGGGGATTGTTGGTCAAAACCAGCACCGCTCCGCTCTATGGGATGAACCACCATCCCATGTATTACCAGAAGTTTTTCGAAGCTTATGGCTTCCAGACTTTTTATGAGCAATACTGTTTCTCCCGTGGGGTGTTAGATGACATTGATCCGCGCTACACGGATATGGCGGACCGCCTGATGGAGAACCCCGAGTATACCTTTCCTCGTTTCTCGAAAAAGAAACTGGAGAAATACGCCGAGGATTTCCGGGAAATTTACAACCGCGCATGGTCCAAAACTCCAGCCTTTCAGCCCATGCGAAAAATCCAGGCAGTCGCCCTGATCAACCAGTTGAAGCCCATCCTGGATGAGGATACGATTGTGTTTTGCTACCACAATGGGGAGCCCGTCGGCTTTTTCATTTCTATTCCCGAACTCAACCAGGTGATCAAGCACCTCAACGGCAAGTTCAACTGGTGGTCCAAGGTGAAATTTTTCTACCACCTCAAGATCAAGCGGGTGAACAAACTCTTTGGGATGGTATACGGCGTGGTGCCCGAATACCAGCGCAAAGGGGTAGAGGCTGCTATGGTACGCAGTGCCCAATTTACCCACCAGCGCATCAAACGCTATGACCAGTTTGAAATGGGCTGGCTTGGAGACTTTAACCCCACCATGATGCGGATTGCGGATATGTTGTATTGTGACCGCAGTAAAATCCTGGTGACCTACCGTAAGTTGTTTGATGAGACCAAGCCCTTTAAACGGCGACCTATTATTGGGAAAAAGTGGGTGCCCCGGGAGGAGCGAGAGAAGCAGAATTGACTATTTTAACGTAAATTGAGTCAGTTAGTTGACTCAATTTACGTTAATTGGGTCAAAATAGCTCTAGAAATAACCTTCCTGTAGCAACCAAGTCCGATAATTATCGGGATGAATTACCTTAAATTCTGCATTGGGATAATTGGATCTCCATCCCCCGGGAGCTTTCGGGGCCTTTTTGGCACTCCATTTAAACTCGTATCCGTATAATTGACCGCCACGATCCTCTATCCAATCAATTTCCTGTTGGTCATAGGTTCGCCAGAAATAGTTATACACCAGCATATCCGAATAATGCTGCGCCTTTATCCTTTCACTTACCATGTAGTTTTCCCACAAAATTCCCATATCATTTCTTAAGTGAATGGGATTGAGG
>JBCDIQ010000425.1:0-4688 GCA_039024295.1 Bacteroidota bacterium | reverse complement strand
CAGCAAACAACATATCCAAAGGGATATAAAGAAGGTAAAAGGGTTGGTTTCAGTTTCATCCGTTACAATGAAAAAGGAGAAAAGTAGCCCAATCCCGATTATGATAAAACCACCGATCTGATAAAAGCTATGTAGCCGTAAGGTGAGAGTTTGCCCATTTATTGGTTCGATCTCTTTTCCCGCTGATCGATTCAGGAATCCCATAACCAGCGGGATAAATATTCCGATGGAGGCAAACATGAGTATCCTATCTAGTTCCATGAGGCTATTTTTTTTAAGAGGATTCTTTGGTCAATATCTCAATAATCCCATTAGTTACAAAGCCGCATTTTATGGTCTCTCTTTTGCGGTTGTCCTTTGAAAGAAGGAAGAGGTAGTTGGACAGTAACTCTGGCCTTAGACCGTATCATTGGCATCAGTTTTCCTCAGTTTCGCATATATATCAACGCTAATGTAGCGGCCATTTTTGATTTCACAGTCCTTCATGGTCCCTTCGTACGTGAAGTCGAGTTTGGCCATGGCCTTTTTGCAGTTTTGATTCTCGGATTCCACAAACCCTTCAATTCGGTGGAGCCCCAATTGGTCAAACCCATAGTTGCATATGCAGTGCATCGCTTCTGACATGATGCCCTTCCCCCAATGCTCAGGGAGTAGCCAAAGGCCAATTTCAGCCTTTTTATGGACCTCAGATACATCATTTAGTCCTCCAGCTCCATAAAATGTTTGGTTATCGATGGAACAAATGGCCCACCAGTATTGTGTCGGCTCTTCATACCACGTCATTTGCACTTGCGTAGCATCCATGCTGTTGTAGCTTATGCCGTAGTAGTGGGTGACAAGGGGATGTGCAGTCCTTGGTAGATATGATGGATATCTGATTTGCCTATTTCTCTTAGCAGCAGGCACTGGGTAATGATGGGTGGCATCGCTTTTTTCACGGGTTCATTAATATACCTGTTACCGACCAACGTGTTAATTAAAAATATTCTCTCAAACTCTTTAGCTGCTCATTGGCAGTATTGGAATGAAAGGAACTTTCCATGACATTCAGGACAGCATCAACTACTTTGAAATCCAATGTGTCAGAGGGGAATGGACATCGAAATGCGAACAGATTGTCAACCGAATTTGATTTATACCTGAAAAGGATGGAAATACCATCCGTCCATCCTTCTTTCCTTAGATCTCCTTTTGTCCTTAAATCTACCTGTCTTAGGCTGGTCTTGAACTGTTGAAAATTTATTGGAGGGATGGTCGCAAACTCGATCGGTTTGAGCTGGATCAAATTATCTGAGCTAAAGTTATCAAACTTGTGGCCTAGCAAGCTGTCTGAGCACTCAAAATTTTCACCTTTTAGGTGAGCATCACTAAGTTTATCAGGATAGAAAATTATCTGGCGCATTTCACCTGTTTGCTGGTTCCCATCATTTCGGATGATAACCCTTAATTGATCATGAAACGAAGGATGGAAGTCAATCGTGAATTCAAATTTTTCATCTAAATAAGCATCATCTAACTGTTTACAACTCCCAAGGGTTGTGAAACTTATCACCAAAATGATAACTAGCTTTCTCATTTTATTTATCCAATAAATTTAAAACTACGCCTTAGACCGTTGACTCAAGAGACTAGGATTGTAGGTCTCTTGTTAGCTCACCCTCAGGCACATAACCAATAGCACACATGCGATAATTGCCATACCTATATACCCAATTTCCGCTGAGTACTCTTTGGTATCGTTCATCATTGCAAAGCATAAGGTTGAGCTTATCATGATTACCGTTACATCTTTGAATAGTGTTTTTTTCCTTATCATCAAGAATACCGACAAGCAAGCAGCTATGGCGAGCAAGGAATAGAAAAACAGCATGGGCACCACTAAATGCCATCCATCAGGATGGTACACGTAATTCGGCATGAACCTCATTTCTCGAGAATAAAAAATGAGAATCCCGATTAAGATCATTAGTATGTACAGTCTTATTTCCATCGTATGTGTTGGGGGTGAGTTTTTTTGCAGGAATTACCAATTCGTTAGGCAAAAGACCGCCATATCTTTTGGGCATTTATATTATTCCTATGCTAGTTAATGCTAGCCACAAGATGGCCATGCAGGCAACTGCTCCAACGGAATTTACAACCAATAATTGTAGCTCCACGTTCCGTCTGAAGTACCATACGACCAACGCTAGGGATACTCCTAAAAGGCCCACATAGGCAAATTCTTTATCAAAAAATAGCGGTAAACTGAGAGAAAATATCACCTGAAAAAGAAGGCCAATCCCCATGCTGATCTTGATGATTTTGAGGTTTCGTTCTCGGTTCAATACCCCTGCAATTGCGGTAATCATAAATGGGATAAATACCATGGCAGTCAAAAAGGCATAATAGGGCATCATTCGTCCCATTTTTGTTGTGATTACCGTAATTCCCAGTTGAGCGATGAGGGTTCCAATCAGTAGCGCCCAGCCTAAGATGGTATTTGCCTGAACCATGTTTTCAAGTCTTTTTATGCTGTTAGGTAGAGGTAAATACCGTGGATTGATCTTATTCTCATACACCTCACCTCCTGTTCTTTTAGCCAAAAGATATTCATTCGTACAAAAAGATCCCCTCCTCCATGTTGAATGTAAAGCAATTGCTGAATAGCAGTTGATCCTTTTCACAATAGGTGATGGTATGCTGGCCCACTGCGTGAACCCATACGTAGGGGAGAAAGATTTGCAGGCCTGCGTACTTTCTAGCTATCATTTTTACTTGCTGTTTTTAATCTATCGTTCTTCAAATCAGGATATGGGGCTTTTAACTGTGATGAATTTCGGAAAAAGAAGGGCTATTTGCATCTCATGCTATGCATAAGATGTACCTCCGGTCTCTGACCGGAGGAAATATACGCCGTTCTGATAACGGCGGTACAAAATTCTTTGATCCTCCTAATTTTTACATGACACTCCTCAATTGCTTCCCATTGGTAACGTTCGGTTGTATGGTACAGAATGCTGTTTACCGGTGCGATGAGGTAGTTTTCATCGAAAAAGAAATGCGTGATGTCCTTCCCTTCTTTGACATAATAGGTTCTGAGTAACCCGGATTCTATGAACAACACCCTTCGGGAATACCTATTGGCCTGTTGAATCAAAGTTCCTTTAGGAATGGTTTCCCCCTCAAACGCACGGTCAATTTTGACGCATTCTTCTTCTGTGAACAGTTTTTTGAACGTTAAAAAAGAATGAAGGTCCATTGATGATTGTCTGGAGAGATAAGGAATGGGGTGAGGTTCTTGGCCTACAAAATACCTATTTGGTAGGGAAATTATCTTCATGTAACCTAAAAATTAACATCACGGTGGCAAAGCAAACTATCGACAACACTGAAATCACATTCCCGATATATTTATACTTTTTGACATCTTCTTCATCTTTCTCGTTAATACGCCACCAAAAAATGACTGTGCTATAGACGTCCATGGATCAGGCAATGCCTGATGAATTTCCTTACGAAAATACTTTCAGGTTCCCCAACTGATACAGGCCGAAAATCAACAGGCCACAAGCCAAAATAAATACCAGGCCATTTAGAAGATTACCATCGTCAACGAAGGCTTGAAAGCTCTTTTGGGACTTCCAGGTCCGTGAGATGAACCAGCGGAGTGCAGCTCCCGGATAGCCGAGTAGATAGCCTACAAGTGTAAAAATAACCTGACCAACTATTTCGAAAATTATTCCGGCAATAAATTCACCCATTTCTGTTAGATCCCTTGAATGTTGAAGCTATTAACTAGCACAGGCAAGCCCAAACTGAACGGCATACGACCCCTGCTGTTAACAGTACGCTTTTTCTCACTGCAAGTTCAACTGCCAGGAAACGCCAAATGGGTCAACCACCCACCCAAACTGTCGGCTGAATCCATAATTGCCGATTGGCATGAATACGGTTCCATTTTCAGAAAGCTTGGTAAACAACTTTTTCAATTCGCCTTCGGTCTCGCATTCCACGAAATTTGAGACGGCAGGGGTAAAGTCCCAATCATGTACCGGCGGGCTGTCGCTGCACATGTACAGCTTCCCATCCAACTTAAAGGTGGCCTGCATGATGGTGCCTTCTTTGCCAGGGGCGTCCTTTCCCCAGCGGGCCAGGTTGACAATTTCAGAATTCTCAAAAAGTCCAATGTAAAAGTTCATGGCCTGCTCCGCATCCTCTTTTTGGAAGGTCAGGAAGGTCATGATGTTGGAATTCATCATGGCCTGTTGCTGGTCGACCATCTGCTTCAGGCTGTCATTTTCCACTCGTAAAGTTTCTAGCTCCGCGAGGGCAGCCTTGTTGGCTGCTGTGTCTGTACAGCTTGCTGCGATTATGCTCAGCAATAACAGGATTGATACAGTACTTTTCATGGTAGAATGGATCAAAGAGTAGAACAGGAGAGAATAATTTTAGGGACTTTCTAGCTTGAGGTAAGGGGCACAAGTTCAAGAATTATCGGTGCCTTTGCTTCTCGAAAGTTGCTCTTTTTGAAATTGGGCAGGAGGCATACCGGTTTTTCGCTTAAACAAGCTGCTGAATGACCCCACACTTTCAAACCCCACTGCAAAGCAGGTTTCGGTAACGGACAAGCCTGTTTTCAGGAATACTTTGGATTTCTCGATTCGGATATCCATCAAATATTGCCGGGGGGTAAGGCCATAATATTT
>JBCDIQ010000424.1:0-4710 GCA_039024295.1 Bacteroidota bacterium | reverse complement strand
CAGACCAGAATGCAGACGGCTATTTAGATTTGGTGTGCTCAAATGGAGGTGATGCCAGGGTGAATGCCGCTGATACCCTCCGACCTGCTGGCAAATGCCTCATATTAAGTAGCTTGAATGGGGAAATGCTGGGAAGCATCTCTACGCCTGACCAAAAAGAGACCTATTTTTCGCCCTTACTGATCGAATCGGGTTCAATTTCAGAGGTAATCCTTGGAACAGGTGGCGAAACAGTAGGGGGAGGGGTATACAAAATCCCTCTTGACAGCCTTGCCAACAACAGTGCACATCCACCTGAAAGGCTCGTTGTTAATTCAACAAAAGGATTTGTAGCCGTTCCGAGTTTAGGAGATTTCACCAAGGATGGCATTGCCGACTTGGCAATTCCCGGACTGAAGGAATCTATTTATGTATTGGATGGCCAATCTTTCCAAAAAGTCTGGGAAATTACCCTGCCACAAGCTGAGCACTATGTATCTCCGACAATTGGGGAGTTTACCGGCGACGACCAGCTGGACATATTTGCAGCCTATGGAATCGGTAATTGGCCTTTTTACCAAGGCTTTGTGCAGGTGCTGATTGATGGAGCCGATGGGACCATTATGTGGCAGGATACCAGTTCAGTTGTGCAATTTAGCTCAGCTAACGCCTTGGATTGGGACAATGATGGCGTAGATGAAGTGCTATTCATGGACAATTATGACGCAGGGTTTCAACAAGTCCGCCTAACTACCCAAATGGTGGTCAGAGATTTTAATGATGACCGTCTTTCCACTATTGGTCCGCCCAGAAGTGGGATCAATTTCTTCAGCATGCCGCTCATTGATGACCTGGAAGGAGATGGGAAATTTGAGGTGGTGTACATGTACCAAACCAGAAACGACAATTGGTACAGCATGGATGGTGCGAGGGTAGAGCGGTTTCAACTTCCGGTGGTTCCCGGCAGGATTTCCTGGGGCCGTTACCTCGGCAATCAAGGGAATGGCTACCACGAGGTAAACATCATTGCTGAAATGGACATGGTGGCCGATGTACCAGCCATTCGGGTTTATCCCAATCCCACTACCAGAGAGGTTCACCTACAGAATTTCACCGAAGGAACCTTTCGCCTGCTAACCCCTGCCGGCCAGGTAGTCCTAAATGTCCAAAATCAAAAAACAATTCTCCTTGGGGATTTGGCACCAGGGGTTTATCCCTTTATCTTGGAGACATCTCAGGGAACAGGCCGCGGCCGCCTGCTCATAATGCGTGAATGAAAACACGAATAATCACTGGCATCATTTGTTGTAGCCTGATCCTCTTGGGACTGGTGGCAAGAGGGCAGTTGTTTCTCCCAAAGTTTGATCATATCTCACTGGAAGATGGGTTATCCCAGGCAAATGTATACACAGTGGTGCAGGACCAGATTGGGTACTTATGGATGGGGACTGAAGATGGTCTCCATCGCTATGATGGCTATTCCTTCTCCTATTTTAAGAATGATCCCAGTGACACCAACAGTTTGAGCTACAATGATGTAAGGGCAATTTTAGTGGATAAAAAAGGCCTTATCTGGATAGGGACTTATGGGGGAGGGCTTAACAGCTACAACCCGGTTACAGGAGTTTTTACCCAATATTCTTTGAACAAAGACCCGAATAGCCGTGATTTTGGCAAGGTGCTCTCCTTGGAAGAAGGCCCTTCTGGTGAGATTTGGATAGGTACCCAATCAAAAGGACTCTGGAAGCTCGATCCTCAACATGCGAAACCCTACCAATTAGCCGAATGGGAAGCGTTAAGAGGCATTAATTGTATGGGGATTCTGGATCAAAACCTGTTTGTGGGAACAGAAGAGAATGGCCTTGTTTCATTGGCCCTCAATGATACCCCATATACTTTCCAAATTCAGGTAGGGCAGGTCCCTGAAGGAACTGCGATTCGAGCTTTGGTTTTTTCTGATACCAAGCCCGGTATTTGGCTGGCGACCAGTAAGGGGTTGTTTTTGATTGATGAGAATGGGAAAACTATCCAATATCAACCAATTAAAAGTGAGTCCTTTGAGCCAGGCAATGACTTTCGGTCCATCCTGGAAGACCGTTATGGGATGTTTTGGCTGGGTTCCCAGGAACAAGGACTTTTCGTTTTTGAGCCTAAAAGTGCTCGTTTTAAACCCATTCGTCACCAAGTAGACGTTGCATATAGCCTAGGAAAGGATCGCCTCCTATCTCTATTTGAGGACAGAAGTGGGGTGGTATGGATAGGGACCTTTGGTGGGGGAGTAGACAGGTTTGATCGGGCCTCTCAAACCTTTTTGCATTTTCCGCACAAGCCCAAAGATCCTAACAGCATGAGCCACCCCATGGTAAGGGGAATTACACAAACAAGTGATGGGGCTATTTGGGTGGCAACGGCTGGGGGTGGAATAAGTAGGTTAAATCGGTCTACAGAACAATACAAAACCATCTCTAAGGGAAATTTGCCATCAGACATGTGCATGCATGTCATGGCTGATACAAAAGGCCATGTGTGGGTTGCCACTGATCAGGGAGTGGTCCAATTGAACAACAAAGGCGAAAAACTACGACTCTTTGAGGCAGGCACGCAGGCGGATGGGCTTTTGCACCCATTCGCTCGGTATTTATTTGAAGATCGGGAGGGTGACATCTGGATAGGAACCTTTGGAGGAGGGCTTAGTTGCTGGAATCCCAAGCAGGAAACCTTTCGCCATTATCAATACGACCCAGCATCAGAAGAGACCTTGAGCAGCAATGATATCCGGGCAGTTTTTCAATCAAAAGATGGCTACCTCTGGATAGCTACCTACGGCGGGCTCAACCGCCTAAACAAGGAAACTGGTCACATTCAGCGATATGTCCATCAGACAGATAACCCCAATAGCCTGAGCACCAATTGGGTTCAATGTGTGTATGAAGATGGCCAGGGAATATTGTGGATTGGGACAAATGCGGGATTAAATAGATTTGAGCCTCAAAACGGCCGCTTCACCAGGTATACCGAAAAGGATGGGCTTCCCAATAACCTGGTGTATGGCATTTTGCCAGATAACCAGGGCAAACTTTGGTTAAGCACCAACCGGGGAATTTCCTGCTTTGATCCCAGGGGACCTATTGGAAACCAGTTCCAGAACTTTGGACTTTCCTATGGAATCCAGAGCTATGAATTCAATGGCCAGGCGTATTTTCGAAATGCGCAAGGGGAGTTGTTTTTTGGCGGAATAAATGGGTTGAACCTGGTTAATCCTCAAAGGCTCCATGTAAGTGAAATACCTCCGGGACTCGTCCTGACAGAGATTCAGGTGGGGAGTAAATCCATTGATACCATCAATTTGCTCTCCCATGCGCTACATCTGGGAGGTCAAGAGGTATCATCTGGCAGCCAAGGGATTGTGCTTCCCTACCAGGAGAACAATATTTCCCTGAATTTTGCTGCCCTTCATTTTGAGCAGCCAAGCTTAAATACCTATTCCTTCAGGCTCAAAGGGCAGGATCACCATTGGACTCAGTTGAATAGGGACTTTGTTTCTTTTACCAATTTATCTCCAGGAGAATATGAGTTTGAATTGAAGGCTGCCAATCCCGATGGAGTTTGGACAAAAAACGCAGTAGTTTTTCCCATCAAGGTAAACCCTCCCTGGTGGCAATCGTGGCTTGCCTATGTATGCTACCTGGCGTTGTTTATTGGCGTGATCTATTTGGTGTACCGAATGGAAGAACGAAAACTTCAGCGAAAACAAGCAGAGTTAGACATTCAACAGCGGCTGAATGAACAACTCAAAGAAGCAGACCGAATGCGGGCTCAGCTAAATCATGACCTCATGAGGCTGAACGAGGCCTATGTGAGGTTTGTGCCGCATGAATTTGTGAGTGCCTTAGGACGAGATTCCGTGCTAGACTTAAAGCTGGGGGATCAGGTGGAAAAGAAAGTAGCGGTCCTGTTCTCGGACATTCGCTCCTATACCAACCTTGCCGAAACTATGACTCCTGAAGAGAATTTCAATTTTCTCAATGCTTATCTGGGTCGGATTGGTCCCATCATCAAGGAGTTTGGCGGTTTTGTGAACCAGTATTATGGGGATGGGATCATGGCCATTTTTCAAGAAAACTCAGAACAGGCAGTGAAAGCAGCCATTGGGATCCATAAAAAACTGGATGAATACAACTTGGAGCGGGCGGTAAAAGAGCGAAAGCCTATAAAAGTTGGGGTGGGCATTCATTTTGGCCCGCTCCGGATGGGCATTATTGGAGATAAAGAAAGAATGGAAGCTGGGGTAGTAGCCGATACGGTGAACACCGCCGCCAGGATGGAAGGCTTGACTAAACTCTATGGGTCTTCTATTCTGGTGAGCGAGGATGTGTTGGAAAGTGTAGAAAACCTGGACAGTTACAAGGATCGATTCCTGGGTAAGGTGAGGGTGAAGGGGAAAAAGAACGCCATTGGCATCTATGAAATCATTGATGGGGATCCGCCAGAAATAATCCAGGCCAAAATTCAATCGTTTGGTAATTACCAGGAGGGGGTCAAAGCCTATTTCAGTAGAGATTTCCCGGAAGCTTCCAAGCAGTTTCAGAAAGTTTTGGATATAAACCCCAGGGACAAGACAGCCAAGCACCATTTATTAAACGCGATGAAGTACATGGTGCAAGGGGTTTCCCAAAGATGGGATGGAATTGAGGATATCAGAACCAAATAAACTGGTATCTTGTGAAAACT
>JBCDIQ010000423.1:0-4710 GCA_039024295.1 Bacteroidota bacterium | reverse complement strand
TCTGTTTTTTATGCTATCCGGGTGAAATCGAAGCACTCCCTCGTAAGAAAAATAAGGTTCAGCGGAATAAGCCCCATAGCTGACATCCACGTATTCTAGTATTCGCAAGCCAAAAACCCCGGGCTTCCAGGTAAGGTAATAAGTAGAGGTATCAGTAAATAGGCTAAACTCTTTATTAGGCTGAAGGTCATTGATTCGCCTGCCGGTAAAATCATCGTTATACAAATGAATACCAGATACAGGGTCTCGATAGAGGAGAGAATCCAGTTTACCATCATTCCTTTTACCAAAAAACTCCAGGAAGTTCAGCTCCCCATTAGCATCCTTTGCCACATACATAGCCTTTTCCTGCCCTCTGTAGATAAGCCGCAGGATATCAGCCTCCACCCCTGCAAGATCAAATCCTGAATTGAGAAGGTCCTGCCTGGTAACCCGGTAAATCCCATCTTCATTTACCTGAAATTTTATGTAAGTTTGGTCTGGGTTTGATTTGTACCACCCATTTCCATAATCAAAAGACTGAGCAGACAGAAAATGCCCAGCTAGCAAGAGGAACAGACCAATTATCAACTGCTTATTCATAGCCTTTGGTTAAGGTTAGTGAACCACCTTATTTGATTGCAAAACGAATTGAAACTACATGCGAATGTAAGTTCGCAGAAAAATCACCAATGTTGGCGAGTGCGTAATCTATCTGAAAGTTTTTAACCAGTACCCCAACACCTGCGGTTGGGAATATTTCATTAATTGGGTCTACAATGATTGGGTCCCCATCTGGAGTGGTATCAGAAGTAGTGCCATCGAAGTATTGCAGGTTATAAAAGCCACCCCTAAGGAAAGCGATTTTCTTCCCAAACTCATTTTTGTAAGCCAGTTCGACCCCAGCATGTGGATCAATGCTAACACCTCCCCCACTCCACAAGGATGCACTACGGTTACCATCAAAAAACACATCGGTGTCAAGTGCCAACAAGGCCGAAAACCGCCTGCCCATTTGTAAATCATAGGCGATGCCTAGGCGTGCAGAAGGCCTCGTAATTTCAACTGAGTTTTGTGGCACTTCGTTGCCGGTGTTGATAAATGCATCCTCAAAGGTTTCGGTATTGAAGGTCCATGCATTAAAGGTATTGGTGGCGTCGTTTATCACCAATCCCAACTGGAGGTTATCAACTTTGTATCTCACCGCCAAATCCAACCCAAATCCCCATGCATTGGCAAATCTTCCTACCCCTCTATAAATAATCTTAAAATTGGTACCTAAGCTCAAGCGCTCAGAGTTCCCCGGCCGCCAAGCGTAGGAAAACATGGCAGCAAAGTCAGAGGCTGAAAAGCTCTGAATTCTATCTAGGTTAATTGAGCCGTCAGAATCCCGTAACTGTAAGGTGTTGGGAATGTCATCTACGCCTATCCTGATCAGGGTGAGGCCAAACCAGCGTTGTCCGGCAGAATCAATGGGCATGCTGAACCCGCCGTGGTTGTAATTGGCAATATTCGCAAAATAGGCAGCATGCATCAAGGATAGCTCCGGGTCAAGCGGTTTTCCTGAAGAAGCAAGGCCTGCTGGGTTCCAGTATCCAGCCGTAACATCTTCAGAAACAGCTGTTTGCGCCTTACCCATTCCAAATGCCCTGGCACCAACCCCAATCTTTAAAAATTCATTGCTGTATTTTCTGGCTTCACTCTCCTGAGCATGAGAAAAGAGGCACAAGCTCCCCAATAGCAAGCAAGCGATAGCACGAGCCAGTGTGTATTGCATAATCTGTGTGATAGATGATAGATATGTTCGGCATTTCAAAGGTATTAACCTTTAGCTTGAATAAAAATACCAAAACATGTACCCAGATTACAGTGTCAGCCTGTCTTGGAAAGGGGAATAAGCTGTGAATTGAGGGTGTCTATGATCGTTGGGATTCGCCCTCTAAGCTCTTTCTCATAAAGGTTCATGAGGTCGAGAAAAGCGACCGATTCCAAATACCTGTATTCGTAAATGCCCACGCGACGAAAAATCCGCTCTAGTACATAAATGATGTAATCTGGATTTTGGTACCGAAACAGGAACCGGCTGCTGACAAATCTCCTGAGGTAAGCCTCATATTCAAGCAGCGGTCGTTGAGCTATTTGTTCACTCAGGTATTTGATGTATGCCAACTCCCGGGCATGGAAATGCCGATAGAATTCTTCGAGGAATCGCGGATCAGATTCTATCAGAATCTTATCGAGCAATAATTCCAGCATGATATGTGCCAGAAAAAAGCCCCGCTTAATTTCTCCATCCGGAAAAGCCTGCTTCAACAAGCCACTTAAATGGTGGGTCTCATAGGTAAAAAAGTCAGAAGAATGAAATATGCGGTCGCCTTCAAGGTGACGCAGTACCCCGTGCATGAACCGCTCAAGCTCAGGTGCTATTTTCTCCTCTTCAAGTCGAGTCAGCAGTTTATTTTCTTTCAACTTCACGCGCCGGTCAAACACCGAGAGCAAATCCGGGGTGGATATGCCTACCACGAAAAGGGAATCCTGGTGATGGCGGTCAAAAAAGAAGTGAGAGAAAAAATTCATACATTAGCTGTTGCTAGCCGATCGGTGTCAAATGATGGAGTGCGATTTGTCAAAGTCTCCACAATTCATAAATTTACGTGTTTGAAAGTCTATGAATCTGTTCGCTGGAAGCACAATAGGAAACACAAAGCAAATACTTCCCTACATTTGAAACCCATGTGTTGCAAAAGTAGGATTTTTTTTTGGCAAAAATAAAACAACTTACGCTGGTTTATGGCAGACACAAAAAGTTCGGGGGCCGCAATGTCCGACCCCAGGTTTAATCAACAGCCCGAATTTTTAGGACATCCGGTAGGTCTCTATATTTTGTTTTTCACTGAGCTTTGGGAACGGTTCAGTTACTATGGGATGCGGGCGATTCTGGTGCTATTTTTAATCTCAAAAGCAGATGAGGCAAATCCCGGATTCGGATGGACCAATGCTGAAGCCTTATCACTTTATGGCACCTACACCATGCTTGTTTATTTGGCGTCTATTCCAGGCGGTATATTGGCAGATCGGGTATTTGGGCAAAAGCGTGCTGTCATGATTGGAGGGCTTACGCTTTGTGCAGGACATGGAATCTTAGCTGTAGAAGCTTTATGGGCGTTTTATTTGGGACTAGGTCTAATTATTGCCGGAGTGGGTATGTTGAAGCCCAACATTTCTACCATGGTGGGGGGGTTATATTCACAGGGAGATGTAAGGCGTGATCAAGGGTTTACTATTTTCTACATTGGGATTAACATCGGAGCCTTCCTTTCTGCGCTTATTGTCGGATACGTGGGCGAGGAGATCGGATGGCATTATGGATTTGGACTTGCAGGAATTGGGATGTTGGTTGGACAAGTTGTGTATGTCGCAGGCCAAAAATACCTAAAGGGCGTAGGCGACTTCATGGGAAGTTCAGATTCAAAGGATCAGGAAGAATTTAATAGGCCTCTCACCCAGATTGAATGGGATAGAATCAAAGTAATGTTACTTTCATTCCTGTTGATCATTGTGTTCTGGGGAGCTTTTGAGCAAGCTGGAGGATTAATGAACTTATATGCTTATCAGAAGACCGATTTATCTATTGGATTTTTGAATTTTGATGTTCCAGCCTCCTGGTTCCAATCTGTAAACGCCTTATTTATCATTGTTTTTGGGGTCCCAGTGGCTTCCTATTGGGCCTGGAGAAAGAAAAATGGAGGTGAAGCCTCTTCACTTTTCAAAATGGCGGTCGGAGTTATCATCATGGGTTGGGGATTCTTGTTTATGACAAAGGCCAGCACAGAAGTGGCAATTGAAGGAGATGAGGTTGTAAAAAAATCTCTCATGATCTGGTTGGTACTGGCTTATTTATTCCATACTATCGGTGAGCTATGCGCCTCCCCTGTTGCCTTATCGTTTATTACCAAGCTAGCCCCAGCAAAATACGCTTCCATCATGATGGGTGTTTACTTTGCAGCAACTGGGCTTGGAAATAAGGTTGCCGGACTCGTGGGAGAATACTCAGAAACCGCCGGTGAATTCCAAATTTTTACCGGAATTGCAGTTTTCTGTACCTTGGTTGGGCTTATCGTATTAGCAATGCTCAAACCCCTCAAGCGCCTGACCCATGGAGCCGAAGAGCTTCAGGAAGCCGAGGCAGTACACTAACCTTACATATAACAACCTACTTCACTCACATCAACCTACCTCTATATGGACAGTGCATTATTGTTAATGGTGGGCGGCTGGATTTTTGTGGCTATTTGGATACCCCTCGTGGTATTCTCTCAACGAAAAGTCCACCCAAAAGCCTTATTCACCTTATTTTTTGCTGAATTGTGGGAACGTTTCTCATTTTATGGGATGCGCGCCCTGCTTACCTTGTACATGACCAAGGTGCTCTTTTTCGATATGGGTCAGGAACTCGCCGACTCCCGGTCCTTGGGAATCTATGGAGCCTATGGAGCCTTGGTGTATGCAGCTCCGGTTATTGGCGGCCTATTGGCAGATAAATTCCTAGGATTTCGACGGGCAATCCTGATGGGGGGCATCCTGATGGCACTGGGCCACTTCGTGCTGGCATTTGAAGGAAGCCTAATTCTATTTTTCCTGGCACTCAGCCTCATTGTGGTAGGAAATGGGTTTTTCAAACCCAATATTTCCTCCTTCCTCGGTACGTTTTATGAACCCAATGATGCACGG
>JBCDIQ010000422.1:0-4751 GCA_039024295.1 Bacteroidota bacterium | reverse complement strand
GCCTAATTTAAGGGGAACCAGGGCTTCAATCCCAAAATTATTTGGGATGATCTTTTGAAGGGAAGGCTTATCGAAATGATCCCGATGCCCATGCGAAAGCAATAAATAATCGATGCCTTTGAGTTCACGGATTTCACAAGGCAGCCCCACTTTTCTGGGAATCATGGGAAGAGACCGCAAACAAGGATCTGTCAGGAAACTAACCCCCGCCAGACGGATAAAAAATGAAGCATGGCCCAACCATACGATCAAGTCGCGGTCATCCGTAACAAAATCAGCACCCGGAATTACCTCTAGTATAAATTCGTCGGCCTTCTTTTCTGCTTTTTGGGGATTCTTGCCAATCTGCCATTTAACCACCTCCCAAAACGAGGTTTGCTCAAATTCTATATGAGCATCATTGAGGAATTGCCCATTCTCAAAACGGTTTCCCGGATAATCCTCTCGAATAAAAGGCAATGCTGGATTTGAAAGGTACGGCATGCCGTAAAGATAGCAGAATTACGAAATCTGTTTTTACTTCCTTCACCCCCTTACATTGTTTATCCACAGGTTGGCCTCATAAGAATGCATTTTGATCCAGGAAAGCCAGCCTGCCACTCTGCTAGCTGGTTTTTTTTCTTAAAAACTAACCTATGTAAAACAATTCTGAAAATGTCTTCTGAATAAGAATTTCGATAGTTGAATTTTGGATAGCTACTTTTTTCATCAATCCATTCAGAAAACATGCGGCCCAAACTCAGCCTCGAACCTCGAACATCTGTCTCTGTATCTCTGAAAAATACATTGGTCCGAAATGCCTTTGCAGGCTTGGTGACATTGGCTGGCGTTTTTGGCGTGACCACAAATCTGGGTACAGGCATCCCATCCTTTACAAATGTTGCGACCACCGCATCAGGCCATGCAGGCGGTGATATCGCCATAAATCGTTCTGCTGATGGAGGGTTTGCCTGGGGAGACATCAACGCAGATGGCTGCCTTGACCTGGTGGTCAATTCAAAGGGCAAAAGTCCCGGTACACGGGTATTCTGGTCGGATTGTGATGCAGATAATCCAGTTTTTACGGATGTCACCGCCTCAAAGTGCACCGATTGTGACAATTCAAGTAAGTCTGACGAAACAGAGCGTAGCTGCATCCTGGCAGATGTCAATCATGACGGGTACGTTGATTTAATTACTGGGGGAAATGAGCTGTTACAGGTGTTTCAAAACTCTGGACCGCCGAACTACAGTTTTGGAACGGCTGATTTCAACATTACCAGCATCCCTGGAGGAACCAACTTTGAAGGAGTTTTTCTGGCAGATTATGACAATAATGGGTGGCTGGACATCATTTTGGAAAATCACAACTACGGTATTGATATTTACAGCAACCCGGGGGATGGGTCATTCAGCTTTGCCTACACAGATCCTGCAACTTCAGGTCTCCCTACCAGTGCTACGGATGGTGATTATGGTACTTGTCTCGACTATGACAATGACGGGGACGTAGACATTATTGCCCGAAAAAGAAACGAGAATGACTTTTTTGTCAACCAGGGGGATGGAACATTTAATGGTGGGCAAGATATTGGAGACGCAAATAACAGCAATAAAGGAGGGGTAGTTTTTGCAGATTTTGATAACGATGGGGACTATGACCTCTATTGGACCGACAATGACACCGATCAGATTTGGGTGAACAATGGCGGTACCCTGCAGCCGACCCTGTCAGGTTCTTATGGAGAACCATGGCTTTCTTCCGGGGTCGCTCCTCCCTCCAATAATGATGGCTGTGCCGTTGGAGATATAAACAACGATGGAAAAGTAGACCTGTTCGTATCGGCTAGTTCAGGTACAAGCTACTTGTTCATCAACAATACCCCTGATGGGGGGACGCTGTCGTTTACCCAAAATAATTACAACATCAACGCAAACGGAAACGCAGAAGGCGCAAGTTTTGGCGACTATGACAATGATGGAGACCTGGACTTGTACATTAATATCTCAAGCCAGCCGAACCAGCTTTGGCGCAATGAGTTGGATGATGAAAACTACCTGTTTGTAGAACCCCAGATTGACCTGGGAAGTGGGGTTTACCGCGCTGCTATCGGAGCAAACATCGTACTGAAAGATTGTGACGGCAAGGTGATCAGTGGGATCCGCGAAGTTCCCACTGTCTCGGGACACGGCACAGATGCCCCGGACAGAGTACATTTTGGACTCCCCAACGGACCTGATGTCGCTTACAACGTCCTGGTCACCTTTGTAACTGTAAATGGGTCGCGTAAGTCGGTAGAGCGGAGCATGGTGCCTTCAGAAACGGGTGGGCACCTGATTGTCATCCGGGATACCGATCCTGATGACATTGCCAGCTGTGGAAATGCAGATTCAGATAAAGATGGAATAGCAGATACCGAAGATGTAGACGATGACAACGATGGGATTCCTGACTGGCAGGAAGTTGGGTGCAGCAGTGCAGCTGATTTTGGAACAGGGACCTGCCCTGATCCTATGGAGATGAGCAGTAGCGGTGTTCCCAATTACAAGGACGCTTCCTTTTGTGCAGGAGGATCTTTGGTGAATGGGGTATGTCCGGAACTGGATCGCGATGGCGATGGAGTCCCCAATTTTATTGACCTGGATTCAGACAATGACGGTGTGCCTGATATTGTAGAAGCTGGAGGACGAGATGAGGATGGGGATGGCCGTGTGGAATGTGAGGCAACAACAGGGGTTTTCTCAGCTAAATTAACGGTTACCGACAATGAGGGAGATACTGCCTCAATCATTCAAAGCATCCATGTTGGTTCTCCCGTTAGCGGAGGAAGCGGCAGTGGAAATGCATCGCCTACAGCAGCTTTTGCAGCAACACCGACATCGGGAACCTCTCCGCTGACAGTTAGCTTTGATGCTTCAGGTTCTTCAGACAGCGATGGGTCCATCTCCAATTACTCCTGGGACTTCGGAGATGGAGAAAGTGGGACCGGGGTTGCCCCCAGTCACTCTTTCGGAGAGGGTTCGTTTACTGTTACTTTGACGGTTACAGATAATGAAGGTGCTACAAATGCCACTACTACCTCTGTCACCGTCAAAAGTCCTCGGGTCACAGATGGCTTGCTGGTATTGTATGATTTCTCAGACGGCAGTGGTAGCACTGTATCAGACCTTTCCGGAAACGGGACCGCCCTAGACCTGACCATTGAAGACCCTGGAAACGTGACCTGGAACAGCAATAGCCTCACCCTCAACAGTGAGACCCGCCTGATTTCCAGTTCTGCGGCTTCTAAGGTGATCACCGCCTGCAAAGTTTCTGGAGAGGTTTCCCTGGAAGCATGGGTCGTGCCTGCTAATACCACCCAAAATGGACCCGCACGAATTCTGTCAGTTTCCAGTGGGGCTTATTACCGCAACTTTACCTTAGGACAGAGTGGTAACAAATACGCTACCCGTCTTCGGACTTCTACCAATCCTGATAATGGGATGCCAGACATTAACACAGGGAGTAATACCCTCCAAACAAGCCTTCAGCACGTAGTTTTTACCCGTTCCTCTTCTGGAACCACAACTACCTATATAAACGGGATGCCCCAACAAACAGGCTCACGAGGGGGGAATTTTAGCAATTGGGACAACAACTTTAAACTGATTATTGGAAATGAAATAGTGGACAGCAGGGATTGGTTGGGAGAAATTTATTTGGCGGCAGTTTACAGCAAGGCACTTTCTCAATCAGAAGTGACCCAAAACTATAATGTGGGTGCCACCTATTCGGTGAATGGTGGCACATCTGGAAGCAGCAGCTTTACCTGGAATGAAGATTTTGACCTTGCTGACAATACCACTTCGGACAATGGCAGCACTGCCTGGACCACTTCTTATGCCGGGAGCAACACCTTCAAGGTGGAAAGCAGTGCCTTCAAAATGAATGACCTCGACGCAGAGGGGACTTGGACTTCCGAAAGCATTGATATTTCCTCTGTAAGTTCGGTCGATGTGTCTATTGATATCCAAAGCCAGGGAGGATTGGAGGTTGATGACTATATCAAGGTATATTATTCCCTGGATGGAGGGAGCCAAACCGTGATTGCGGAGCGATTCGACAATTTCAACAGCGATGCTACCGAAACCTTAACGGTTCCGGGCCTTTCAGGAAGTTCGCTACAGATTATTGTTAAAGCATACAACACAAGTAGCGATGAGATATACTACCTGGACAATGTCAGCATAAGTGGCAATGGCTCGGCCAATCGGGCTCCCGTGCCTTCATTTACCTTCACTTCTACCGATGGATTTAAATTCAGTTTTGACGCAAGTGGTTCCTCTGACGGCGATGGTTCCATTAGCAATTACAGCTGGACCTTTGGGGATGGTTCTAGTGGCTCAGGGGTAAATGTTTCACATACCTACGTTCCTTCAGGTCTTCAAGACAATGACAGCGATGGGTTCTGCGATACCTACGACAACATAGCTGGGGCAGTAACGGATGGAACAGCACTGGGGATTCCCGATACAGACGGAGATCAAATCCCCAATTACCTGGACCTGGATTCTGATAATGACGGCATTGCAGATATTGTGGAAGCTGGTGGGGCAGATGACAACAACGATGGCATGGTAGATCCGTATGACCATGCTTCAGGAAATTTTGAGGCCTTGGGAAGTAGCCAGGATTATGACCTGGATGGATTCGTAGATTGGTATGATGCAGACCCTGACAATGATACCACTACTGCGGATCAGCCAGGGAATGCCTTATTGAGAACTACCGG
>JBCDIQ010000421.1:0-4766 GCA_039024295.1 Bacteroidota bacterium | reverse complement strand
GATGCCTTACAGTTTCAGCACTTAATTCATGTGGATAATCTTACCCTTTTATCAACATTTACAACAGGGTTATTTTACTTTTTGGATAAAAAAGTGTGTGGTGGGGAATTTCGAATAGGAATTTCACCTTAAGTTTGGAGGCTTTTGAAGATGTGGGTTAGGTTTCGCCCCGCTGGGGCTTTAAACGCTATTGATATTTTTTCTACCAAGGTAGTACTCCTCTGGAGTACATAAAGCTACGTTTATTTGAGATTTACAGTCTATCAGGGCAGGTTTTGTGAAAATTAGGATGGGCAACAAACCCTGTACTGCCGTTATCCGAACGGCGTGTATAACCTCCGGCCAGAGACCGGAGGTACATGTTTATAACGAAGCATGAGATTCAAATAGCTAAATCCCCAACGATCAAAAATAACCTATCCCATAATCAATCAAGGCAGGTTTTGTGAAAATTAGGATGGACAACAAACCCTGTACTGCCGTTATCCGAACGGCGTGTATCACCTCCGGTCAGAGACCGGAGGTACATGTTAAAACACTGCATGAGATTCAAATAGCTAAATCCCCAACGATCAAAAATAACCTATCTCATAATCAATCAGGGCAAGTTTTGTGAAAATTAGGATGGGCAACAAACCCTGTACTGCCGTTATCCAAACGGCGTGTATCACCTCCGGTTAGAGACCGGAGGTACATGTTACAACGCTGCATGAGATTCAAATAGCTAAATCCATTATGGTCAAAAATCACACATTCTAACTTGGAGAATTATAACTACTCGTCCTTTCACAACCCCAGAGGGGGTGTAACCTTTGTAGCAAACAATAATGCTCTGGCAGAGCTCCGTAGGAGCGATATATCTATCCGCTGAATTAAGCCTGCAAACCCTGATACCAAATTGAGATTTTGGTGTCGTACATATCCTGTACCCCCGGGCTGAGTTCTGTCGAAGCCTAACGGCACAGGAAACAAGGTTTTGTTTTACCCATATCAAATCCCTAAAGGGATACTTACGAAAACTGTTGCAACTAGCTAATATCAGGGCTTAATGAAGTTGACAGAATTGAAACTCGAAATGGAAAGTTATGATGTGGCACTTTTTCAATCGAAAAAAAGTACCCAAAATTCTCCCCCAAACAATGCTGCCTCCCGCAACCCTTCGCCACCCCCGCTGTTTGGGGAGGCCAACGCACATATGTTTCTACGAAAATTTAAGCAGGGACGGTTAACCAGTCCTGAACCTCCCTGTCATCGTACCCAGCAGTAGTGCCCCCACTGTATCTCCACTTGGGGTAACATTGAGTGTACGTCATTTTTAGCTCAACTTGGAATACATAGCCGTTTAGATCAACTTGAAGCCCACTCACTACTTCCCCGTAAAATTGGGCGCACGCTTTTCCCTGAAGGCGGTTGCTCCTTCTATGCCATCTTCTGAAACCACAGATTTGCCAAAGTTGTGAGATTCGGTTGGGTAACCGGCCTCACTGTTTACGCCAGCATAGATCGCTTCCAGGGTCAGGGCAATGGCCAAGGGAGACTGTTTATAGGTCTTTTGCAGAATTTCTTCACACTTCCCGAGTAAGTCTGATTGAGGCGTTACGTAGTTCACCAGTCCCAGGCGGTGAGCTTCGTTTGCGTCAAGCATGTCAGTGGTGATCAACAGTTCAATTGCTTTGGCTTTTCCAATCAACTGCACCAACCGCTGGGTACCGCCATAGCCGGCCACGAGGCCCAATTTTACTTCTGGCTGCCCAAAGCGTGCATTCTCGGCAGCGACCCGTATGTGGCAGGACATGGCCAGTTCGCAGCCACCGCCCAGGGCGAATCCATTTACTGCCGCCACGATGGGCTTTGGATACGCCTCGATTCGTGCCATCAGCTCCTGCCCCTTTCGGCTCAGTTCCTGACCCGTATTTTGGTCTAATCCCTGAAACTCCCCGATATCTGCACCCGCGGCAAATGCTTTTTCTCCACTTCCGGTCAGGATAATGCCCCGAACCTGGTCATCTGTGCGAGCTGCCTCAAGGACCATATCCAATTCGCTCAACACAGTTGTATTAAGGGCATTCAGCACTTGGGGGCGATTCAGGGTGATTGTTAAGGTTAAATTTTCGGTGGAAGTGAGGAGGTATTGGTACATGGTGGTTCAGTATTTTGAAGCAAAGGTAGGAGATTTTGAGGCAAACTCCCGAGTGCCTTTTGAGAATTTTTCGCTTAACTTAGGAACCCTAACCCATTGATGTATGAGGACGCTGCTTATCTTATTTTTGATCTTCCCGATGCTTGGACAAGCGCAATCTGACAAACAGGTTGAAGCACTAAAGCAATATTTGATTGAGGAGGATTTTTTTTCAAAGGAGGAGGCACAAGATATTTCAACAGATTATCTCTTCCTTTCTATTTATAAGCGGTATAATAAGAGCCAAGGCTATCCTTTAGGAGGATCAGGATCATGTATGACCTACGGCTTGCCAAGAATAAAACGACCAAAGACTTATAAGGCACCCAAAACTGATGATGATATAGAACGACTTATCAATAAAGTTTTCTCCCTTAAGCTTATTGATACTGCTACATACAGCGATCTAGTCACAAAATTCGAAGGAGGCAGGGACTTGAATTTTTCCGATCGCCCACCTTATGGATCATATATTTCCACCCTGTATGATCTCTGGGTTTACCTTGCAGAGAAAGAAAGGCAGGAAAAAAATAAACCGTTACTTTCTACCTACCTTGACCAACTCAATACTTTGGGATTAATAGAAAAAGACCCACTGGAACCCCCGAAGTCAAGGTTGGACATCCTCAACCTGTTCCAGCAGAAGCTGGTATTGAACAGAAATGAATTGCCTGATTCAATTGCTGAAGCATATAAATATGCATTTGAGCAAATGGAAAAGCTTGTCCCTGGATCACAGGTAACAGATTTGCACGTATCAATTGAGCCATTTGAGTATTCGGGAGAAGAGCTTCAATCAGCAGTTATTCGATTTTCTCATGAAGGTATCCCCTACACTTCTTACTTAAATGACGCAGTGAAAGTAGAGACTTGGTTTTATGAGTTTTTTAATAAAATCCTGACAGAACAAGGTGCTGAAAAAAGACTGTTTCATGTAAACTTACCAAGTGATTCCCTGATTTACCTACTGCTTCTAGACCAGAACCAGTTCAACTTTTTAAAAGATTATCATGGGGGAGGCCACTTATTTTTTGATCCTTATTGGTACAAGATAGAACTCGGAGGATATAAAACCTATAATTATCCTAGGACACCTCAGATACCCTATTGGTACAGGATAGAGCCGGGAAGTCATATTTCTCCCCACAATTTGCTTTCTAGGTCCCAGATAGAGGAACGTTTTACTACCTATGATTCGATCGGGCTATTCTCCTACATGAATGATGCCCAGAAAAGGGAGGAATTGCAAAAACTACAAAATAGTTTCCTTGTAAAAGGAGAACCCATCTTGTACAGGATGAAGGATATGCACTTAGAATTCGATTGGACCATATTCTCCGAGGAAAAACCATTTAAAAACGCGGTTCAGGGGTTTGCCGCTATTTCTCATGGGGAATTCAATCCCACGAATTTCAAAGATAAATTCCCCATGTGGAGTCATAGCTAAAAAGATAGTGCTAAGTTTTCCTTCAGATTCAAGGGAAAATGGTATAGGGCATTTTTTGAAGAGATCTTAGATGACTGGTATGACGAAAAGTTGATCACTTTAATTGAAAAGGCTGTGTCTGAGAATGGCCTGTCTGGCAGATTTTATGTATTAGCTGACGGCGGCAGTAAATCTGGCCATATCTACCTAACCGAAGACCAATACAACTTCCTGGCATCAGAAAAGCTGCTAGAATTTTATCAGGAACCTGATGATAAAAGAGAGGATTAGTCCTCGTATTGTTAAAATGACAAATACCCTCGACTAGAGAAGAGCAGATACTTATCCTTTCTTAAACTCACTGACATGAATTCCTGGTTTAACCTATTTTTTCTACTGCTCGCACTACCTATGCTGGGACAAGCGCAATCCGACAAACAGGTAAAGGCCCTCAAGAAGTACCTTGTTGAGGAACGATTTATTTCACCGACTGAGGCAGAGGAGATATCCGGAGACTCCTTATTTGCCAGTGTTTATAATCTTTATTTAAAAAGGTATGGCAAATCGAGGGGATGGATCACCCGAATCATTCCTTACAGATCGGAAAATTTACCCATCAGAATTCAAAGGCTAAATGGAATAAATGAAAAACTATTTTCCCTGGAGTTGATTAACCAAGATACTTACAGCGATATGCGGTCACGGATCAAAAGTCATGGGGAAAGCAATCCTCTCCTACCTAAAGCTATTGAGGATGACATGGAGGTTTTTCAATATCTGTATGAGAAAGAAGAAGCAGAGAAAAATGACCTGCTACTTCCAGCTTATCTGGATCAATTAACAGCTCACGGCCTCATCTCAGAGGAAACGAAGCCAAAACATCCTTTAAAGTCCAAAATAGATATCCTCAAACTTTTCAAGCATAAGTTGATATTGGATAAAAACGAATTGCCAGATTCCATTCATGAAGCCTATACATATGCATTTCGCCAAATGGAACACCTTGATCCAAGGTTAAAAGTAACCGATCTAGCGGTTTCAACAGAACCTTATGAATACAGGGGTAATTCATATCAAAAAGTAGTGATAAGATTTTCTAATGGGAATATCTCATTTACTTCGTCTGAGAATGATTATGATAAACTGGACACAAGGTTTTAT
>JBCDIQ010000420.1:0-4790 GCA_039024295.1 Bacteroidota bacterium | reverse complement strand
CCGAATCAACCTGCTGGGGAATAGATCTGGGAGGGACCAAAATAGAAATAGCTGTAATCACGTCCCTCCAACCCTTAGAGATCACATGCCGTTTACGGATCCCTACAGAAGCTGAAAAGGGATATGAGCATATATTGCAGCAGATAAAGCTGGCGTTAGATAAAGCCGAAGCTGAAACGGGGCTAACAGCACCCAAGCTAGGCATAGGAACCCCGGGGGCATTGGATCCTTTTACTGGTTTGATGAAGAATTCCAATTCCACTGCTTTAAACGGGCAACCCCTTCATGCAGATTTGGAAAAATTGTTGGGGATTCCTGTGGCAATGGCCAATGACGCCAATTGTTTCGCACTTGCTGAGGCGAGACTGGGAATAGTCCCGGATGTGAAGCCAGATGCGCAGGTGGTATTTGGCATTATCATGGGAACTGGCGTAGGAGGAGGCATTGTGGTGAATGGGCAGGTAATCAACGGCGCACAGGGGATCGCCGGGGAATGGGGCCACAACTTTTTGGACGAATCGGGAGGAAAGGATTATGCCGGGCTGGATGGCTGTGTGGAAACCATTCTTGCAGGGCCTTCTTTGGAAAAATGGTATGAGCACCTGAGTGGAACCAGGAAGCGGCTACCGGAAATCGTACAGCTACATGAAGCGGGTGCCGACCCACATGCGACGGCTACCATGGAAAGGCTCATTCACTTTTTTGGGAAAGCGGTTGCCCCGGTCATCAATTTGCTTGATCCAGACGTAATTGTCATTGGGGGTGGGGTAGGAAATATTCCCTATCTCTACGACAAAGGTGTAGAAGCGATAAAGCCCCATGTGTTTAATACCCGATTCGATACCCTTGTGGTGCGTCCCAGGCTAGGAGACAGTGCAGGGGTATTCGGTGCTGCCTTATTGTAACTAAATAACGCTCAAAGAATAAAATCCCCTTTTAATTTGATCTCCCCGTAACCGGGATCTGCGACTCGCACGGATACTGCGTCAGAAAAAGCCTCATTTGGCCCGCCAAACTCGGTTTTCTTCCTTGCCATCCGATTATCGGACTCTTCGATCCGCACGAGATCTCTGCGCAAAATCGGCAAGTTATTATTTTCGAGTTACTAATTAAAAAATACCTGGATGGCATCATTGAAAAGGACCAATACCATGATGCCCAGAACAATGACCATTCCCACCTGCTGGGCAATCAGGCGTACCTTGGTGGAAGGTTCCCTGCGGGTGATGCCTTCGTAAAGTAAAAACACCACATGCCCACCATCTAGTGCTGGAATAGGCAAGATGTTCATGAACGCCAGGATCATGCTCAGCATTCCGGTAAGCTCCAGAAATCCTGGCCAACCAGCGTTTTTAAAGCGGGTGAAGAATACTTTTGCAATCTGTAGTGGGCCTAGTAGCATTTTACTGGATTCCACATTAGGGTCTGCCATTTTTTTGAATCCCTGAACATTAGCTGACAGGAATCCAAATGCAGCAGCAGTACCGGGACCGAAAGATTCAAAGAAGGAGAAAGACTTTTTCTCCAGGATAAAAAAGTTCTTCATGTCCTTGCTCACCACCATACGACTCAAGGAGTCAAGGATAACGGAAGTTTGTTTTGTAACCCCATCCCGTTCAAATGTGACCAATACTTCTGATATGGGTTCCTTCTCAGATAGGTAGCGACGCAAATCACTAAACAGCGATATCTGTTGGCTATCAAGATGGGTCACCAGATCGCCTGTTTGCAAACCCGAAGACAATGCAGGTCCATCTTTAGAAACTAACAGTTGTGCAGGCATGTCTGGCTCAAAGAGCAGGTTGTAAATCGAATCGTTGGTCAGGAAATTAATGGCATAAGAAGGGACCTCAATCTTTTTGGTTTCCCCATTTCGTTCCACCCGGTAAAAGGCATCATCGTCTTGCAGGTGGCTCATGTCTGCAAAATCATCAAAGTAACTGTACTGTTCTCCGCGATATGAAACGAGTTTATCTCCTGTCTGAAAGCCCAGTTTTTCCCCAATGGTATTGGGAAAAACCTCGATTCCATAGGCAGTTTGGGAAAGGGGGAGTTTCTGTTCACCGTAAGAGAATTTGATCATGGAAAAGATAAAGATCCCTAGCAGGATGTTCATCACAACTCCCCCTACCATCACAATCAGCCGTTGCCAAACAGGTTTGGCCCTGAACTCATAAGGTTCCGGTTCTTTACTTATATGATCTGTGTCCAGGGATTCATCTATCATCCCGGAGATTTTTACATATCCTCCTAGTGGGGTGGCACCAAATTGATAATCAGTTTCGCCCTTCTTGATGCTGAAGATTTTTGGGGGAAATCCGATAGAAAAAATCTCTACCCGCATCCCAAATGCTTTTGCAGTCAGGAAGTGTCCCAGTTCATGAATGGTCACCAGAACCGTGATGCCCAGCATCAACAATCCGATAGTAAGCAATATGTCAAGAACTAGCCCCTGATTACCGGTCGCATATCCAATACCCAAAGCCCCTATGATAGCTACTGCGATGACTCCCAGGCTGGTGTAATTTGATTTAGATGAACTCATATAATTGATTCTCCTACAAAGTACAAAGCTAATACTATTGCCTGAATTTCAGGAATTCTTTCTCTTAACGTGTCAAAAAGGGTTTAGTTCCTCTAAATGCTACAAGATCAAGGATTTATTTTACAGTTACTGAACAAAATGGCCAGGAGGCAGTAGTATGTTTATAATATAACTAAAATCATATATGTCTGCGAAAAAATGTCTGATTTTGGTTTGTACAAGCTCCATCGTTCATCAGCGGGGAGGTGAGAGCTGCGAAAGCCGCGGGGCTACTAATTTATTTGAATTATTAAGACAAAAAATTGCCTCAGCCGGACTGGCTGATTTGGTTACCCTGAGGTCTTCTGCTTGCTTGAATAATTGTCAAGCTGGCATAACGATGAAAGTATTTCCTCAAAATTCTCTCTACCGAAATGTTACCCCGGATGACCTGGATGATTTGATTCACTCGCATTTTGTCCTCAACAAACCACTTGAACGCTTATTGGTGCCACGGTTAAACCCATTTTTGGGACTGTGAAAGGAAACCTTCTAAAAGAGCATGAAATCATTGTTCTAACCTTTAAGCTATTCCTTTGCTCAGAACCCATTGATGCCACCCTTTCGCGCAGTTTTGCCTCCTTTCTCCTTTTAGTTATGAAGATTTGAATTCTTCTGAATAGAATAAGAATGAATTTCTCTATTGAACAGCTCTCGGCAGCGATAAGCCAATATGTTCCCGTTCATAACTTCCTGGGGATTGAACTTGTGGAAATTAAGCCTCTCACAGTTAAGTTTCACCTCCCGTTTCGTCCTGAACTAATTGGCGATCCGCGTGCAGATCGTTGGCACGGAGGGGTGGTTGCCTTGTTATTGGACAGTGCAGGTGGTGCTGCTTCCATGACCACCCTCAACAACATCAATGATAAGCTGGCCACCATTGACATGCGAGTAGATTACCTCAAGCCTGGCTTGGGGGGAAAGGATATATGGGCAGAGGCCCAGGTGACAAAAAATGGAAGCCGCGTGGTCGTCACCCACATGGAAGCCTGGCACGAAATCGACGGGGAAAAACTATTGATCGCAGAAGGACGCGGGGCTTACAGCGCAGTAAGGGAGCCAATTAACCAGGATTAACGATTGGCTTGGATGAGGGTCTCTTTTATTTGACGCAGGCCAGCTACTCCCTGTAGTTGCTTCTTTATTTTAATCTGAAGGACATTACATATACCTTCCAGTGCCTCGAAAGCCTCATGAGAAGTCGTAAGGATGGTTTCCGGCCGATACTGCTTCTTGACGATGTATTCCTTTATCTTAAACTGGAGTCCATGGAATACTTCCGAAGGCACGAAGATATGTTGACCTATTATACAGCCTTGATCACGGTCCAGTACCAATAACATACGGGGTTGATACCCCCTTCCTTGGTTGGTTTTTTTCGTACTGGGTAGAAAAAACAGGTCAATGGCCCAAGTGGTACCCCGATTTACCGGGAGGTTGAAACAATTAGACCGAAGGTAAAGCTTGTTCGCCTCAGTGGTCCCGGGTTTCAACGCATGCTGGGCTTCCCATTCATCTTGCCAAAGCCCTATTCCTTCCAGCTCAATGTAGGTTCTCAGCAGCAAATAGGTCCCATCAACTGCCTGCCGTTCCAGGATATCCTGGTCATATTTAAATCGCAGGCATACCTCGATGGTTTGCTCCAGCACCTGCAGCATGAATTCGAGGTCCTTTTCGTTGGAAAGGTTCCAGGGAGACATCCCTTCTGTGTATTCCCGTATCAATGGAATATTGGGCCTTGTCCCTGGCAACGATTTATAATAAACCGACTCGGAAGAGAACAGGTCTTCCTTGTTTCCAAAGCTTAAATGCCAGCAGTGTTGGAGTTCTGGGGGGTCGGTATCCGTTTCTCCTTCTTCTCTGTGTTGAAAATTCTCGAAATGGCGTAAACCAATGGCTCCATGAAAAAGGACTAACCCAGGAGAATTTCCCGAACTTCCCATGACACAGCAATAGGCGAATCTGCCTGAAACAGGATTTTGAATACCATAAAGGTCTTCTGTGCTCATCCAATTCCAAGGAGCGAGTTGCCGAAAGTTTTCGGCGGTGATGAGTACCTTTTCCCAAAGCCCCACTAAATCTGGATCTGCTGCTGTTTTACCCATTTTTTTACCCCGCTAAACATGCATTAAGCCATATATAGTAAAATTAACATTTGATTTCCAAAAAAACAACTCATGTACGAATAGTTCAAAAAAGCATGATT
>JBCDIQ010000419.1:0-4790 GCA_039024295.1 Bacteroidota bacterium | reverse complement strand
GTGGCAACGATCATTTCCTTGCGCCAGAGGAGGGTATTTCAGTGATGTAGTGGAGGCATCTAGTGGAGAAATCTTGGTCTGTGGAAACAAAAAGATGCTTGGAAAAGGGCGACAGTTTTGGTGGATGGTACTTTCCGCCGATGGAGATTCTCTCCATGAATCCGTCATGGGAGGAACTCATGATGAGTACTTAGTTTCGGCAAGCGCCATTGAAGGCGGTGGGTTTTTCTTGGGGGGGTATTCGATCTATACCCATTCGGGAAAATACGCAAAGGGTGCCGAGGATTTTTGGTTGATCAGGGTGAATGTAACGGGTAAGGTGTTGTGGAAAAATACCTATGGAGGGCCAAATAATGAGCGCTGTTTTGACGTGCTTTCCTACCGACCGGGCGTATTCTTTGCACTGGGAGAAAAAGCCAATGACTTTGCCGAACAGGAAAGTTCACGAGGGAAAGATTTTTGGTTATTGCGCGTAGAAGAATATCCTTGTAGTGCAATTGACGCGCGAATCATGATGCAGGCAAGAAATTTTCAGGTAAAGTATGGAGATAGATTGCGGTTTAAAGCCCGATATCGTTACGCAGATCGATTTTTTTGGGAATTTGGCGATGGCACTACTTCAAATTTAGAAAAGCCGTTGAAGACCTACTCGCTTCCAGGGTTATACCAGGTTGGCCTAACCATTTATACCAATGAAAGCTGTAAACAAACTACTAAGCTTTCGAGGCCGCTGGAAGTAGAATAAAAAATCCAGGTTTTTACAGATGTACATTAAAAAAAGCTCCCTGTAAAAAAACAGGAAGCTTTAAAGTAAGGGTTCAAGTCTTCTATTGGCGAACAAATTTAACTGCCCCTTTTTCTGAGCGAATGATATACACACCCGCAGATAGGGTTGAGATATCTAGTTTATAGGTCTGTTCTGCCTTCAGGTATTCGCGACCCATCAGGTCAAAAACGCTATAATCATCTACTTGAGTCATGTAGAGGGTTTCTCCATTATTGGGGTTAGGATAAATGGCAAAACCAGCCTTTTCCTCACCCAATGGGTCCTCCACACTAACAGGCGGTCCAAAGCGATAAATGGTGATGGTCCCACTTACTTCGTTCGCAGCCACAACCAGCGGTCCCATTCCAGGGCTGTTTGCATCATCAATGAAAATGATGTCTTCGGGACCCAGGTCACCCGCAGCGGAAGAATCGGCATCCACAGTGAAGTTTCTGAACAACTCATAGTCCACAAATGAAGGGGTGAGTGGGTCTGTGACATCATAGACCATGATGCCCCCCATTCTTTCGAGTCCGATGAAGGCATAGGTGGTTCCATTGAATTCTCCCAGTTCTATTGCCTCTGGCTCAGATGCTTTGTCATCACTTCGATTGTCGAAGCTGTCATTGTCATCATTGGTTGAGTTAAACTGATCTGGAAATTGGTTGGCAATGGTCTGAGCGAATTCATCTCCATTGTCATATACCTGGTTGCCAAATTGATCAAAGATGGAAAATGAGCGTGCTCCGTAGCTGTAGAGGTACTCGTAAGTACCATCTCCGTCCAGGTCGCCATTTGCCAGGGTGCTGTTCAAGCGGCCTAAGTTCTCATCATCTTGCAGGTCAGGATCTGTAAACACAGTTGGGTTGAGCATGAGGCCTCCAATGCGTTCCTCTTCTGAGAATCCATCATAGTCCCTGGCATCTCCTTCATTTGCTGTCAGGATATAGCTGGTGCCATTCACGTTATAGGTAGTGATCGCATCCGGCTGGTACATGCCCAGGGTAGGCCAGTTTTCAAATCGGATACTGTCGTCACGGTTGCTCGCATCAAAGTTGTAATTGCTGCTAAACTCAATGATGCCCAAGGTAGAATTATCGGAAACGCCAGCTCCGGCTAAGCCGAAGTCGTTGTCATTCAATACCGCAAGGGAGCCATCTGGCAGTTGGGCCAATCCTTCTGGCTTGTCACTCGGCAGGTAGCCAATGGAAGGCAGGTTTAGGATTTTGTGCTTGAACACTGGACGGATTCCAGCAGTGTCCAGGTCAAAAGCGGTCATCATTTCCAATGTCTTGTCATTGGGCCCAGTGGAGGTCATCTTTTCTGAGAGTGGGGTCCCAAGTATATTGGTCGCCCAGCGAATGTCAATCTCGAAGATGTATTTTTGACCCGTGTTCTCACCAGGAACGCTGCTATCCCGTTCTAGCACCTTGAATTTGCCATCTCCTACATAAACGGCGTCACCGATCTTGTCAACGCGGCCCAGGCTGTAGCCATCGTCTCTGTTTCGCTCTAGCAAGTACACATATTCCGCTTGAGGCACGCCTGCTGTGTCCACCGCCAGAATACGGATGATATCTGAATTGTTGCGGGTGCTGTTATCAGGGTTATACATTGGACTCTGGATAAACGCATAAATGAGCTCGGCTTCGTCGTCATAGGCAATTGCCTCAAACCCCCGGTTAGGCCAACGCTTTCCATAAACGGCAGGGAGTGATTCCGTTCCATAGTCCATGTGGGTTCCCAATGAGGAGAGCACGGTGTCCGCTGTAGGGCGCACTTCTACAATCCACTCAGAATTGATGGAATCTGTTCCGGCAGAAGCTGCCCAGTCATCGCTACCGCTCAGGATGTAATGTTTGCGAATAAGGGTGTAATCCTTGGTGGCAGTAGGTACACCAGCTACATCCCATCCATCTGGAAGGCCAGAAGTTGCGGTATCTCCCACTTGATCTACTATAGTACTGTCCATCGCCCTGAGGATGGCCCATGTGTCGTTTCCATTAGAAAGAAACTGAAAGGTTTTATCCGCCCTTGCAAGAATATCAGCAGATGCACTTGGGTGAGCTATGACAAACACCTCATTGGGAAGTATTTCCTCTCCTGCAATCAGGGTGTCATTGTAGAAGTCGTATTCCCCACCTGTGTTACACCCATTCGCACAATTAGCCAGGAAATAATTGTCCAGGTCGACTGTATCTCCTGTGCCATTATAGAATTCCAGGTATTTGTTGTTAGAGCTGCCTTCTCCCCATTCCGAGAAGAAGATGTCATCGGTTATTACCCGTGCTTTTGTTCCTTCTGCAATGAAACGGTTAAGCATGACACCCTCCGAGCTAAATTTGTAAATAGCGGGACGATATTCATCACACAACCAATAGTTTCCTAAGTCATCTATCAAAATACCCTCGAAGTCCCCACCGTATTGGTCGTATTCTAATAAATGTAGGTAGGTGCCGCTGCCATCTACAAAGCTGCTATCTGCAAAATCCGTACTGGCATCCGTATAAGTAACCGGAACTTCATCAATACCAGGTGCATTTCCTTTCCCTGAGATCGGGGTGCGACCATTCGGATGCGTCAGAAAAATCTGGTCATTGGCATCTAGCACAACGGATCCACTTGCCACATCAATGGTGAATTTAACGATCCGCGCCTGATAGTTGGGGAGCTTGAAGGGACGCAAGTTTTGCGAAGTAGCAGGCGTAACACTATTTCTGCTTACGGCTCCGTCATTAGGCCCCCGGTCAGGGATGGCATAAAATACCAAATCGGTCGAAGTAGAGCTGGCTTCATCAAAATATAGTCCAGAAAACCCACTCAGGGAAACCGCTGGCTGCCCACCTCCATACACAGGAGAACCGAGAGAAGGCAAGGTGGTGAGGGTATTGAGTTCATATTCAGTTAACTCCGGTGTGCCGCTTCTGTGGTCTTTGTACCCAAATGGAATAATGTCCAATACGGTAGCATTATTGAGGTTCACAACAGCCATTGCGTTGTTTTCTTGGCAGGCAACGTAGGCAATGGTGTCGCTTTCGTCTACCGCCACATACTCCGGCTCCAAGTCCTGAGCTACAGTGGCATTCAAGCCAAAGATGCGCACGCCTTTGTTTTCCAAAGATGCTCTGAGGTCGTTGAATCGGGTAAATATGGCATGGGTAACTACTCCCTGGGTCACGCCTCCACTGATGTCCACGATGCTCACACATCCTTCAGGATCCACATTGTAATCGTCATTCGGCTCTCCTTCACAAGCTGCAATTACCTTGTCTCCGGCACGGTTGAAGGTAATCATATCAGGGAGAGCTCCGACGGTATAGCTGGCCTGGAAATTGCCGCTTGGATCAAAAAATACCACAGCGCCACTGTCCTGGGCTACTGTGGCCTCCATGGCAACAGCTATAATGCCACCAAAAGCAGCTACGCTATTAACACCTCCGCCATAAGGATCCAGGTCAATTTGTTGAACCAGGGTTGGAGATTGAGGGTCTGAAATGTCGAGGACATCAATGGAATTATTATCCCCGTTAGAGAAGAATAATTGCTGAGTACCCGCATCATAGGTGACAATTTCTGCTGCACTCTCATCAAAAATGCCCGTTTGGTAGGTGGCCAGTCTGCTTAACTGGACCTGTCCAAAAACCACGGAATTGCATAAGATGATTAGCAGTGATAAATAGGAAATTTTTCTCATGTTTTTGCTAAAAATGTTAAACGAAAGTAGGACTTGGTTCAACATTATTAAGTATAGATAGGTGGAGGATTACCTGAATGTAAACAAAAGGTTATCCTTTATTATTTGGGTGAATAATACTGATCTGGAAATTTATTTTTCATAATAATTGAACTCTTTTTGTTTATCCCATTTAATTTTGTGTATGAACACAAAAACCAGAATCCAGGAATTTGAAGTGTATATCACCCGTAACACCGACCAACTGGGTGGGGAAATGCTGGATCAAATTTACACCTTCATCGAATTTGCAGGGAACTTGGATCAAGCGTATGATATGCAGGAACTATT
>JBCDIQ010000418.1:0-4794 GCA_039024295.1 Bacteroidota bacterium | reverse complement strand
GAAATTTTGATACCTGCTCAATTGTTTCTTCATTTAGAACTTTTTCTCTAACTGTAACATATTCTTGTAATAAGTTCAGGGCTTTTTGAGGTCTGCCTTCTAATTCATAAAGTTTTGTTAAATTAAATAAAGAGTTTGCAAGAATTTCATTTAGATTCTTTAACTCTGCTGCAGTTTTTGTTGAATTTAGAATCGCAATCGCTTTCCCTTTTTCTCCAATTTGTGCCAAAACAAGTGCATAATTACTCATGTATCTTAGTCCTACAAGGGAAGAATCAAGATTTAGCCTTTTAATTAACTTTAAACCCCTCTCAAATTCAATTTTAGCTTCGTCAAACTTCTCCATTTGTAGTTTTAATCCAGCTAGATTTCCATAGATTGGCAACATTTTATGAACGAATTGACCATTGCTCTTAAACTCCAGAGCTTTGTTAAAATAAAATGACGCACTATCTAAATTACCTTGGTAGTAATTAGTTGTTCCAATATTCGTATACAAATTAATCAGCTGCAAGGTATCTGGATTACGGTATATGTACCCCAGTGCTTTTTGGTAATACTGTTGGGCAATGTCAAATTGTTGTTGGACAGTGTACAAAATGCCCAGGTTCACCCAAGCACCACTAATGCCCAGGCTGTCCTGAGAATTTTCCAGCAATCGCAACGCATGCAAAAAATAGGCCTGAGCTTCCGGGTACTGACCTTCGATCCTAAATAAGTCTGCTTCACGCCGTATAGGGAGTGCCATGCCCACGGAGTCTCCAAGCTGGCGGTATAACCTCCTGCTGCTGTCCTGGAAGACATGAGATTGGGCGTAGTCTCCCTCTTTTTTATACAGCAACCCCAGCTGAGAAAGCAAATGCGCCCGGTTGCTGGGAAGGTCATGCTGAAGTGACAACGCAAGGGCAGTCTGTGTCACGGTAAACGCAGAATCGAGGTCGTGGTAGGCCAAACTTCTCCCCAGGCTATCCAAAAAGCTGATCCGCAGTTCAACAGTTTCATCCTTTGACTGGGCGATACCGTATGGGAACATCATCCCCCAGCACAAAAGGAAGAACCCGCATGTGATGGTTGTATTCATGGAACTCTAGTCCTAACCTACGAACTTTTCCAGAAAAAGAAAATAAGTCCGCCGACGAGCATGAAGCCTAGAACCCCCCATAAAATCAGGGGAGCACCTGAAGGTTGTAAGGTACCTCCTTCCCCTACAATGACAAATCCTGCCCATTCGGAAGGAGCCGAGTTGGGGTGCTGCCTTAAATAAGCCAGTTTTGCTTGGCGCAAAGCTTCTTCTCTCGTTAAGCCTTCCTCCAGATTTGCAAACAGTTCCTTCATGATAAATCCCGTAGCTTGGTCCTCTACTTTCCAAAGGCTCATGATTACCGAAGGGCAACCCGCATATCGAAACGCCAGTGCCAGGCTCATAACGCCTTCTCCTTTTAAGAGCTTTCCCTGGCCCGTCTCACAAGCTGAAAGAACGGTCAAGTCGGCCTTTAGGGGAAGGTTATAGATTTCATGGGCAAATAGAAATCCGTCGAGGCTGTCTTTGCTCCTGTCTGGACGCGAGAACGCAAGGCCCGAGAATAAAGGATGCCGGTCATTCACGAAGGCGTGCATGGCAAGGTGCAACAGCCGATAGTCCTTTCCCACCTTTCGGAAACGGTCTTCCGTGGCAGAGCTTTCAAGGAAGGGATCCCCTTCGAACAAAGAAGCCGCCTGTTTCACCTCTTGAAAGTTGACAATCAAGGGAGCAAAACTGGACCACTTGGGGACCAGTCCCTCGTATGCGCGTTCGCTAATCCCATTGAAAAATTCGGCAGCGTCATACCTCGGAGCAAATCCTCCATACATGAGCCTGGCTGACGCTTGTGAACCCACCTTGGGAAGGGAAGCTGAATACGCATACCGAAAGGTGAAGGAGTTTAAGGCATGCTCAGGTGATGTACCCGCCACGGGTGGTTCCATCAGGAGGAGTTCAAACGGCAGATACGAGAATAAGCCGTCTGGAACAATCTGCAGATGGTTAACGAGTTGTCTGGCATCCGGGGGAACAAGGAGGTGTTGATACCATTGATGCATCTGGGGTAATATCTGGGCATATTGCTCACTCGGGTCCCGGTGGCGAAAGACCTCCAGCATCTTGCGAATTTGATCATAAGGGTAGTTTCGTTCCGGAAGGACCTTCAACTGGATTCCACTAGCATCTACATAAAAAACGAACAGCAGACTATCCCCCGCCACCAATTCTATCAGACGTGTATCTGACTCGGCCAATTGTTGAATAAGATCGCCAATGTCAATTGATCCTCTGGCATATTTTAGTGCATGGTAGGCCGGATAGTTCATTTCAAACACCTCAATAAGGGAGTCCAGGCTGGTTTGAAGGCGATAGACCCGAGAACGCCAGTAGGGAACTCCAAGGCTATCTGTAGGCTCGATGCTCTGCTCGTAGGCCTGCCTGCGGCACCAATCCAGTTCTGACCGAAGTTGTTCTTCCTTCTTTAATAGGAGGTCTGGAATACCTGAGAATGCCCGCGCTTGTGACTGTTGTATGGACTGCTGTAGCAGGCGGGCTTTGGAGGCCTCTGCGAGCTGGAAGGCAGTTTCAAGGTATATCTCCTCTCCAGATAGCCGGTGCAAGTGATAGCACACTTCAATGGCCTCATGATAAACTTCCGTAAGGCTGGTAACTACCAGTTCCTGGCTGGCATCCCGCCGAAAATGGCGCAGAATGTGCTCAATGGTACTGACAGTCAGTTGATAACGTTGGTAAGCATCTTGCCAAAGCGAAATTTTTTCAGGCGAAGTCAAGGCCTTTTGCAAGGCTACAAGTCCTCGGACATAGTACAGCTTGGCAAGAGGGAAAGCCTGTTCTGGTGCTTTATCGGCTGGGGCGATTTCCTGCTGCAAGTCTGGGGGCAACAGGTAGCGTTCCATGTTTTCCACGCGTGCCTGAGCAGAATCATATTGTCCCAAAGCAGCAAGGGACTCCGCTTGCATTTGCCGACAAATAACGAGGCCTTCGCCCCAACTGTCCACAATGGGCTGGATAATCTTCTCTCCTTTGTGAAACGAATTTAGTGCTTTCTGGTGCTGCCCCAATTGCTGCCAGGCAAATCCTTCAATCAAATAAATTTGTAAAAGAATGGGGTGGCCATCCCCAAAATTGGCAGCAAGAATTTCTTTTGACTGTTCAAGCGGTTCAAAAGCTTCTTTCGGAAAGCCGCTTACAATTCGGTTATTGGCTACGTCTGAAAGGACTACTCCCAATTGGTAATGATCAGGTCCGTAGCGCTTCTGGTATAGCTGTAGGGATTTTTGGTAGTACACCTCTGCTGTGTCGTACAATTCGAGGCTGCTGTAGGCCCCCGCCATGTTAAAGTAGGTAGGAGCGAGACTTACTGCATTTGGGCCATTGGTCTGAATCTTCAGAAACACTGCTTGGTCATAGTGGCTGAGTGCGTTGCCGTAGTCGCCCATTTCGTCATAGGCTACCCCCAGGTTGTTGTAGTTTCTAGCGATGGGTGGGCTGTTGTGGGGAAGGTGTTGTTGATTCAGGGAGAGTGCTTTTGAATAGTATTCGATGCCTTCTTGGTACCGTGTTAGGTCCACCAGGGTAATGCCAAGGTTATTGTAGAGGGTGGTGTATTCCCTGAACGAAGCCAAAGGGGTAGCAGCTAGAAGTTTTTCCGCAGTTCGAAAGTGTTTGAGGGCAGAATCGGGCCTTCCTATGTGGTTGAACGCATTGCCTATCCCAATGACAGACTTGACCAGAAGCAGGGAAGTGTCCAGTGGCGGTTGGTGTAGCAAGCGATAGCAGTTTTTCAGATGAACCAGTGCCTGTTCGCCTAGCTGAAACTGGTTATGGGCTCCTCCTAGGCTAAAGCTTACCATGGCTTGTTGGTAGGGAGTGCCTTGGGAAATTACCTCTTGGCTCAATTTGTCTAGGTAGCTAAACCCTTCCTCCTTCTTGTACTGGCTAATAATTGAGCCTGCATAAAGGGTATTTGCCCGCCAATAGCGATCACCATCCTCTGGGGAAAGCATATCCACCAGCTGTTTGTAAAGCTGCTCCGATTCAGCGTACCTCCCCAGGTCGTACGCTTGTCCAGCTTGCTGCCATAAAGAGTCAATGGGCTGTGTTAGGCCATTCAGCCAAATGCCGCAACATACAGAAAGGGCCCAAAACCGAGTCCATTGAGTAAGGGGATGTTTCATGGTTCTGCAAAAATACAACCTGCCATTGTACCAAACGTATGAAAGCGTATATTTGTGCCATAATTCCGGGCCTATAGCTCAGTTGGTTAGAGCACCTGACTCATAATCAGGTGGTCCCTGGTTCGAGTCCAGGTGGGCCCACGAACCCCCGTCTCAAGCCCTTGGTTCCGCCAGGGGCTTTTGGCTATCAGGAGGTTAGGAACAGCACTAAATTAACTCCAAACCAATTTTGTGACTCTGATGTGATACCAGGGCATTATGGGCCGACCATATATTTTCTTTCCAGATATTCCAACACCGGAAAGCTGCTTATCCTGGAATCCCGAATGCCTGCAAATGGAATTGTCTTTAGCGATGGCATTGAGCAAGATTTCCTGAAGTTTAATAGTGGTTCAATTGTGGAAATTGGTATTTCAGATCAATGTGCCCGCTTAGTAGAGATGAAAAAATGAAATGGCCGCTTTGGCCTCTACGCGACGGCCGCTTTGGGGTTCAACGTTCTTATCCTGCTGGGCGTGATGGCGGGGCTTAACGCGACGCTGACGCTGCCGGGGATTGCCGGGTTCGTGCTGACCG
>JBCDIQ010000417.1:0-4802 GCA_039024295.1 Bacteroidota bacterium | reverse complement strand
CAGGTTTAAGCCCTAGCCTAGATTAGTCTATCAGTTCCTGCCAGTAAACGTATTCAGATAAGGCACCATAAAACAGCCGGTTGGCATCAGCACCTCCCCATTTTTTGAGGCAATGATAGAATTTCGTTTCCTCGCTGATACAATATTGTTTGGTTTGAATTACGCCTACAAAAGGTCTGCTGGTGTATATATTTGCCCCAACTTTAAGTCTGACTCTTAAATTAGCTTCATAATCACCAGCATACTTTTTCATTAAGATCAACACGAACTGTCCCGGATGAACCACCAATCCCCAAGGTTCGCTGTTACAAAAGCTTGGTCCCTTGCCTTCAATGGGCCTCCACTGGGGTAGCTCATTGTAATAAGGCCCCTCGCTTCCACTCAGCGTTTCTTGCAGGCCAACCACATAGTCGCTTTGCATGACGAAATACTTATCTGAAGGAGTAGAATTGACCAAGTATACCGGGAAGTGGGAATAAAATTGATCTGTCGGATAATAGTCTGATTTGAGGCTTACGGATGTCTGATAATCTACATACACTTCGAATCCATTGGTGTCTATGGAATCTTCAAGAGAGGTGTAGGGACTTGACCAAAAAAAGTCTTCTTTTTCGCTTGACGGCGACCACCTGGCATAGGGATCCAATTGTACGGTATCACAAAATGAATATTTCCCTGCAAAAACTGGATACCCCCCTTCTATGTGATTTGCTTTGAACAGAAGAGATGGTAAGGAATCATGGAAGGTAGGAACCAGGACTTCCGGGAAATGAAATTCACGGTCCTCATCTTGCTTTAGAAAGAAATGATGACAGCCGACCAGGTGCAATGATATGAATACCAGGAGGAATAGAGAGCTTTTCATCAATTGAGCCATTTACCTTCATAATGTAGCAAGAAGGTAAAAGATACACCTGGGCTTATGAAATTGGGTGGTTGGAGAATATTCAAAGGATTTTCGTGTGTTTTTCAGTTCCTATATCTTAAGAACAGACATTTTGTATCCCACGCTAAATTTTACCCGCCAACTTGAGTACAGCAATGGCCTGCTTCTTTGAAACAGTAGGAAAATCATCAAAAACTCTGCTAATGAGATACCACTCTCCAAGTGATCAAAGAGGGTTTCTGTGGGAACCCGCGTTCCTTTAAAAACAGGAGTTCCCCCCAAATTTCTGGATTACTGCTTATTGCTTGTTATGGTCGCATTTCCATTTTGAGTTAACATACGATTTTCAGGTCATTTTGGCTATTCGAGCTGAACCTTCTGGACCCACTGCCCCTGATTGGTCTCCACCTTAACGATGGCTATACCCTGATATTGACTCCTTACCTGTATCTTGAAGGGGGCATGGTTGATCTCAGCGGGTATTCGGCGACCTGTAAGGTCATACAAGGCAAGGGATTGAATATCTACTTGGGTATAGCTTAGGGTGAATGCACCCGGTGCTGGATTGGGAGATAACGTAATAAATGACTGGGGCGGTTCTTTAACCTGATTGGCGAAGTCCACTTCAAAAAAAGTCGACAAACTATCCCGGGCATTTGGAGAGCACGGAAATGGGAATGGAGGGGCCCATTCCCCTCCAAATACACGGAGCATTAATCGATACCTGCCCTGAGGGAAAAGGCCAACCGATAACGTGTCTTTGGTCCCACCTGAGGTGTCTTGAGGTCCTATGTAGTAACAAACATCAATGCCGACATATGATTCGCTTGGCGTAATCTGTACATCATGTGACATAATTGCCAAAGGACCGCAGCAAGGCCAGCTACACCTTACCATGAGATGAACGCTATCGCTACTGGTAGCTATGGCTGGCAAGAATCGGATGCTATCGATGATCTGCGTATATCCAGAGGTGAATTGGAGCAGGATCATCAGGGGGTAAAGTAGTGTTTTCCTGGTCATAATAGTTCAATTTTTTCCAGTTGGAAGTAGAGGGTAATACAACTAAGTGACGAAGAAAATGGTACAAACGCTTCTCCATATCCCTAATCTTTACTTCCCCTCCCGCAATATTTTCTCCATCTTTTTTCCCTTTGCCAATTCATCCACCAATTTGTCCAGGTACCGCACTTGTTGGGTTAAGGGGTTGTCAATTTCCTCGACCCGATACCCGCAGATAACGCCTTTGATGAGATGGGTATTGGGGTTTAGCGCTGCCTGTTCAAAGAAGGTTTGGAAGGTGACGGCTTCCTCGATGAGGGCCTGGACATTAGCTTCATTGAAGCCTGTCAACCATTCAATCACCTGGTGTAACTCTTCTCTTGTCCTTCCTTTCTTTTCTACCTTGGTCACGTAGTGGGGGTAAACCGAGGAGAATTTCATCTTGGCAATGCGCTCATTGTGTTCAGCGGTAACTTTCATGTTAGGTTGGGTTGAGGTTGTGTATTGGGGAGCTTCTAGCAAATCGAGGACAATGAATTGCCAAATAAGCTAAACTCCTTAAATCAAGATACACGAATTCTTTTTATTCTTCCTTCCCAAGCAAAAACTTCAAAGGGATCTCCAGCCGTTTATTCCAGGCCCGTTCAGAGTGGTTGGCTCCTTCAAATTTCAGCGTTTGCCAGTTCTGCTCGTCATATCCTTTTTTGATCATGACAGAATCAATGTTGCGTTGAAATGGCTCGTAGAAGGCATCGAGGGTTTCTGTCCCAAAATCAAAATAGATCCGGTGGGTTTTGGGATCCGGTAACTGCTCTTTCATGTACTCGGCAAACATATCCGGGATGGGGTTATTCAGGGTGTCAAATGTGCCCACCCAGTGCGTCGACATACAGGCGGCTGCCGAGAATACATCTGGATATTCACATAGGGCATACATGGAAATCAGCCCTCCCATGCTGGAACCAGCGATAAACGTATTATCTACCTCTGAATGGGTCGAATAGGTTTGGTCAATATGGGGTTTCAACTCCTTTACCAGGAACTTCAGGTAGTTGTCGGATATCACCTTGGTTTGAAACAGAGGCGATTCCCCATACCTTTTGGCTTTAGTTATTAAAGAATCTTGATATGCCTGGGGAAGTCGTTCAAAGGGCTTTTGAGGGAAATACTCAGAGTGCCGGAAGTCCGTGCTCCAGATGCCGACAACGATTGTGGGCCGAATTTCTTCAGCACTCAGAAGCTGTCCCATTTTCTCGTCCACGCCCCACTCTTGTTTGTTCCAGGTGGTGGTGGAGTCAAACAGCATTTGCCCATCGTGCAGGTAGAGGACCGCATATTGTTGGTCGGTAGAATACCCATCAGGTAGCCAAACGTCCACATTTCTGGGGGCGATGAATTCAGAAGGGAAGTTCTCAATTCGTTGTACTGTACCACTTGATAGGGTCAACATTTCGGGGGATTGATCGGGTTCGCCACAACCCTGGGAAAGGAGGAGGCAGGCGACGGTCAGGAGGAATCGTTGCATACGTTGCTGAATGGTTTTTTGGGACTTAATTACCCTTTCGTCTGTTTTTAAAACTACTATGTTATTTCTCTTTTCGGCAGCTGCAGGTTATCAATTATAATCCTCAAGCGCTAAACTTTCGAATGGTCCTGGCATTTGCGATCATTGCTGCGTACATGAGACTGGCCTGAATATCCTCCTGTTCTATATAGGGGTAATCCTCCAAAATCTCCTCAGAGGTCATCCCTCCTGCCAACAACTCTAGCATTTGAGCCACCGAAAATCGCATATTTCGGATGGTAGGTTTGCCTTTCATGACTTTAGGGTTGAGGGTGATTCGATCTATGAGGTTCATTGATATTTTTTATTAAATATAGGCATTTTCATGAAGTGTAGCCCGTCTAGCCTAATTATTTGGCTGAGGCTACCATATCCGATACGTTTCCTGACAGAACCCATATACATAATCCAAAAGCTCCAACACACGGTCCTCACTTTTTTCATTTCCTTTCTTGGCAAAGTTCGCTCGTAATTCCTTCAATATGGATAAGGTTTCATCTTGGGAAAATCCTTTTTCTCTCATTTGGACAATTTGAAGACGAATTTGCAGGATATCCACCCCATTTAGAATTACTGCTTTTAAATGATTTTTTTCTGGTGAGTTCATTTGCTGCTTGAGGGTGTCACCATATTCCTTGCCAGTCAAATTAACATGAGTCTTAAAAAAAGAAGACCTTACCCGCTAAATTTCTCATTCTCCAATTCCGAGAATCTTTGCTTATCTGTCGGCAATATATTCACCAATTCGAAATTATGATCGTCAAGGGCATCAAAATCCACCATATCCAGGTATTCTTCAACGACGCTCCGGTCAATCATGATTTTTCCGCCCCCTGCCCAATGTCGGTCTTGTCCATTCTTTTTTACCCCTGATATCCAATACGCTTCCCCGGATTCCAGGTCAATATAGTTGCTGTAAAATCCACCTGTTTTTGATTTTTTGAATGCCTGGCCGTTGAAGTATACCGTCTGACCTGTTTTTGAAAATTCCACTTTCCCGATCCAGGCTTGGCCCCTGTCGTTTTGGTCGGTTTTGTGTTCTATGTACATGATTCTTGGTTTCATGGCGTAGGGTAGAGGGTTGAGAATTTCAGGGGTTATGCATTTTTGCTGGATTAACACCCAGTGTGGCCATTCGTATTTACATGCCTTTATTTCACAAACGTCTCTTCAATGATCGCTTTGACAGCTTTTATCTCAGGGGTTGACAAGCGATCCAATTTTTTGATGACTCGGCTTTTGTCAATGGTCCTAATCTGATCAATGACTACCCAGCCTATCTTGTTGTCGTGTTTCACCTCCACCCGGGTAGGGTACCTTTTGGACTTTGTGGTTATGGGAGCAATTACT
>JBCDIQ010000416.1:0-4843 GCA_039024295.1 Bacteroidota bacterium | reverse complement strand
TCAATTTAATGGCCTCTTCGTGCGGTAGATATCCTTTATCTTCTGTCACTTCGAGAAGGCCATATTGATCTAACGCTCGGAAAATATCCGCATCGGTTTTACCGGCTAGCAGGAGTCGGAAGTCTTTTTTAAAATCAGGTGAGGAATTGCGAAGTTCTGCCAACACCTTCCATAGGGTCTCCGGGTTCCTGTCTCCGGCAAAGGTACCCAAATGCGCAAGGGTAAATTGAGGAAACTTTGGAGGAGGTTCATGTTGAAAGTTGGCCTCATCAAATCCGTTGGTGAGCACCTTTACATGCTTTGCACCCATTTTTTGAAAATCTTCCGCCCAATGCCAGCTTACTGTGGTCAACGCATCTGCTCCCTGCACAACTGACTTTTCCAACTGCCGATGCTTCCGATCTGCCCAGGAAGTGAGCATAAGTTGGTCATAGAACTCAATGCCTGTCCAGGGATCGCGAAAGTCTGCCACCCAGGGAATCCCTGTTTTCTGGTGTACTTTCTGGCCAATTACATGCATGCTGTGGGGCGTCCCTGTGGAGACGATCACATCAACTGGGTGCTCTTTTAGGTAGTTGACTAGAAATTTCACCGAAGGTTTGATCCAGAATTTACGCGCATCTGGAATGAACAAGTTCCCCCTGATCCAGATGGAGAGTTTTTTGGTAACAGATTGTTTCTGCCGATCCTCGAAGAATCCCGGATTTACCTGCTCATCTTTCTTTTTTCCTTGAAATTTTTGGTACAAGGCATAGGGTTCCCAGATGGGATACCGGATTACCTGAACATCAGGGTTTACTTCCGCTTCCAGCGAAGGATCTATGTCTGGATAATTGGCGTTTTCCGGCGTGTAAACAATTGGCTGCCATCCAAATTCGGGTAAATATCGCGTGAACTTTAGCCATCGTTGAACCCCGCCTCCTCCACTTGGCGGCCAATAATATGCAATGATGAGCACCCGTTTCATCTGGCCAAATTAAGAAACTGTCTTGAAATGTCTCATTGAGAAGATAACCGCCTTTTTAGAACCTGATCTTTGCCCTTTTCGCTCAAAACCCCGATGCTCGGGGTTCTTCGCAAAAAGAGGCTTGTCAGAACCTAAAAATTCGATCCTCCCTTCCAGGAGCCAAAATCAAGACAGTTTCTAAGGTTTTCCTAACAATTATTTAACCGAGACTATCGGCTTCTCCCTATTAACTTGCTCAGATGAATCGCAATCTCCAGGTTTTACTAGGAAGCCTGCTACTAACCCTGAACTTTGTGGGATGTAGCCCTTCCCATGATTCTTCCTCCCCATCTTCTCCTCTAGATGTGGGTGATGTACCTGTAGATTCATTGTTGGTTCGCCAGTATTGCGGCTCTTGCCACATGGTTCCCGATCCGAAGTTACTGGACAAATATCGTTGGGAGGCATTCGTACTGCCCCGAATGGGCTATATGCTGGGGGTCTACCCTGATGATAGTACCAGAAATAGCCTGTTTGAGGATAACCTGGGAGGAGATCGGGTAAAGGCAGCCCAGGTATTTCCAGAAATGCCTGTGATAACTCCCGGAGATTGGGAAAAGATCCAGAAGTTCTATCTTTCACAGGCCCCTGATACGATTCTCCCTCCGGATAAATTAGCCATTCAAACACCTGTTCCGGGATTTACCCCTCGCATTCCCAGGCAACGGCTTTCTCCTCCAAGCACAACCCTAGCCCATTTCACCCGAGCAGGCTGGTACATTGGGGACGCACATACAGAGAAAGTATACACCTTTTTATCAATTGGCACTCCTGCAACGGTAGTGCCTGGAATGGAAGGAGCAGTTAACTTAATAGAATCCAGGTCAGACGTTTTTATTACCTACATGGGTTCATTTTCTCCCACAGATAACAACAGCGGAGCATTGATTAGGTATCCCAGGGACGATGGCTCTCCCAGTATTTTGATTCAGGATTTGCAAAGGCCTGTACATACTGCAGCCGCAGACCTCAACGGAGACCAGCGTACAGATTTTGTGATTTGTGAATTTGCCAAATGGACGGGTGGATTAAGTTGGTGGCGACAAGAAGCAGACGGGAATTTTACCCGTCAGCTGCTAAAGCAGGTTCCTGGTGCTACCCGAACGGTGGTAAAAGACTTTACTGGCGATGGCCTTCCAGATATTTTAGCGCTGTTTGCTCAAGGAGATGAGGGGATTTCACTTTTTAAGCATACAGGAAATAACGCCTTTGAAGAGGAGAGAATCTTGCGATTTCCACCTTCTTATGGTTCGTCTTTCTTTGATGTGGTCGATTGGGACGAGGATGGAGATTGGGATATTATCTACACCAACGGGGACAATGCGGATTATCCACCATTTACCAAGCCTTATCATGGAATTCGATTGTTTGAAAATCTGGGAGATTCCGCTTTCACAGAAAAGTGGTTTTTACATCTTCCAGGGGCTTATAAGGTCATCCCAGGTGATTTTGATGGGGACCAAGACCTCGACTTGGCAGCAATTTCTTTTTTCCCAGACTACGAACGCCAGCCTGAAGCAGGATTTGTGTATTTCCAAAACCAGGGAGAAGATGATTTCTCTCCATTTACCTTTGAGGAATCTACTTCGGGCAGGTGGCTGGTGATGGATGCCGGTGATCCTGACTTTGACGGAGACACAGACCTGCTATTAGGCAGTTTGGCGTTTGAAGTCATTCCAAAAGGGAACTGGGTGACTAATTGGACCCAGAGAGGAATTCCATTCATTTTTCTGGCAAACAGGTCAAAGGAACCTTAATTTAAAACTTGGACCTTCTTCACCCACGCTTTGTCCTGGGTTCGTATTTCCAACAGGTATAAGCCGGCAGGTAGGGAAGAGACATCTAGTGCTTCCGCTCCTTGCTCAGAAGCAATCACCTTCCCTTGGATATTTTTGAGAGAGACCACCGGATTCTCCCACTCTTTTGGCAGGACAACTCTTATCATCTGAGTGGCGGGATTGGGGTAAACAGCAGGCTGTACATTTTCAGTTACTTCAATTGAGGTGGGATTACAGGAAAGTGCTTCAAATTTATCCCAAATATCCCGGAGTAATGCCGCAGGTACCAGGGAATTGCTTGGAGCATTTCCCATCCGTATCATCACCAAATTTTGGGAAGGAACCACTATTACGAATTGACCATTTTTTCCCATTGCAGCATATAAATCTGCAGGAGCATTGGGCAGTAGGAATCCGGGAAAGGAAAATTGAGAGCCAGGTAGCATAAAGTTACTTTTCCCATTGAGCCACCAAAGGTAGCCATAGGATGGGTTAACAACCTGAGAGGTATTGGCCAATGAATTGAAATAGATAGTGTCTTGCATGACTGCCACATTGTCCCACCTTCCTCCATTGAGCATCAACAACCCAAATCTGGCCATTGACCTTGCATTACTAAAAAAAGTACGGTTGTACCCGAGCGGTAGCCAAAAACCACGCATACCAGTTTGTGCAAATAATTTGTCCCGGGTATATGCTTGGTAGGTGTTATTGGTCGCACTTTCTACCACATATGATAACAGGGTATAGGGTCCATTATGGTAGGCCCATCTTGTTCCTACAGGAGCCAAATATTGCAAGCAGGTATCATCTATACAATCTACATTAGGTACATTGTCGTCCAGCCCTGTTGTCATGGTAAGCTGGTGCCAAATGGTAATGCTGTCCTCTTGAGTTGGTGCGCAGGATGACCAACCTTTACCTAAGTAGTCAGAAGTAGGATCAGAAATAGACAGGAAACCTTCTTCCTGGGCTTTTCCTACCAAAAAAGCTGTAACCGTTTTCCCGGCTGAAGCCCAGTACCACACACTGTCCTGGTCAAAGGAACCAAAATATTTCTCTAGTGCCATTTTCCCATCCTTCAGCACAAGGAACGCCTTGGTGTTTTGGGCTTCCAACAGTTCATAGAGGGAATCTATCTCGGGTTGGCACCATCCCAGTGATTCTGGCGTAATGGTATCCCAGGCATTGCCTTGGATAGGGGGAAAATATAGGTTCTGTGCGTGCAGGGAAACACACAGAGAAAAAAGGAAAGTCAGTAGGTATTTCATTATCCAGGAGTTGATTACTTTTTGACCGTAACCAGGCTTAATGGTTTAACCATTTCTGATGAAAATTTATAAAAAAACGCCCCATAAAAATGGGGCGCAAGTTTTTATCCATATAAAACCTGTCTAATCCTTATTCATCAGCAGCCTTCTCCTCTTTCTTTTCTTCCTCCTTCACCTCTTCCTTGGGCGCTTCTTCTTTAAACGCCTCTTCTACAGGTGCTTCTTCTTTAGGCTCTTCTTTCAGGTTAGGATTGATATTTACAGGCTCAGCATTTTGGAGATCAGCTAATTTTTCTTTGGCTGCCTCAACTGCTGCTTCTTGCTCAGCGGCTTCCATCTGCATCTTCAGCTTGGCAAGTGCATCAATTTCCCCGAGGGTAGTTGTACTTTGCTTGCTAGGCTTAGCAGAAGATTTAGTACGCTTCTTGGCGGCTGGAGCAGGCTTACGCTTTTCAACTGTCTCTTTCTTGTCCCAGGTACGAGAGTGAGAAAGAATCAGTTTCTTGGCGTCTTTATTGAATTCGATTACAACAAATTCTGCCACATCATCCACTTTAAGTTCAGGATTACCTTCTTCTACCTTGAGGTGACGTGAAGGAGCGGTACCTTCAACTCCATACTCAAGTTCAACACGAGCTCCTTTTCCATCAACTTTCTTGATGGTCCCTTTATGGGTAGAGCCCACGGTGAAGATAGAAGCAAATGTTTCCCAAACATCCTCAGTCAATTGCTTGTGACCAAGGCTTAGACGACGGTTATCCAGGTCAATGGAGTGTACAATAACTTCC
>JBCDIQ010000415.1:0-4846 GCA_039024295.1 Bacteroidota bacterium | reverse complement strand
AGAAAGGAATTACCTAGGCGGTAGCTGTGTCAATTATGGATGTACGCCTACAAAGGCACTGCAAGCTGCCTCACAACGGATTTATATGTGTAAAAGCGCACCTGCCCTTGGAACGTCTACTTTTGTTGCCCCTGTGCGCTGGCAGGAAATTAGCAAGCATATCCAAGGCATTGTAAGAGATTTCAGGTCTTCAACTCGTGAAAGTCTGGTAGACCATCCCAATGTAGATGTTCACAAAGGAGAGGCTGCTTTTATAAGTAACCACAACATCAAGGTATCCTCAGAGGAAGGAGCTGGTATGCTCAGCGGCAATACCATTATCATCAATACTGGCGCAACCGCTTCCATTCCTCCTGTAGAAGGATTGGAAGATATTCCTTGGCTGGACAAACAGGCCATTTTTGAGTTGAAAAACTTACCCGAACGCTTACTCATCGTCGGAGGAGGACATATCGGGGTTGAATTTGCCCAAATGTTTCAACGGCTAGGTTCTCAAGTAGTATTGCTCGAAGCAGGGAATCAATTGCTACGAGGACAAGAGCCGGAAATTGTAGAAGGGATTCAGCAAATCCTGGAGCAAGAAGGGATAGAAATTCATACCTCGGCAGAAATAACTCGATTTACCACCGATCAACCCTACAGCATCAGCGCAGAACTAGCTTCTGGAGATGAGGTGTCGGGCACACATGTATTGTTGGCAATCGGAAGAGTGCCAGTTACAGAAGCCCTTAATTTGGCATCCACAGATATTGAAACAGATGAAAAGGGATATATTCACGTAAATAATGCCTTTGAAACAGCAGTTGAAGGAGTATTTGCCATAGGAGATGTAATTGAGGGTCCCATGTTCACCCACAGGGCGTATCACGATCATTATCTACTGGGTAGGTATTTGTTGGAGGGAAAGGAAATTGACCGAACGGGATATGAGGTTCCTTTCACCTTGTTCGTGGACCCTCAATTTTCAAGTATCGGTGCCACGCGTGAGGACTTGGAAAGTACAGGTCAGGAGTATCTCGTAGCCATACTCCCGGCAAATCATATTGGCAGGGCTGTTGAAACGGGAAATGCTACCGGAAATCTAATGGTATATGTGGACCCTCATACTGATTTGATCCTGGGGGCACATTTCTGGTGTTACCAAGCTGGCGAACTCATTAGCATCATTCAAGTAGCCATCGAAAACGATGTGCCTTACACGAATCTACAACATATGATGTTTGCTCATCCTACCATGGCTGAGGGACTTAACAGCCTATTTAGCAACATCGAAGCCTACATCCACCAACCTGCCTAACGAAATATGAAAGCCAACTACACTGTGAGTCAATTTAACATGCCCCCCTTCCCTCAGGGGCCAGACGGAACCTTGCGTCAAGTGGGGTTAGAATTTGAATTTGCAAACCTAAGCCCAAAGGAGACAGCCAACCTCGTTCAGAGGCAATTTGGCGGAGAAATTCAGGAGGAAAATCCTCATTTATGTTATGTGAACACGGAGTCCCTCGGGACATTTACCATCCAGGTGGATGCGCGCATGCTTTCGGAAAAGTCCTATCAGTCTTTTTTTGAAAAATTAGGCATAGACCTGGATCAGAATATTCAGAACAAATCACTAGATGAGCACATTGAGGGACTCTTGGGACACATAGCCCAAGACCTCATTCCCTACGAACTCACCACACCCCCCGTCCCGCTGGACCGCTTGACAGAGATTGCGGAGCTTAAGGACATCATGCGTGAAAATGATGCTAAAGGGACGCTGGATTCCTGGAAATACGGGTTTGGGCTTCATTTAAATCCAGAGGTACCGGCTACTTCCCCCAAAGGTATTTTGCAGTACCTCCGGGCATTTGTGCTGTTATTTCCCTGGCTTAGACAAGAAGGAAAGATCGACCTTACCCGGCGAATTATGCCGTTCATTGATCCTTTCGAATTGGGGTACCTTAGGATTATTCTTCCCACAAATTATACCCCTGATATGGAAACATTGATCAGGGATTACCATCACCACAACCCTGACCGGAACCGGCCTTTGGATTTGTATCCGCTATTTGCGCACCTAAAACCGGAATTGGTCAAAACCTTTTCTGGAGTCGGGAAAATAAGCCCGCGTCCCACCTTTCACTACCGCCTGCCCAACTGCGAGATTTCTTCTCCCGATTGGCACCTGGCTGATGTGTGGAACAGGTGGCTAGAAGTGGAAAAGTTGGCAGCAAATTCTAGGTTGCTAAAAAAAGCAAGTGCCCTCTTTCAGGAAAAGCAACTACGCCCATTCCTGCCGAACGAAAAAGACTGGATCGAATACCTCGAACAAAACGTGATTGACCATGAATAGACCCATTATTGCTGTAACAGGCCCTGACAAAGGTGGTACTGCTGCCTGGGGGTTTACTGCTTTAAATATCTGGCTTGCCGGAGGAAAACCCATGCGAATTCGGCCCAAATATCCAAAAAGTGATAAAGCGTGGGATGGAATCGTCATAGGAGGAGGCTCGGATGTAGATCCTGAATTGTACAATCCCGCCGGTACTTTATTAAAGACATATGTTAATCAGACGTTGGCAGATCCGGCAAAATCTCTTGATGAAAAGGTCAAAAGCTTTTTTGAGAAGCTATCCTATCCGTTGGTGAAATTAGTGAGGATTGCCTTCTCACGTAAGTCGCCGAGGTTAGATAAGGCGCGTGATGAGTTGGAGACGCAGTTGATTTACGAGGCCATGCGGTGGGGAAAGCCCATTTTAGGTATTTGTAGAGGAGCACAATTGACCAATGTAGTGCGAGGGGGAACCCTTTACGAAGATATTCGCAAATTTTACTACGAGACGCCCAATCCCTACAGCATTTTTCCGGTGAAGAAAATCTTTCTCAACCGTTCTTCGGACCTGTACGACGTGTTGGGGGAAACCCCCATAGAAGTAAATGCACTGCACCACCAGGCGGTGAAAGAAACCGGAGATGGGTTAGTGGCGGCTGCCAGAGAATCTAATGAAGTTATTCAGGCCATTGAAGCTGAGGAGAATACTTCTTCCATGATTATGGGGGTGCAGTGGCATCCTGAGTATTTGATCCTGCAAAAACGCCAGCGAAGATTGTTTGAGAAAGTTGTCCAGGAAGCAAGGAATGTGGAAATAGTAGGTTAAAATTGATATCATCAACATGTCCCCATTTACCCTCCTAGTACTAATCTTAACTGGGCTATATGCACTGGCAACCTTGTTGCCGCTGTGGTATAGCAATCAAGCATGGTGGGTACGTATTTTTGATTTTCCGCGTGTCCAACTGGCGATCTTTGGAGGGGTGTTAGGGATTGTAACTGTATTTGGGGAAGGATTTACCACAGAACTAACCTTGCTATGTTTATGTGTTCAACTAGCCTGTGTAGGGTTTCATGTTTTCAGGATATTTCCCTACCTCAACATAGCACCTGTAGAAGTGAAGGCGGGGGATAATAGGGGCCAGAATTCATCGGAGATCAGCCTGTGTGTCGGAAATGTCTTGATGCAAAACCGGGATACCGAAAAATTATTTCAGCTGGTAAAGCACAAGCAGCCGGATGTGTTGATGCTCACCGAAACGGACCAATGGTGGTCCAGTCAACTCCAGACCTTCACACAGGATTATCCGCATTTCTACACCTTTCCGTTGGAAAATACCTATGGTATGACGCTAATGTCCAAGCTGCCCATAGCAGATTTTGACATCAAGTTTTTGGTAAAAGAAGATGTTCCTTCCTTTCATTTTCGCATAAATCTGATTGCAGGAGAATACATGACCTGTATCCTAATGCACCCACGGCCTCCCGTGCCTCAAGAGGCTGAAACTTCCATCCAGCGGGATGCAGAGTTGATGCAAATTGCTCAGCAAGTACTGGTAACGCAGGAGCCTGTTGTTGTGGCAGGCGACCTGAACGATGTGGCATGGTCTCATACGACCCGGTTATTTCTGCGTACCAGCCGACTCCTTGATCCCAGGAGAGGCAGAGGGCTTTACCCTACCTTTGATGCCAATAAGCCTTGGTTACGGTTTCCACTTGATCACGTGTTCCATTCGGAGCATTTCCGCTTATTGGCCATGGAGCGACTCCCACATATAGGTTCGGATCACTTTCCCATATATGTAAAGTTACAGTTGGCCAGAAAAGACCCAATACCAGAAATTGCCAGCGTAGAAGACGTGATAGAGGCTCAAGAAAAAATCAAGGAAGCTAAATAAAACCCTTTTGGGGTATTTTAAGACCGTTAATTGTAGTACTTTATGTGAAAATATTCCCTTATTAAATTTTATTTAACTAAAGCCATGAAAATAACCATTTCTAATCTTCACAGGGATACCCCCAAAGAGCTACTTCATTCATTGTTAGAAGAGTTTGGTACTGTGAAAACCATTAATCTCTATGAGGGTGCCTCCACTCAATCACCTACCTCTTACGCCATCATAGAGATGGGAAGCAAGTCCGAAGCTGATTCTGTTGTGCTATATCTTAATGGAGATATTCTAAATGGAAAACCTCTAAGCGTGGAGTGCTTAGAGGTTAGCGGTAACATGGACAATCGTTTAAAGAAAAGTTGACTTAATTTTGATTGATGATTTCATCTCGATTGACTACTTCCTGACGTTTCGAGGTTTTTTGTCTGTCTAAACTTTCCTGCCGGGGGAGAGAGCCTTTCAACCTTTCAGTATCAATAGAGGTCGATATGTTCTTTTCCCGATTTATTACGCCTTCTCTGTTTGAAGATGATTGGAGAACTTGGCGGTTGTTTTTTGAGGGCATCAAAAACGTAGCTAAAGCAGCTAACAACAAGAAACCACCAGAGACTGTCAACCAGTTAATTGCTTCAATATGGTT
>JBCDIQ010000414.1:0-4878 GCA_039024295.1 Bacteroidota bacterium | reverse complement strand
CTTACCCCTTCCTGAATACCTACAGATTAGTCAAGCATCCCAACATGACCTTAGCGCAATGCGCCAAATTTTCCCACAGCTAGCTAACCGGCAATTGTTCCTCGATAAAGCATATTGTGATGAGCCACTAGCTGAAGAATTATCCAAAGGAGCAAAGGTAGACTTGTTTACTCCAGTCAAGCGCAAAAAAGGACAAGACGACATCGGAGCCGATGGTAGGTTAATTTCTACCTCTGTGAGTCGGGTAAGGCAACCTATTGAGTCGTTTTTCAACTGGATTGACCAAAAAACAGACATCCAATCAGCCTCAAAGGTCAGATCTACCCAAGGACTGATGGTACATGTGTTTGGAAAGCTCGCTGCTGCAATGTTTTTTCTCTGTTTAGACCTCTTTAACTAGCGATTCGCATACCTAATTATGAAATCCCAATGGAATAACAGTCAGTCTTTGGTTAAGAACTGTGTTTACCTTTTTACTGTTGCAGCTTTATTAACAACGATCTCCTCCTGTAAAAAAGAGAACCCGGAAGACCTTTTCTGTGACCAATACCCTATGATCTTGAATGACACATTTCCAGATGCTACGGACGAAAATTTTTTCTACAAACTGGATTTCGACCAAGATGGGGTAACTGACGCAGAGATCATCACATCTTATCATACAAAAAATTGGGGGGACACTTATCTCATGAGAATGCGGATCGTTAATGACATTTGGGCTATCGTTACAGCCGATAAGTCAGAGTATGTTTGTGAAGATACTATCCAAAGGGGACCAGGATGGGAATCCTATCATAGGTATGATTGCAATAGCCCAGACAGTGCAAAGGAAACCTACATCAGTCCTAACGCAAAGCTCTTCCAAACCTTGAATTCAATAAACGTTGAGTTGGAGACGACCTCAAAAGATGAACTATGGATTATGTACCTTGATTCGAATCCATTTGCAAGTGGGCCGTTTACATCTACCTATGATATAACCCAGGGAATTTTCAAATATGGAGTTGAGGCAGGATATTTCATTTTTATTAAGGACGGTGGTGCGCGCTATGCTGTTAAGGTGGAAATGCCCCTTAGTAATGAATTTATCCTCAGAAGACCCTTTTATGTACATGAAATCATTGACATTGATTGTTTGTAGAGCTTTGCTTTACAGATGAAAAAAAGAGAGGGCTATTGGCAATAGCTGCTTCTTGAAAAACTGAGAATTTTAACTGAGTCTTAAAAACTGCTATTCTTTAATGAAGCATTAGGTGGTCTATTCATGAACTTGAATTGGTAACAGCAAAATATTTCGGTTTATTTACCCCACCTTCACAACACAGGCAATCAAATTCAGTTAACTGTTGTGCATGATAAGTCCATTCCACAGCAGATAAACCTACCTGAGGAAAGACAGCACGATATCGAGATCAGTGCTGTAACCAATTGATAATGAAATTAACCTTCGAAGACCTAAACCTGATTCCTTCCATACTTAAAGCGTTGAAGGAGAAAAATTACGAGAATCCCACCGCTATCCAGGAAAAAGCCATTCCATTAGTTCTGAACCGGCATGACGTACTGGGCAGTGCGCAAACAGGTACAGGAAAAACCGCGGCCTTTGCCATTCCTATCATTCAGCACTTGGTAAAAGACCAGCAGGATGCTCCCCGTAAGCGGAAGATTACTGCACTTGTTGTTACGCCCACCCGTGAGCTTGCCATTCAAATCGGGGAAAACTTTTCGGCCTACGCTAAATACACCCGAGTCAGGCATACCGTAATTTTTGGGGGCGTTCCTCAGAATTCTCAGGTAAATGCGCTACGCGGTGGCGTAGATGTTTTGGTAGCTACTCCCGGTCGGTTGTTGGATTTGATGGACCAGGGCCATATTTCACTGAGAGATATCAAATACTTTGTGCTGGATGAAGCAGACCGTATGCTGGACATGGGGTTTATTCATGATATCCGGAAGCTGCTGACCAAGCTGCCAAAGCAAAGGCAGACGCTGTTCTTCTCGGCAACCATGCCCAAGAAGATCGTTGACCTCTCCAATCAGATCCTGACCCATCCCAAAAAAATCGCGGTTAACCCCGTTTCCTCAACAGCAGAAACGATCCAGCAATTCCTCTATCCCACCAATAAGCAAGACAAAGGCAAATTGCTACTCCACCTGCTGAAAAAACCGGAGCTTGAGCAAGTCCTGCTCTTTTCCAGAACTAAGCACGGAGCAGATCGGATTGTGCGCAACCTCAAAAAGAAAAAGATCGAATCTGCTGCCATTCATGGCAATAAGAGTCAGCACCAACGCCAACGTGCACTCAAAGAATTCAAGGCAGGAAAAATCAGGGTGCTGGTAGCCACAGACATTGCCGCGCGCGGCATCGACATAGACAAGCTCCGCTATGTCATCAATTATGACATCCCCAACGAGTCCGAGACCTACGTTCACCGCATTGGACGATGCGGTCGGGCGGGAGAGGAAGGCATTTCCATCTCTATATGCGAGCCGGAGGAAAATGTATATGTCAGAGACATAGAACGGCTCATTAAAAAGAAGATTCCCATTGTCCAGGACAACCCCTTCCCTCAGACGGATAAACCCATGAATGCGCAGGAGCGGAAGGAAGCAGAAAAGGAAAAGCAGCGAAAAAGACAGGAATACTTTGCCAATAGGAATAAAAAGAGGCGACCACAACGTGGAGGTTCAAGAAAGGTCAAGAAATAGGGGTGCTTACCCATTTCTAAATCGTGACCGTTATAATGATAGAAGAATTTCAGGGTAAAAATTCGTAAATTGAACTCATGGAGCAGCCGAAAGATTCTGCGAGTACTTCTCTAAGATTGGATAAGACGCGGATTGTTAAGTACAAAAAAAGTGATGAACCAAACGATATTCATTTTTGGCTCACACAACCAGCAATTGACCGGATTAGAGCTTTGGAGCAGATTCGATGAGCATACAACCTATGGAAATATGGTGCTCAATCAGGATTTCAGAGAGTTTATAGAGCAATTAAACGAGAAAAAAGTTAGCTACTTAGTGGTTGGCGGCTATGCGGTTGCATTCCATGGCAACCCTAGATATACAAAAGATATAGATTTCTGGATTTGGTTGAATGAATCGAATGTAGTCTCCACCAAACTGGCTAAAAACCGCAATTAATACCCCTTCGTTCCGTATATAACCCATAGAGCCTTACGTTTTCCACAAAGCGTTGGGAATGTGGGTGTTTTCACGTGGCTAACCCACGAATTATCCATATTTTTGGGTACATCCAAAGTGACCTCAATATCACAGATTATGATTTTCAGGTGGATTGCTTTCATAGTAAGTTGGTTCCTGCTCATTTCAACTGGATTAAGCCAGGGGAATATCCCCATTAAAACCAGTTCTGGGGTGTTAAAGCAAAAAGCAGTTTTGCTGGATGTTCCGGACACAAGCCAGTATGCCGGCAGGTTTCAGAGCACGGGGCTGGTCCAGTTTCCCAATGCAACTCGGTGGCGCTTTTATGACGACAAGAAGAAATTGGCAAAAATCAAGGCATCAGAGGGCATGGATGACCTCTATTACCAGATTGAACTGCTGGAAGATTACGTTACCAAATTTGGCATCCGCAACTTCCGGGATAATATCCAGATGGTCTGGAAACTGGCAAGGTTAAAAGAATTGGCAGGAGATACTGCTGCAGCCGTTTTTTATTATGAACAAGCCATCAAACATAACCGGAGTCAACTGGTGCCTCGCCTCGCGTATGATACCCTGGTGGCCCCTACCAAATCAGAGTGGCTGCCCCTAGATACCTATTATAAACTCCTCAAAGTCCGTAAGCGGATGGACCCCTTGATACCGGAAAACCCCGTCAGGCAAAATATGGGGACCCTGATCAATTCTAGCTATGCGGATTATGCGCCCATGATGAACCACTCGGATAGCGTGCTGATTTTTACCTCCAGGAGGGAAAACCAGGACCTGGTAGATCCGTTTCAGCAGGCGAATGAAGAATTGTATTTTTCCGTCAAAGACTTCATGGACGGAGGTTGGCAGGAAGCGGAAAAATTCGATGAAGCCATCAACTCTGACGTAAACGAAGGTTCGGCATGTCTGAGTCCAGACGGAAAGACCCTGTACTTCACCCGATGTAATTCACCAGATGGGATGGGAGACTGCGACATCTTTCAAGCGACTTATGATGTAGGGAAATGGGTTGCTATCAAAAGCCTCGGCCCGATGGTGAACTCCCGCAGCTGGGACTCTCAGCCAAATATTACGGCCGATGGCAATGTGCTTTTCTTTGCTTCTAATAGATTTGGGGGCTTTGGAGGCGTCGATTTGTATTACACCCAGAAGCTTTCTGATGGCACCTGGTCCCGAGCGCAAAACCTGGGGCCTGTGATCAATACCCCCCGTGACGAGGTAACGCCGTTTTTCCACTCCATCAACAGCACCCTGTACTTCGGCACTACGGGCCAGTTGATGAACTACGGAGATTTTGACATCATGAAATCCCGATGGATGGAAAACCAATGGGAAGAACCCAATAACCTAGGGCCGCTGATTAACTCTGCGACCAGTGAATACTATTTTTCTATTGATAGCAAAGGAGCTAATATTTTTTACGCATCAGCCAAACGGGGAGAAGGCATCCATGAAGACATGGACTTTGACCTGTTTTCCTTCCCTATGCCCATGGAATCCCGGCCAGATGCGGTAACGAAACTGCAAGGGATTCTCAGAGATTCTGTTACCGGATACGCCCTGAGAGGAGCAGTTATGGTTGTCGATTTGGACAATGGAGTGGAAATTGCCCCAAAGCGAATCAATGAAAAAGGATATTTTGAATTTGACCTAAAAAACAACAACCGCTACCGTCTATATGTCATCGGAGACAACTTT
>JBCDIQ010000413.1:0-4885 GCA_039024295.1 Bacteroidota bacterium | reverse complement strand
CGATCCTTTATAGTACCAAAATCAGCCTTGTTGATTTTCATCAGGTAATATCCTGCTTGGTAGTACCTCATTTTTATTTTTTGCTTGTAGGGAGGATATTTCAAATTAAGCTTATGACTGTATACGTGGCATCTCTGCGGTTTATTTTTTCTACTGGCCAACCTTCCTCCCAATCACATATAAATAGTCTCCCAGTTGGTTTTCATATTCCTGCATGAGGGTATGAATTTTCCCGGTTTCGATGTCCCTTCTCAATTTTAACAGCCCTTCCTCAACTTCAGCTTTATTTGACAGAGAGGTGAAAGAGGATATTCCGTTCCTGATCTGTTTGTCAAAGTACATTTCCGGATCATGCTTGCCGCAATAAAGGAATTTATCTTCCAGGTCCGGCTGGATAAAGTACTTTTCGATTCGGGTTACCTCAAAATTTGCTTGCTCCATCGCTTCTCGGACCTTTGTTAAGGAAGGCATTTGGATAATAGAATCCTCCAGCATCTTGGGGAAATATTCGTTTAGCCAATAGCCCTTCATCTGCTCGGGCGTAGAGGTAAAGATCACGATGTTACCTTTTGGCTTCAAGATAGAATTCAGCTCCTTGAAGGCTACCTCCAGGTTTGACCAATGGTGTATGGTCAGTGACCCAATTATTCCGTCAACTTGATCAGGAGTTAATTTGGTATTTTCAGCTGAACCTAATCGCCACTCAATTTCACTGTTTCGCATCCTGGCTATTTCCAGCATGCGCTCGCTGGGGTCAATTCCTATAAACTTGTATCCCCTCCTTTGAAATTGGATGGTATAGCTTCCCGTACCGCAGCCTATATCCAGGTAAATGCCTTCTTTACTTGGAGCTAAATAATCGATCAGGTTTTCAGCCAGTAGCGTGTCTGCTTTCCGGGTTAGGTTGTACCCCTTTCCAATTGTATCATATTTAGCTTCCATGATGGATGTTGTTTGTTGCTAAAAAAAACGAAGGTGGATGCTTTATTCGTCCTCTTTCCAGATTTTTTCGATGATAACTTGGTACAAGGCAATTAAAACTTACTTCAACCTAATGAGAAAACGGATGCTGATGGATGCTGACCTGCGATTGAACAAAAATATCCAACTGTTGCAACTTCTTCCTCTTACCCTTAGTTTACCCTCTTACAGCATGAAACATGAGCAAATCCTTTGATCCTTCTACCTGGCGGGTCGCCGTCATTGGCGCTGGCAACCTTTCCTGGAACCTCATCCCTAACTTGCAGGCACACCGGGTAGAGGTGGTGCAACTCATTACCCGGTCTACGCGGAAGTTGAAGAAGTTTGCTGATGTTTACGGGATACCTGCCAGAAGTACCTACCTGGATGAAATAGTGAAATCAGCTAACTTGGTGTTTCTCAATGTAAGCGACCATGCGATTTCGGAAGTTGCCACTCAGTTAGCCCCTCATGTGAACCCAGAAGCTATTTATGTACATGCCTCTGGGAGTATCGGCCTGGACGCACTGGCTCCCATGGGAGAAAACATTGGGGTGTTTTATCCCATGCAGATTTTTACCCAGGCAAAGGTGGCAGATTTCAGTGAGCTGCCTATTTTTTTAGAGGGAAATGAAGAAGTTTACCGACGGTTGCTGCCTCTGGCGCGGACACTTTCCAGACGGGTCCAGCGGATGTCTTCGGAAGATCGTATGCGGTTGCATATTGGGGCCGTGATGGTGTGTAATTTTGTCAACCACCTCTTTAAAACTGCCCGAGATGCCATGCCGGGTACCGATTTTGAAATCTACGAACCCCTGATCCGGGAGCATATCGACAAGGTGTTTACCGTTGGGCCTCAAAATACCCAGACAGGTCCTGCGATTCGGGGAGACATGATCACCCTCCAAAAACATCTCCACCTATTGGAAGGACAACCGGAACTTCAGGAGTTGTACCGAAAGCTGTCTATGGGGATTAATCCGAAGTTGGAATTGTGAAAAATACATGTTTGTCCCCATAAGGTTCCTGTGATCAAATAAATCACTACTTCATTATTCAGAACGGATAATTTGTATCTTACGAATTATTTATTGTTTCTATCACTAGACCATTCTTCATACCAACTGTTCCTTCTCATGAAAATCAAGTTTTCAATTCTGGCATTGAGCATTATATGCCTGATGACTTTTTCCCATTGTAATAATCCCACTCCCCAAAAACCTGATTATGTATTAGTCCTCCACGGAGGAGCGGGAGGCATTCGCAAGGGGCAAATCCCTCCTGAAAAAGAGGCCGCTTTCACTCGATCCCTGCAATTTGCCCTCGACATTGGGGGAGCCATCCTAAAATCAGGAGGCACAGCAGAGGATGCAGTCGTTGCCACAGTTAAATTTTTAGAGGATGATTCCTTGTTCAATGCGGGTAAAGGATCGGTGTATAACAGCCTGGGAAGAGTAGAGATGGATGCCAGCATCATGACAGGGCATAACCTGGAAGCAGGTGCAGTAGCTGGCATTCAGACCACACGGCATCCGGTACTGCTTGCCCAGGCCATCAAGGATAACTCTCCCCATGTGATGATGGCACGCTCAGGTGCTGAAGAATTTGGCCAGGGGCAGGGGCTCCAAATGATGGACACCAGCTACTTTTTCACCCAGAAAAGTGCCAATACCCTAAAAAAAGTACAGGATCGGGAACGTGAAAAAGAGACGGCTCTTTTGGAAAAATGGCCGGATTGGAAATACGGGACTGTTGGTGCGGTAGCACTTGACAAAGCTGGCAACCTGGCAGCAGTTACCTCCACCGGTGGCATGACCAATAAACGATACAGCAGGGTAGGGGATTCGCCCATCATTGGGGCTGGTACTTATGCCAACAATGCTACCTGCGCAGTTTCCTGTACCGGCCACGGAGAATATTTCATCAGAAATGTAGTCGCCTATGACGTTTCTGCCAGGATGGAATATCTTGGAGAATCCGTTCAAACTGCCGCAGATTTCATTGTAAACCAAAAATTATTGGAGCAGAAGGGTTCCGGTGGCTTGATTGCTGTCGATAAAAATGGGAACATTGCCATGCCATTCAACACAAGCGGCATGTTCAGGGCCTATCTGAAAGAAGGCGAAGCACCGTTTGTGGGCATGTATCAGTAAACCCAACATACAACCAACTCTTTTTGCCACATATGATTGATGCTTACCAAAAAGTTGCTGTGATCGGTGCCGGTACCATGGGCAACGGAATCGCTCACGTTTTTGCCCAAAGCGGCTATGATGTGAACCTGATTGACATTTCAGATGCCGCACTGGATCGGGGAATTGCTACCATCACGAAGAACCTGGACCGGATGGTCCGAAAGGAAAAAATCTCTGAAGCAGATAAAGGGGCTGCCCTGGGCCGGATCAGTCGTCATACCTCCATCGGCCCTGCCGTCGCAGACCGGGCGATTGTGGTGGAGGCCGCCACAGAAAATTTTGACTTGAAGACCAAGATTTTCCAGGAGATAGATGCCCACGCCCCTGAGGGCTGCATCCTTGCCAGCAACACCTCCTCCATATCCATTACCTCTTTGGCAGCTGCCACCAAACGTAGCCATGATGTGATTGGCATGCACTTTTTTAATCCGGTGCCCATCATGAAATTGGTGGAGGTGATCACCGGCTATGACACTTCCGACACTGTCAGAGATGCCGTGCTGGAATTATCCAAAGACCTGGGAAAGGTACCCACTGCCGTAAAAGACTACCCAGGATTTGTCTCCAACCGGGTATTGATGCCGATGATAAATGAAGCGATCTACACCTTATATGAGGGCATCGCCGGGGTGGAGGAAATCGATACGGTGATGAAGTTGGGTATGGCCCATCCCATGGGACCGCTGCGCTTAGCGGATTTCATTGGCCTGGATGTATGCTTGGCCATCATGAATGTCCTTTACAAAGGATTTGGGAACCCCAAATACGCCCCCTGTCCATTGTTGAAGCAGATGGTCCTCGCCGGTCATTTAGGCGATAAAAGCGGAAAAGGCTTCTACGAATACGACAAAAAATAGAGCTGTTGCGGGTTGACCAGGTTGGCGAATCCAGATTTGGATGTCCCTAAGCTTCAGCAAGGAAAATATACCGCCAGTAATCCCACTCCTGGTCTTCATTGGCCAGGAGTTTTCTTTTGAGAAAGCGGGGCATAGAAGTAGTCGGCAGGTATTTAGTCAAATGCTCATACAGGCCGTCTTCTCCTCGTTTGAATTGCCCTAACAGCAAAATGGGAAGCCGACGATCCTCTTGTTCCGTGGCTTTTCTCACCGTTTGGATGAAATACAACAAGTCATTGTGGGTATTGCAGGGATAGGCATTACATAGCTGTAGGTCCCCGTCTTTCATCATGGTTAGGATGCTGAAAGACCCACAAAAGAGGACCAATAACAAATTGGGGTCTGCAGCGGCCAATTCCTTTGCCCAATTTATGGTCAAGGTGCTTATGTGAATAAGGTTTCCGTTGGGAAGGTATTCTTGCAACAAGGTTCGGGTGAACCCATCCAAGGGGAATAGGGAACACACGTTTTGGACCTTGCTGCTGCTGCTGATCAGTTCTTCTTTAACTGCAGTGGCATCAATCATGACCCTAGCCATATCCTGAAATTGTGCTTCATGCCTGAATTCATCTGGGATCAGCGTGAAAGCCGGAGAAGCATAGATCACTTCCACCTGCTCACTATCATACCGCTGTACCAAAGGACTTTCCAGCATGATTCGTAAAAAAATCTCGTGGGCCAACTGGTGATGGTTCGCATACTCCTGACAGGTGATCAGGTTCCCCTTTTCATCCAGCTCCGCCACATAGGCGAGGTTTACCTGTAGGTAGATTCTGACCTTGTGCCCGTGTGGGAAAACCTCCCTGGAAGGGGGAAGGAAACACGGAGTGATAT
>JBCDIQ010000412.1:0-4903 GCA_039024295.1 Bacteroidota bacterium | reverse complement strand
TTTTATCATAATAAAAGGTAAGAATAAAAATTATTGATTTTTTTCTTTGGACCATTCATGTTTTCATACTGACCACTAAGGGCTGATATTTTACAGTTGGCGAATTATTGATTGTAAAAAGTGAGCTGTCCGTGCATATTTGAAATGTAACAGGACAATAGTTCTGGAATTACAAGAGCAAGGGCTAGGGTTGATTCTCCTGAATCTCAGGATTGAATCCCCTAGTTTTTTACTTATGACAATTTGATATTAGATATAACATTTTTTAGGTGTGTATTTCTGGAAAAGCCCGGCAGTTACAGCCGGGCTTTTCTATTGTTGGCCATTCTGCGTAAATTTCGCCCAAATAATCTGCATATATGTCCAAGGCAAAAAAGCATTCAGGGTTAGGAAGAGGGCTTGGATCCATCCTCTCTACAGATGGGATGGACCAGAAAGTAGCAGTTAAGGAAATACATGTGGATTTGATTGAGCCCAATCCCTTTCAGCCAAGAACTGAAGATGGCTTTGACGATGAAAGTTTGAGTGAACTTAGTGAAAGCATAAAAGCTCAGGGCGTTATCCAGCCACTTACGGTTCGGAAAATTGAAGGAAAGAAATACCAGTTAATCGCTGGCGAGCGCAGGCTACGTGCATCCAAACTGGCCAAGTTGGCAATGGTGCCCGTTTATATTTTGACTGCCAATGAACAGGAGATGCGGGAGATGGCACTGGTGGAAAATTTACAGCGTAAAGACCTTGATCCCATTGAGGTAGCACTTGCCTACCAGCTTGCTATCACTGAGTTGGGCATGAAGCAAGAAGACTTAGGTAAACGAGTAGGAAAACCACGCTCCGTAATTGCCAATTATACCCGATTGCTGAAATTACCTCCAGATATTCAGACTGGACTGAAACGAGACGAAATCAGTTTTGGACATGCTAAGGTCATTAATGGCCTTTCAGACCAAGACAAACAACTGGTCTTATTTGAATTGATCAAGGAGAAAAAGCTATCCGTTCGACAAACCGAGGAGGCCCGCGAACTCCTAAAAAATCCTAAAAAGAAAAAAGAAGAAAAAAAGCCTGCCCCATCAGTCAACGATATCTACCTGAACGATACCCAGAAACTGCTCAGGGACCATTTGCAAAGCAATGTTTCCATTAAGCAAAAGAGCAACGGAAAAGGCCAGATTGTCGTCTCGTTTGAAAATAATGATGACCTAAACCGGATTTTAGAAATCCTGGAGTTGATTTGATTACATGTCTGTTCTTCCGTTGATATCCAGAAGTATGTGTAAATCCCTGTTGATGTTGGGGATTGTATCTGCCATCGGGCTGCAGGTGTTCGGTCAGGTGCCGGACTCGGCTTATTACAGAGATACCCTTTTCATTCCGGTCGTTACAGAGGAAGATTCTATTCTGCAGGGAGAGCGGCTAACGCTTGATTCCATAGAAGCCTCAATTCTGGCCAGGAGTCAAGGGGCTGATGAGCCAGATTGGAGAAAAAAGCTTAACCCCATTAAAAAGGAGGGGGGTAAAATATACCTGCGGTTAAATCCTCCAGGACACAAACCCCTGCAATTGGGCATTCCTAGCTTATTTTATGCCGGGAAAACCCCACCTTACAGTCCGCGTGTTGCCTGGAAAAGAAGCTTGCTATTTCCAGGCTGGGGCCAGTTGTACAACGATAGCTATTGGAAAATTCCCATTGTTTATGGCGGATTGGCTGGCTTGGGGTACATCGTTTTCCTGAATGACCAGGGCTATAAAGATTTTCGCCGTGCTTATCGAATACGCATCCAGCAGGCAGACGGGCTGGACATTTCGGACGAGGACCTGGCTTTTCTGGCTTCTGATGATATTTACGCCAATTCAGATGTGGGGGGCCTGCGCAGCCGTCGGGACCGGCTTCGCCGAGATCGGGATTTCTATGTGATCTTAACCATTGGGTGGCACCTGCTCAGCGTATTAGATGCCTATGTGGACGCCCACTTAAAGGGGTTTGACGTGTCAGAAGATATTACCTTTAAGGTTCGTCCAGTTCTAATTCCGACTGTGGAAGGAAACGCACTAGCACCGGGTTTGGGCATTGGCATGCCGCTGCCTGGCCAGTAATGACCATTAATCTAACCCCTCGAAGCGGTAGAAGCTAACCTCCGTAGCACCAGATACGTTTTGGTCATTGTGACGTGCCGGTTTAAACTCAAGCTCTGTAAGTTGTAAAAGTGGTAGGTCTAGAGGAGCGTCTACTGACATGGAAGATGGTGAGAGCAATTCAATTTTGAAGGCTCTTCCTTTTTCGTCTACCCAAAACTTGGCCACGACCACATCTATCCCCAGATCGTTTTGAGGCAGGTGCCTGAACACATTGGCTGAAACAGCTTCTTTGTTGAGGGGGATTGGCAAAGAAGCGGGAGCCTCTAGGGACATCACTAGTGGGTTTTCAGGCGTTTTGACAGCTAAAGATTCGACGCTGCAGGACGCTTTGGCCCAATTCGAACAAGCATAAGAAGTGCAGTTGCTCTTGATAAACCAGTTGGTGGCCAATACGCCAAATGCCGAAAGGGTAATGAGAACCCAGAGGTTACGCTTGAGTGGTGTCATGAGGGGGAAAATTAGGTATCTAATCTACGTACGCAAGATGAATGCCGGATGTTAGAATTTATGGGGAATTGAGGGAATGGGGAGTCAAATTAAACTCACCAGCTGAGTCAGCTAACCAACATTATGGGTTGACAAGGCCTGTGCTCCACTGATGGAATCTCCTCGATTCATTCTCTTTTTTCTCCTATTTCAACCCTTCTATCCTGTCGTTTTAATCGGGAAATTAGTCCCCGTCATTCAATTCCAATAAAGAGTTGGCTATATGAAATCGGAATGACAGCAGTTAATGCCCAGCCGGCAACTTAGGTTCATACCGCTCCAGGCTACGGTCAATGCGCTGCTGGCAGCAAATGGGCAAGGCCTCACGTGCTTCTTCATCACCTGGATAAAATTGGGTGTTAAAACCAGCCTTGGACAAGGCCTGTTGCAATTGGTCGGGATTGGTTTCTTGAGGAAAAAACTTTACCACTACCAGGGAGCTCTTCATGTTCCATCCTGCACTGTCAACTCCTGGTTGGCTGGAAAGCACTTTCTCGATAAGAGGTCCGCATTCCTGGCAATTTCCTTCCACGAAAAATCGGTTTTTCTTCGGTTCTCCGCAAGAGGTGATTGTTAAGGCCAGCAAAATTGACCCAATGAGAAAAATAACGTACGTTTCAGCTTTAGTCATCATCAGCTTTTGAAGGATTGTCAGGAAGGGCCTGTTGTTCCTGTTGGAAAATTTCTTTGTGAATGGGCTTCATAGGAGCCACACCAGCACCATGGGTATAAACCAATTGGCCTCCAAGGTAAGCAGAGTACCCCATGACAACCACCAAGACCCAAAATACTGCCAGGTAGCCCATCTTTTCTAGGTTGACCCAAGTGCGAGACCTCAAAAAATACCAGGCCAATAGCATCCCAAACAGCCATAATAAAATAAAAGAGTAGAGTTCATGCTGTTCTACCAGTTCATGAATGGCCTTTGTGTGGATAAGTTCTCCTTCCGCTTGTTCACCTGATAGAACTGCAAGGCCCATTCCAGCCAGCCCTATGATATGAAGAATAAAGGCGGCCATGCCTATGCTATTATCATGTTTAAAAAATGCCCAGGTATAAAATCCCCCTGCAGTGATTAGCAAGGCAATGGGGAAATGGACGATAGCGGGATGCAATTCCATATGGACGAAATAACAAAAAAAATTGCGAATAAGGCTCCTTTAGCGAGCTGGGGAAATAGCGGATTCAGCACCCCCTGAAGGTTCATGTGCCAAATGGAAACATCCAGGAGGGATTGGATAAGATTGAACTGACAAGAGGTTGCCATTCAGAGTGCCGAACTTATCAGGCCTCGGGGGAACAAATTTTCCTTTGAGGGTACGCCCTTCAAATTGGGACAAAATTTAAAATTAACACTCAAAGTATTAATTTAAGCCGCATGAACCGTATTTCCTCCATTAAGAGTTTTCTCCTTTTGGGAGGGGTGCTGCTGATTTTTGAAAGCTGTACCTATGTAAAGGAACAGGCTTCTGTCGAGGGTAGGCGGGAATTGGCCATCAATCAAGCATACCTGGAGGAAATTCAGGCTGTACAGGAATCTGAAGAAGAATTAAACCGGATAACCCGATATGACACCATTTGGAGGACGCCGGAAGAAATCGGAGAGATTCGAGCTTGGGATGAAGACGGGGTAATGGTAGAGCGGAGGTGGCACCCCATAAATGCCAATCGAGAGATATTCGATAAAAATGAAAACCTTTGTTTGCGGCAGTTAGGCATCGTCCACAGGTATACCTACCGATATGATGACCAGAATAGACTGGTTGAAAAACGCGGGTTCAGTCCGGGGCATGCGGGTGAACGAACCTTGTATAAATACGATGGGCAGGGCAAGTTAAAGGAGGTGATCCGCTTCCAATTAGGAAAGGTAGTAGAACGTCGTAAGCTGTCGAAAAATTCCTAAGAATGATTTTGTTTCAAAGAGATATTCGACCGTAATTTATTCATACGGCGACATGAAGAAGCAATCCTTTATCTTGGGCACCATTGGAGGCCTTATCTTATTATTGGCAAGTTTGGTTTCCCCTCCCCACCCCCATACATCAGTGTACCAAACGCCCTTTTTGCTTCAACCTTCCCGTTTGGTTGATTCTTTTTTGTCCACCGCTTCCTACCAGGAAAAATGGAAGGAAATTGTTACCCCAAGCCCAAAAGGACTCGACATTCCATGGCCTTCCTTTACAGCCCTTAGGATTTTACCTGATAGCGTTTTGCAACAGTTTGCAGGATATGCTGGAAAAGCAAACTTTTCCCTGGTGATTCCGGAAGCTTATGTTAG
>JBCDIQ010000411.1:0-4915 GCA_039024295.1 Bacteroidota bacterium | reverse complement strand
ATGGTGCTATGGCAACAGCTATGCTGGTTACCAATCAACAAGAGCTGCTAGAAGAATTCAACATCAATGACCCTAGCCTTTACGCTGCCAATCAGTACCTGGCCATTCCTACCCTGGATGATATGACGATTGTAGGAGGGAACATGGAAATGCTCGATGGTGGGTTGTTTGTTCAGACAATCGACCTACAGCTCAAAGGCCAATTGACCAGTAGCAAGCAAATCACCGGTGGCTTTGGCATCATTGAGCAAGTCCGCAGTCCAGGTGTATCCTCCTCTGATCCGGTTGATGTGGAGATTGGGTTGGGGTGAAAATGATTGCTATTTAATCTCAAAATTCGTATAAGATGTACCTCCGGTCTCTGACCGGAGATTGATACGCTGTCCAGATAACGGCGGGACGATGTTTCTTACTCGTCTTAACTTTCACAAAGCTTGCTTTGGTTGACTATAGAGAAACCTTAGTATCCGAAACTATTCCTTCACCCCTCTTTAAACAACAAAAATCCCCGGCCAACCGACCGGGGATCATATCACAAGGGACTATTTTCGCACAATGTGCAGCCCACATTCAGTTTTGTTCTGTCCAGCCCATCTTCCGCTACGACCTGTACCTTTGAGGGTGCATTGTTCACATCCTACCGATCCGTATCCTCTTAATTCCAGTGGATGAACAGGTAAATCATGTGCAATTCGGTAGTAATGCGCATCCTCAGACGTCATATCCTGTAAGGGATAAAACCGAAGGATGTTCTTGTCTTTGCGAAACAGGGGCAAATTCTGACGAAATTCATTGCCTGATCCCAACATGCCCGAAACCCATACCTGATGACGTTGAGTAAGTCGTCTTACAGGCTCTACCTTGTTGAGGAAACAACAATGGTCTGGATTTTTTAACCAAGTTTTTTCGCGCTGCGTAAGTGCATGCGCATGTGCATCTGGTGTTACGGTCACAATGTTTAGGTCTAGGCGATTGCGAAGAGTTTCGATGTATTCGTACGTCTCTTCGAAGAGGTATCCGGTATCAACGAAATGAACCGAACACTCCGGGTTCGCGCGGTGAAGCATGTGTAAAAAGATGACTGATGTAGTCCCGAAAGAGGACGTCACCAGTACCCTGTCAAAATCACGGAAGACCTTCACCAATCGCTCCCGATGATTCGCCTGCGAATATGCCTCGCACAGGGTTTTTATGTTAGGGGAATGCATACATAGTTTGAGATTCTCTCAAGGGAGAATCGGAGTGCCCGAACAAAAACAGCAGCATGTCAAAGAATAATAGTTGACAGTTTTCTGTTTATCCCGTTAGTGCGGGATTTCGTCTCGATACTCAAGACTCAACAGTTTTCAGTATTATGCATTTAATGCGAAGGACTGAAAAACCGAGAACTGACAACCGTGAACTGATGGTCAACCTAGGAAAAACTCTCCGGTTGTCCAAATCCATTAGTAAGTTGGCAGGGTCGGATCAATCTCGCGGGCATAGGCCAATACCCCTCCACGGAGGTTATGCAGGTTCTCAAACCCAAAGGAATTTTCCAGTTCACGGATGGCTTTTGCACTCCGCACCCCGCTTCGGCAATGAATGACCACCGGTTTGTCTCGTGCGATTTCATCGGCATGATCGCTGACGGTGCCTAAAGGAATTAGCTTCCCATTGATCTGAACGATCTCATACTCATGGGGTTCGCGCACATCGATTAATTGAAAATCCTGCTCCCCGTCCTGCCATTTTTTCAATTCCTGAACGCTGATTTCCTTGACGGGACGTTCTTCTGCTTTGTGCTCTTCTTCGGCATAGCCTGTTCCACAAAACTGAACATAGTCGATTAGCTCGTTTTGGGTGGGATTTTCTCCGTTTAAAGGATTGCTGGGGTCCCGGTGGACTTTCAGGGTGCGAGCCTCAAAGTTTAGGGCATCAAATAAATACAGCCTGCCACTCAAGGGTTTGCCAACACCCGTAATTACCTTGATGACTTCCAATGCCTGGAGAGAGCCAATGATGCCCGGCAGTACGCCAATCACGCCACCTTCAGCACAGGATGGTACCAATCCCGGAGGAGGTGGAGTAGGGAAGAGGTCGCGGTAATTGGGGCCACGGGTTCCTTCTTCGTCTACAAAATTAAATACAGAGACTTGGCCGTCAAATCGAAAGATAGACGCATACACATTTACCTTGTCCAGCAAGACGCATGCGTCGTTCACCAGATAGCGGGTGGCGAAGTTATCCGTTCCATCTGCTACCAGGTCATAATCTTTTATGATGTCCAGCGCATTGTCAGAAGTAAGTAGGGTATTGTAGGTTTGAACTTCGATGTGCGGATTCAGGGATTGGATTCGAGCTGCTGCTTCGGCTACTTTTGGTTTACCCACTGATTCTACCCCAAAAAGTACTTGGCGCTGCAAGTTGCTATCGTCAACGACATCATAATCGACGATCCCAATTTTGCCTACGCCTGCCGCGGCCAAGTATTGCAGCAATGGACTTCCCAGACCTCCACTGCCCACTACCAATACTTTGGCGGCTTTGAGTTTTCGCTGACCTTCAATGTTGAACTCTGGGATGATCAGGTGGCGGCTATACCGCTCAATTTCGGCCTTGGAAAAGGTAACGGGTTCTTGGGCCACTGCAGCAGCACCTGAACCGCCTGCGATGGCCGGAATAATGCTAATATCTGTTCCGGCTGGAACAGCCGTTTCTGCTCCTTCCAGGCGGTTGATGTCTTCTTCGCCCACATAAATGCGAATGAAGCTACGAAGGTTTCCCTCCTTGTCCAGTAAATGCTGGCGGAGGTCTGGATATTTTGCTACCAATTCCTCAATAGAAGCAGCCACGGTGGCACCTGCTGTTTCAAAAGCGGCCTCGTTATTGGTGAACTTCCGCAAAGGAGTTGGGATGATGATCTTAGACATTGTATGGTATGATTGGTTGTTGGTCAAAAGTGTGAAACTAGGGTTAGGTTGCAGCTGGCACCTGGAGTTCTTCTTCGGTAAATGCTCCATCTTCATCCAGTTGCCAGGAGCGGATGTGGTCAAAATTGCCCTGCTGAATAGAAAGAATGATATAGGAGAAAACAGGAACGGCCTGCTTTAGGTCATGCTCTGACGGGATGGCTGGGTGGTTCGGGTGGGAATGATATACTCCCAGTAAACTCAGCCCAGATTCCATCGCATACTTTTCTGCCCGAATGTAATCCAATGGGCTGATTTCGAAACGCCTGCGCTGATCGCCTTCCTTGCTGTTTTGCACAGGGTGCGCTTCGATAACTTGACGAACTTCTCCGTCCTTACCGTAGAAAAACCCGCAGCACTCGTTCGGGAAGGCTGTTTCTGCATCAGCTTTCATGGTGTCCAGGGCGTAGGGGGAAAGGGAGATAGGTAACATACGCTGTGTGTTAGGTTTTCGGTTTTCAGTTCTCGGTTTACAGTTAGGTTAGATCTGAAATCTTAAATACTGTAAACCGAAAACTGTCCACTGATAACTTTAAAATAGATTGTCAATTACTTCGCTGTATTTACTTGCATCATCCGCAAATACCGTCACGACCACCCCTTCTTCCAGATGCTCGGCCACGCGCATGGCCCCCAGTAAGTTGGCAGCCGCCGATGGACTAATCAATAAACCTTCGGTATCTGCTACGAGCTTGAGGGTCTCATAAGCTGAAACTGTATCGACTTCCAGGATGTTATCCGCCAGGGAAGCATCATAGATGGCGGGTACGTCTGCGGTTTCGAGGTGCTTCCAGCCTTCAAGGCCATGAAGGGCGGTTTCGGGTTGTAAAGCGATGGCTTGAATGCTGGGGTTGATCTCTTTCAGTTTGCGGACCGTACCCGTAAAGCTTCCGGTAGTGCCTAATCCTGCCACAAAATGGGTGACTTGTCCCTGGGTTTGCTGGTAAATTTCGCGAGAAGTGTGGAAATAATGCGCTTGCCAGTTGCTGGGGTTGCTGTACTGGTCAGCATAATAGTACAGGTCAGGACGTTCGGCGTAGAGTTCGCGGGCTTTGCGCTGAGCACCTTCGGTAGCTTCGAAAGGAGAAGTCAGAATGACCTCAGCCCCGTAGGCTTTGAGAATTTGTTTCCGTTCTTGAGAGGCATTTTCAGGCAGGCAGATGGTCACAGGGACACCGAGGGCTGAACCAATGGCTGCATAAGCAATGCCGGTATTGCCACTGCTGGCATCGAGGAGTCGTTTGCCTGGGTGCAACTCTCCTCTGTGAACGGCATCATGGATGATCTGGAATGCGGGGCGCGCCTTGACACTCTGTCCCAGTTGGTGCCACTCCAGCTTAGCGTATAGCTTCACGCGGTCATGTTGAAAGGCGTTCCGGATGGGGTAGAGGGGCGTGCCCCCGATTAAGGAGCCAACCTCATCCAACCGTTCGGACAAGGCACTCGATGAGGCGGTTTGAGAAGGAAACATAAGGCTTATACTGGTTAACAATTGTGTACAACAAAAAAAGGCTCCACGTAATGGTGGAGCCTTTTGAATCAATTACGAATATCCGTTTATAGTCAATGGGGCCTCCACCCGGAAACTTCATGTTTCTTGCAGCAACAAATGCACATGTAGCGGAGGAACATCATTGATGACAATTTAAAATCTTTTTATAGGTGTTTCATGTGATATAACGACTAAATGCCAGAATAGTTGCGGATTTTTTAGGGGGGTGAAAAAGGTATTATAAATTTCCTATAGAATAAAAATAAACGCAATAGTCAATAATTAAAGATTTAATCTATAGAATCTCAGGATCGTTGTCTTTACTTATTTGATTATCAGGGTTATCGATAGATTCGATGGGATTAATAATGTGATATTTCTCAGTCGATTTCTCAAGGAAAGTTACTCCATTTATTTTAATCTCGATCTTTTTAAAAGGATCTAATCCTTGTTTTAGGAGGTCAGCTGCTCT
>JBCDIQ010000410.1:0-4932 GCA_039024295.1 Bacteroidota bacterium | reverse complement strand
AACATAGTCCATTGACGAAATTAAAAACACAACCTGCTATGCGAATATTCCTTCAGTGCCTGTTGATCTGTATGCTTTCCATGGTTGCCATTAGCCAATCAGGATGTAAAAGCAAACAGAAACTCATCGAAGAGCAACAAGCCCAGGCAGAAGCTGCGAACAAAGCCAGGATAGATAAGGCGAAAACTGCGCTCACAGCACTGATGAATGACGATAGCATGAGTTGGCAAGAAAAGGAGCGTCGGCTCGATGCGATCAAATCTCAAAATATAGATGACCCTGAAGTGAATAAAATGATTGCGATCATAGAAGAACAAATCGCACAAGAAAAGGCTAGAGCGGCGACTGCAGCTGCTGAGCAGCAACAGCAAGAAGAGGCTCAGATTGAACTTCAGGAACAAACCCAATCGGCGGAGGCAGAACTTAAATCCATTTTTGAAGATGTTGCAAGTTCTCCAAATCTTGCCAGGGCAAACATTAATATCAACAAAGCCCTTTCTCTTTTTGCTTCTTCTAGTGCACCAGTGTTGATTGTGATCAATGAAGGGCCTGATGGAAAAGACTATGACCGTCCGACCACCATATTGAAATACCTCAATTACCTAAAGGACCAAAAGAAAAATCCGAATCGGGTAAGCCAGATAAAAACAGATGCAAGTGGCAAAATCATCGAATTGGAAGTCACCAAAAAATAATCACTAGAAACTACACTGTCATGAATCCCAAGTTTTCCGTCCTTTTTGTGATTTTTCTGATAGGCACCCTCCATTTTGCCACAGCGCAGAGTGCAACCATTTCTCCTGAAAGGAAACAAGCCATTGATTCACTGGCCCTGGAGAAAGTGCGAGACCTCAGCAAGTACATAACTATCATTGGCAGCAAAACCACCCTCGTTTCTGAGGCAGCCCGTGTAATGGACCGGGTCGAGGAGTTATTCTCTCCTGGAAGTCAAATTGCTGTATCTAGCCTGTACCGTAAGAAGTTGAAGTACTATGGGGTCAGGGAATACTGTGTCCACCTGAATACCCTAAATTATGACCAGGTAAAAATCAGTTGGTTCAATATCCATTACGTATCTGATTTGGAGCTTCAACCCGATGGTAGATGGGTGGGAATTATCACCATTTATCAGAAATTTGAAGGCATAAATGACGATGGACTTTCTTATAAGGATGTCACCAAAAAGGACATCACCATCTATGTAGAGCGTAAGCAGCAACAGATTTCAGGCCGGATCATTAACTTTTGGGATGTATTGCTGGGAGATATTCAGGTCGCAGAAACCCGCAGGCTCTAAATCTTCATGAGAGTATATCCTATTCCTGTTTTGATCTTGTTCGTATGCGGGGTTCTTGTGCCTGGGGCTGCAAGTGGTCAATTGAGCGACTTAATTGACGAAGATGAATCGGACTTATATGCTGCCACCAAGCAGGTAAACCAGTTTTTTAGGCGTTTCAATGGAGAAGAAGGGCCTGACGGACTCCGGTATTACGATGGGGAAGATTACTACCGTGACGATAAACAAAGGTTAAAATACCTCCATATTTTATTTGATGAGCAAAATGACTATTTGACTGATAAGCTAAGGGATGCATTTATCAGTGATGTATCTACCGCTGGTAAGGAAGTATACTTGGATTTTCACGGGGGCGGATGGGTAGCAGAGATTCAACTGCTGGCCGATTATAAAGGAGAGGAACGTGAGTTTACCCTGTTCCTCAAAATTCAGGAAGAGGAGGTAGGATCAAAATGGGTAATCACCCATGTGTATTCAGATTATTTTGCTCGGCAGTTGGTCGATACAAAAAAGCCTGATCCCGACGAACAAGTGTATTTGCATCCCTTGAGCCATGAGTTGGGGTTCTCCAACATCAATCGGATGTGGAACAATAAAGAGGCTATCTCGCAATACATTTCACAGGTCGAAAAAAATAACCACCTCACCCTCTTTTTATGGGAAATCAAGCAGGGAAACCTTGATTATATATCTGTGCTCAGCACCAGGTTTCATTTTTTCCAGGTGGAAGACTGGTACTTCGAGGTGAAGTATTTCAATCGGGAAGGGTACAACAAAGGTTGGCTGATATCATCACTTTCCCGACTCTCAAATAAAGAGAAGCAACAACTGGCTGATTACCTATACTATAAATAGTATGAAAAGATATTGCCATCATTTGTCGTGTTTCTTATGCCTGTTAATGGGAATAAACGGGGGATTCCTCCTTGCCCAGCAGGCAGAAACACTTGCAAACAGCCCGGATGCTGATATAAACGCTTACCAACGTCAATCTCGTCAGCTGATTGATGTGATGGCATATATGTTCAATGTGATGGGAGACCCTGAAGTTCCCATTCAGGAGAAAAAAATCATTTTCACAGAAAGCTACCTGAAGCTATTTGACAGTGAAGAGGTACAAATCGAAGATGACCTGGTAGAGGGACGCAGTGTCTCGGTAAGAAAAAATGTGGCAGCCTACCTAAAAGACATTGACTTTTTCTTTAAATCGGCATCTTTTGAATTTATAGAAGAGTCGGTTTCCCATCAGGTCACAGAACAAGGGGAACTATCTTTCAAATTCCAGCTAAGGAGGTATTTGAAAGCAGAAAATTTGGAAGGAGACAGTGTTAACAATGAGCAGTTAAGGTTTGTCGAACTCAACGTCAACCGCGAAACAGAAACCATTAAAATCGTATCGGTTTACACCGTAAACCTGGGGTTGGAAGAAGAATTGGCCAATTGGTGGAATAACTTGCCTCCCTATTGGAAAAAATTATGGGCCCCGGAGGTGCGGGTAAACGATGAGGTGAACTTCGAACAATTGTGGGAGCAACATCCCGGAGCTAAGGTGAATGACACCCTTCAGACGGCTGAAGGGGACACCATGATTTTGAACTACGAGTGGATTTTCCGGTCGTTGGTCACCCTCACCTCAAAAAAATCCCTTGATTTTAGCGGGAATGCTGACTTGAAAGACCTGGAAGCCCTCTCTTTCTTTCGGGAACTAGAGACGCTGGATATTTCTGGTACCCAGGTGAGCGACTTGACCCCCCTTCGAAATCTCACCCACTTAAAGGAGTTTTTGTGTGATAACTCAAAGGTCAAAAGTTTTGAGCCTATTTCGTATGCCACTGATTTGGAGGTTATTTCCTGTTCTGGGACCCCTATCAACACCTTGCAGACCTTGACCCCCTTCAAAGAGCTTAAGACCCTCAACTGCGCGGATACGAAGATCCCCAACCTTATGCCAGTTGGACAATTGCCTAAACTTGAGCGGCTCAATTGCCAAAGGGCTGGGATCCGAAACTTATTAGGGCTTGAAAAGTCCACTGCGCTTAGGTCATTAGATGCCTCCCATACCCTGGTCACGTCAATTGCTCCTTTGACAAACTTATCCGGTCTGAAAACGCTGAGGTTGACTGGAACCCCTGTGATGGATATTGCGCCATTAGCAGGAATGAAAGGCCTGGATAAGGTGTATTTGGATTCAACCCAGGTCAAATCTTTGGAGCCGTTGGCCGGGCTGAAAAATTTAAAGGTAGCATACTTGGACGGAGCAAAGGTGGCCCTTCCTTCTGCTTTAGAGTTCATGAACCAGCACCCTCATGTGGTCATCGTTTGTACCTCTCAGGAGCTCACCACCTGGTGGGAAGGCCTTTCGGTAAGCTGGAAAAGTGTCTTTAAAGAACAACCGGTAACCGCCGCTTCTACTCCTGAGAACCTCCACAAATTGTTAGCTATCGATAAAGTGGTGATTTCTCCCGCTATGGGCGTAACTGACCTAAGCCCCTTGTCCAAGATGGTTAATTTAAAGGAGGTTGAACTGGCTGGTGTTCGCATTCGGTCCCTGGAGCCGTTAAAAGACCTGAAAAAGATCAGGTTGCTGAATATTAGTAATACCTATGTAACTGATTTGAGGCCCATTGGGCAGCTCATAGAGCTGGTTCAAGTGGATGTGAGTAAAACTGGGGTTCAGAGCCTTGCGCCACTAGGAGCATTGTTGAAGTTAACAAGTATCCGGGCGGATTCTACCCTGGTTACCGAGCTTGATAGCTTAGGTAAAATGTCTTCCCTGGATTTTTTGTCACTGGAAGGCACTAAAATGGGGAAAAATCAGGCCGTTGCCTTTATGGACCTGAACCCTGAGTGCTTGCTCATGTATCGCACCGAAGAATTAAACATTTGGTGGAACAGCTTGTCCCCTGAATGGAAAAAGGCACTCAAATCTGTGAAAGGGGTAGGGCAGCTGCCTGCGCCGGAATCTCTCCACAAACTTGCAGGATTAACCGACCTTGACCTCGGCGTTCAACAAGGACTCTCTGATCTGGGCGGCCTTGAGGCATTCATTCGATTGCGAGGTATCCATTTTACCCAGACACAAATTGGTAACCTGCGCCCCTTGGTCAAACATCGACAGCTTGAGGTACTTGATTGCCCTAAAAACCCCATAGCAAGTCTTGAAATGCTACAATTTATGCCCACCATCAAGCGGCTGAATTGTTCCAACACCGCAATTGTATCCCTGGATTTCATCGAGGTGCTGATCAACCTGGAATTCTTGGATATATCAGGTACCTTGATTGACGATGTGAAGCCTTTGGGGAATACCCGGACCCTTAAAGAGCTGTATTGCTTTAATACCCGTGTGAAAAACCTCAAGCACATTGAGAATATTAAGGGGTTAAAAAGGCTGGTGTGCTACAATACCCGCTTGACAGAGAAAAAAGTGGAGGATTTTAAGGCAGCAGTTCCTGGGTGCGAAGTTATTTTTTATGGGGGGAAATGATTCAGGGTATTGCCGACGTTCCTTCTTCGAAATACCTTTAATGGGCGTATATAGAATAGCCGGCGATTTGAAAAAGAAACTTCTTGCTTTATTCATACAACTAAAATGATGACTCATGAGGGAAATTGCTTTTCTGCTTGCGTGCTTT
>JBCDIQ010000409.1:0-4945 GCA_039024295.1 Bacteroidota bacterium | reverse complement strand
CTGGTCACTGGCGTTTATGGCGTTATTTTAATATTGCTTTTTATCGAGGCAAAACATGTACAGGTTATCATTTCCAAAATTAAATGCTTCCTGAATTGCCAGATGTAAGCTCTCAAACGTATCCTCACTGCTGATTTTGATCGTTCGCCAGATAGATTTCTGGTATTTGAGGGCTACCTTGATGAGGTAGTTTGAGGGTTCGTTGGAAATGGAGACTTCTTTGATGGGTATTATTTGCTCTGCTCTAAGCACGGGAGCCAAGACTTCTTCAAAGGTGAGCTTTGCATCGATCGTTTGCTTAATCTTTTCAAGTTCACGAACGGCAAACTCAACGTTTCCCGGTACTTTTCTCACCGTTTGAATTCCTCCATTTTCCCACTTAAATACATAATCCATGTAAGCAGGAATTCCTTGAAATTCTACAAGCTCAGAAAACTCATTCTTTTGTTTAGACGGGTCAAGAAAAATTGATTCCAAGGGGCTAATCTCATCTTTATTAACGGACCATGTGCCTGGAGGGCGGTTTACCAGTAGAAAAGGAATAATGGCTTCTCCTAATGGCGTAAAATTACATTTTCCAACGCTCCAATAGGTTTTTCCAGATGAGGTGCTGACTTTTTCCAGCTCAATGAGGCCCATTTCATCCCATATCACCAAACAATCTCTTACAAAATAGGATGCAACTTCAATACTGCTTATTTCAATAGTTGGGTCTTGCATGGCCAACACAAACGTAGCAGTACTTCCCCATGTGCCTCCTGATTTTCTGAATTCATCTACCTGAGAACTGGTATCTTTTAAATCCACATACTGCCACATGACCTTTAACCAGAAAATGTACTGGTCCTTGGGTGTCAATTGAAGATATGCTTCAATTTGGCTTGGCTCAGGGGTAAAGAAAGCTCCTTTTTTATCGTATGTCTCAGAGAAGAGTCCGCCCGCCTCTAACATAAACCGCATAAGATGAAGGTACGGATAGAAATACTGCGGACTTTTGGGGGTTACTCCCTGCTCAGGATGGGTACACATATCATTGAGCTGGTGGAGCAATTTATACGAAAAATATTGCCGTTTCTTGGTGAGCGGTACTGGCTGCTGAGCCAGCGTCTCAATAATTGTTTGGGTATCTGATAAAAAGATGTGCGCGGCATCCGCTTGCTGAAAAGCATCCATTATAATGACGGGTAAAAAGTAAGCCGTAGAACTGAATACATTGCAAGATGAGCAAAATCGTGGGTTTCCTCCACAATTAATTTTCTCGGTGAACCCACTTGGTCCCGACCCCAAGATTTCTGTACCTTGACGCATTCACTTCCAACTGCCTACCTATCCTTCGACAATCATTAACCCATCTTTCCCATGACTCCTCTATCAGACTCAGCACCTGCTCCCTGGGTAGTACGCCGCGTGCTTAACTTCCTCAACAGTGCCCGAACCGTGGAAGACATCACCGGAAAAGACCGGGAAAACCATCCGCTGGTAGATGCTCCTTCGGATGGAAACAGCAAGGCAAACTACACCATCGGTGAAAAAGTGGCGGAAAATATCCTGGCATTTCGAAATTCCCTTTCCAATAGGCGATTTACCACCCTAAGTCAGGTTGATGAAGTACCGGGAATCGGTCCGGATAAAATCACCGACTTGTTGTATTCTTTCAGAATCACTTCTGCCGAGCGGTTCCGCACATACATGTATGACAACCTGTTGAGAGAGAATTTCCGCCTGAAGGCTTACACGACCTTTTGGGAAGATACAGAAACTTATCGCTCGCTCACACGGAACAGAGGCCACCTCTCCTCATGGGCCGCAGAGCAGGTAAAACAACTTTCCCTGGAACGCTACAACAATTTTACCATCGCCCGCTTGGGGCGGAAACTGGTTGAGCAAGCCTATCCAGAGACGTATGAAAATGCCCATTATGAAGCATTTGCTTTTGCGCTGTGGTTCTATCGGTTTGATGCAGATAATTGGTTTTCGTATGAAGCCGTGAAGTTGGCCTGTGACCAGTACCTGTCATCTAATGGATTTTCTTCGGATGATGCTCAGCTTTTCCTCCTAAAAGGATTTCCTAACGGCGGCATCTTAAACGAGGCCATCACTGTGGACGATTTGCCTGTAGTTGCCGATCCGGTAGAACAAAGCCTGACAATCTGGACCTGCGAACTCTACGATTGAACCAAATAAAAAACGGCAAAGCACATTTGCCCTGCCGCTTGGGTTCAAACGAGAACCGAAAAAGCTGTTCTTTCAGCATTAATTCTTTTGGCGAAAATCAAAGGACAGAGAGACCCATGATTCAGTAGGAAATCCGCTGAGCTGAGCAGGCTGAAATTCCAGGCTTGGCAAAACCGGTGTAACCAATTGCTTCAGCAATTCATTTTGCCCATTAGGCCAGAAGTGGTCCTGGTACTGTCCGTAGGCATCCACCAAGATACGTACCTGCACCTTGCCTTCCTGGCCACTGTTGTGAGATACTTCATCGTAGGCTATCTGCTCAACTACCTCTGGGTAGTTGGTGGGAACTGCTTCCTGGTCCAGCACGATAAATTCCATTGGCGCGATATAGGTCGATACCGTTTCTGGCTGCGTGATTACTTCAACATCCGAAATGGCAGCAACATCCTGGGCAGAAATGTGACCCAAGAAAAACAAAGAGACGATGAGGGTGATTAGGTGGGTAGGTTTCATGGTTGTGAAGATTAAATTTTGATGAGTGTGCTTCGAAAAGGCGTTTCAAATTATCTGTTTACGCGAGTCATTTAGCGGTGTAAGCGATCAAGTTAGCATGCCTTGTTGCTTGTTCCACTTCAATAACATGTCTACAAGTAAGTCTCCCCTCCCCTCTTATTTATCACCCGATCGGGGGATTTTAAGGGCTGACCAAGCATTTATTGGGAATTGTGGCCCAAAAACAGGGGGATTTTTAGAAAAATCGTCAACTTTACTTTTGCAAAACCCAGAAAATGATGCCCAGACTTCCCGAGCACGAACAGACCGAATTGACGTATGATGAGATGATTCGACGGGCTTCTGCTAACAAAACTCGCCTGGAAGACCTAAAAACGGAGGAGATGGTGCTGAATATCGGACCTCAGCACCCGAGTACCCATGGGGTACTTCGGCTGGAAGTGGTAACAGACGGAGAACTCGTGGTAGAGGTAATTCCACATATGGGGTATTTACACCGCTGCTTTGAAAAGCATGCCGAGGCTCTTTCCTATCCGCAAATCCTCCCCTATACCGACCGGATGGACTACCTTGCCTCTATGAATAACAACCATGCCTTTGTCATGGGCGTCGAGCAGATGCTGGGGCTGGAAGGGAAGTTACCCAAACGAATTGAGTACATCCGGGTGTTGGTGGCTGAACTGAACCGGATTGGCTCTCACCTAATCGCGTTAGGCACCTATGGCTTGGACATCGGGGCGTACACGCCGTTTTTGTGGGCATTCCGTGACCGGGAGCACATCATGAACCTGCTCGAATGGGTGTCTGGCTCCAGGATGTTGTACAATTACATCTGGGTAGGGGGCCTGTTTTATGACCTGCCAGTTGGATTTGAGGAGCGTTGCCAGGAATTTGTGGCCTACTTCCGCCCAAAGATGGGGGAACTCAACCGCCTCATCACCGATAACCAGATTTTCATCAAGCGTACCGCAAATGTGGGCGTTTTGCCTTTGCAAACGGCTGTCAGTTATGGCTGCTCGGGTCCTGTCCTTCGTGGATCAGGCCTCACCTACGACCTCCGCAGGGTGGATGGCTATTCAGTCTATCCCGAGTTGGAATTTGACATTCCCGTTGGGAAAGGAGAGATGGGCGCAGTCGGAGATTGCTGGGACCGGTTCAAGGTGCGGGTAGATGAAATTGAAGAATCCCTTCGCATCATTGACCAATGCTTGGAGAAGCTCATCAAAGCTTATCCAAGAACCGAAGATTTTGACCCACGTGGCATGTGCCCCCCAAAGGCGCGACCTAAAAAGCAAGACTTGTACATTCGTGCTGAAAATCCCCGGGGAGAATTGGGCTTTTACTTCATTGCAGATGGCCGGTCTGATAAACCCTTCCGTTGCAAAGCACGCGGTCCGAGCTTCTGTAACCTGAGCGTACTGCCCGAAATCAGTCGTGGTGTGCTGATCGCGGACTTGGTAGCCATTGTCGGGTCTATTGATTTTGTACTGGGAGAGGTGGATCGGTGAAGGGAAACATTTGTTTTTATAAGCAATCATGTTAATTTATTTTCTCGGTTATAGCATACCTTTACTATGCAAGAAGCATCGTTGAAAAAACTTCCTAACGCTCCACTGCAGGAGGTAATATTTGAGCTTTTGTGGGAAATTGGGGTTGATTCGCTAGGAAATCCATTTGATTCAGATTTTGAGTTTGCCCAAGGGCTTTTTGCAAAAGAGATTCTAAAAGAGTTCCCAGTTAAAAAAAGGACCATACCAGAAGGATTGCCTATCAAGATTTACCCAAAACCCATACACCAATTTTGGAAACAAGAAGAAATTCTACCTGTGGTACAATTAGGTCAAGGAATATTGGCGATTAATGACTCTGAAAAAAATTATACATGGGAAAGCAGCTTTTTTCCTTTAATTAAAAATAGCCTGAAAATTTTGGAAGGATCTTATGACAAAGAATTGACGTATAAAAGTTGTGGCCTACGTTACATTGATGCCGTTGCGATTACCACTGAAGAGAAAAATGATTTATTGGGTTTCGTTAATTCAAAATTTCATATAAATTTATCTAGCCAGTTTGAACAACCAGGTGACCTCTCACGGTTAAATTATGCTCAAACATTTGACCTTGATAAAGAAACTCAAATTAGCCTGATCTTGAATGATGGTTTTAATAGATTAGGTAATCCTGCAATCATTTGGCAGACTTTCATTACTACCTCACAACAAAAAAAGCATGAAGAAATAATTTCATGGGTAGAAAT
>JBCDIQ010000408.1:0-4948 GCA_039024295.1 Bacteroidota bacterium | reverse complement strand
GCTGAACGGCCTGGTTTACACCGGAAAGGTAAGGGTAGGGGAGTAGCCCTCAAGAGGTGATCACAAAAAAAGCCCTGGGTTTCTGATCCAGGGCTTTTTAATTTCCTAATTTCTATCACTTGTTTAGCAGCAGCCTTCCACTTTTGGATTGATTGGCTTCATTCCTGAGACGGTACGCATACAGTCCATTAGGAAGTAGGGGCAACTGGACGGAATATTGATCCGACTGCTGTTGCCAGGAGGTCTGCCAAAGGAGTTTCCCTGCCAGGTCATACAGTTCTAATTGAACTGTTTCCCCCATCCATTCAAAAGCTTGAACCCAAAGTTGGTTCTGGGTAACTGGGTTGGGGAATACCTCAATGGTAGAAAGGTTTTCCGCATCGATACTGGTCATGGTACGCTCGATGGAAAAGTCTCCATCAGAGATATCCAAAAACAAATTATCGGCAGCCTCAATCATGATGCGCGCAGTTTTGGTGACCGTATCAGGAACAGTGATGATGGCAGTAGTTGTATTGGGGACATTGGTTGCGATGGTAAAGGGATAGGTAAATCCGCCATCAACGGACGTGAAAATGTTTACTTCCTGACAGTTTACCGGTGGCTGGTCTGTATTGGCTTTGTCCCAGAAAATTCGTCTCTGACTACCAGCTTCATATACTTCACCCCCATTGGGTTGTGCCAGGACGAACGGTCCTGCCCCTTCGGTTACCCTTACCGAGTAAGAGGCATAATTCACGCCGCCGCGGTTGTCTCTGGCAGTCAGACGGAAATTCATAATTCGGTCGGTAGTAGGCAATACTTCTCCAAAAACAGTGGTATTATTAACGATAGAATTCAAACGAGGGAATATCCTAAAAGATTCGCTCACAGGTGAATAAGACCTGAAAATTGGCGCAATATTCGCAGGCTCATTTGGCGGGCCCGAAGGACCCAGGTCAAACTGCTCCCAGCAGTAAGTTAGGGTATCTCCATTGTTGTCGAAGCCTTGCCCCCGTAGCCTGAAGGGGGTACTGATGGGAATGGTGAACCCATTTCTGATGGTGCCTATCTGGGGAGGGGTGTTACCAGAATTGGAGGTGACCCCACAGGTAGACCCTATGGCTTGATTGATAAAAATCCTGATCTCGTCGTAGCTTCGGGTATGGAAATAATCATCGCTGTTCTGTTGGAGGTTATCTCCTCCACAGATGCCCGCGTAAGCCATGATGGTGCTGCCACTTCCAGGCTCGTAAGCAGCTACCTGGCTACGATTACCAGAACAGCTTCCTCTGGTGCCATTAAAGGTGTGACGTCCCCCAAACTGGTGACCAATTTCATGTGCCACGAAGTCTACATCAAAGGGATCCCCTACAGGACGGGCAGTACCCGTTACGCCGCGTGCTTTTTGGCCGAGTTCGCACACGCTTCCTAAGCTGGCGATACCTCCAGAACCCACTCCAAATACATGGCCAATGTCATAATTGGCCGCCCCAATGATTCTGTCTACCGTGGCTTGGTTCTGGCCGAGCATAGCAGGCGAGTTGCCATTGTCAAAGGGGTCTGTGGCAGCATTGAAGAAAATCAGTTGGTCGTTATTGTTCACCAGGACCATTCGCACCGCGAACTCCCGTTCGTAAATGCCATTTACCCGATTCATGGTAGTTGCTATGGCAGCCAAAACGTTGGCAACAGAGTCTGGTCCTGTTCCACGGTGAAAATTGGCATATTCAGCAGTGGTTGACATGGCAAGTCGATAGGTACGAAGGGTTGCTCCATTGGGGTTGCTTCTGCTGGCAGCGCGAGCAAGCAATCGATCAGCTTGTTGGCCCCAGCCTGTTTCATCCAGGGGCATTTCCTCTGCCGGTTGAGGGCCAATGTGTGCTTCATGTTTGTCGTACAGCATGTACAGACCTTTTTGCTGGTCACTTACCCGATCGAGGTAAATTGTCGTTTGGGGGTACAGAACCATCCCGTCAAATCCATTGGGGGTTTGGGTCAGTCGAATTCGGACTTCCGGTTGACCTTTCTGATAGCCTGCATATGCTTTTATGGTGGGAAACCTAGTGGCAAGGCCAGCTTCCATAATAGGGGTGGGCTGAACGATAAACGTTTTGGGGCCCTGATTGGGCAGGGGAATCTGAACTTCTGCTTGGGTAGATCCTCCAGATACATGAATATTCAATAAGGAAGAAGAAAAGGCTTTTTCGTCCAGTTGCCAGACCTGCGACCCATGAGCAGAAATTCTGGGCGAAATGCCTGAGGGGATATTTGATAGCTGCCAGATGGATAGAGGTGATTGAGCCGTGGTGGTCAGAGGAAATGAAAACGTGAAAAACAGCAGTATCAGGTAAACATACCGTATCATAGGGTAGAATTGAAGGTTGAGGAAAAATACCAATGGTTGCTGGCTGCGGACTAAAACTTGGGAAGGCTACTATCATAACAAAAAAAAGCGGAAAAAGGGTTCTTCCGCTTTGTTTTTTTATTTTTCAGTCGCAGCACTAGTCCAGCATAGACTGTGCTTTGTCCACCCCTTTTTTGGCGGAAGCCCAATCTGGGTTGAATTTCAAGGCTTTTTGGTAGTATTCCATGGCAGTTTCAGGATCATTTTCTGCCACAAAATAATCTCCCATGCAGGTATGTGCATCTGCTGATTCCGGTAACGCCTTGATGTACTGGGTAAAAAAGTATTTTGCTTTGGGGAAATCTCCTGCTTCTAGGTTACCATATCCCAGCTGCTTAAAAACTGGGAAAAAGTCCGGGAAACCTACATTCAGGTCTTTTGCAACTGCAAGGGCATGCTCTGCATCTCCGTTTTTTATCAGGTATTCCATGAAGAAGAACCGGACCATAGGCGTTTGGGGATAGAGGCTCATGAGTTCCCCAAACTCATTACGTAAATCTGCCTCTGGGTTCTCCAGTAGCCTCAATGAAATCAGCCTGTAAAGTGCCCCTCCTGGCGTAAGTTCTCCTTCCATAGAAGCGGCGCGTTCAAAAAAAACATGGTAAGGGAAATCCTCCAGCTCCCGATTAAAGCTCACCAGACCTGGGTATGCGAATACCGTTGGGTGCCCTGGTGATAGCTCTCCAATCAAGGTAATATGCTCAAAAAAGAGGGCCACCTCAGCCTCGGAAAGGTGAAAAAGGCTTTTATAGTAGGCTTCTTCCATTTCTGGGTCATCAAATCTAACCGGAATAAACCAGTTGGGCTGTTGAGCAGGAACCTGTATCATTAAGCTGATAAGGACGAAAAGGAACAGTAAAACTCGTTTCATGTTACAGTAAAATCAGTAGTAATGGTGATAGAATTGTATACCGTTAACTCCTGGGTGTCACCATGGTTGTTGGGAGAGGTATATTTGATAAAAGGCTGCAAGATGTATCCGTAAGATTACCTAATTGTCAATCCTATGCTAATAAAAATGGAGAAATTGAGAGAGAGGATTTGTAATCTACCTGAATGGTCGTAGTTTTGCACCCGGTAAGGCCGTACGACCAGATCCCTTCGAACCCCGCCAGGACCTGACGGTAGCAACGGTAAAAGGTTGATCGGTGCGATGCGGTTCTTACCTTTTTTTATTTTTTATGTCTGATGAGCATTATCTAGCGCGATGCCGGAAGTTGGCCTCCCGAGGAGATTCCCGTGTGGGGGTTAATCCCAGGGTAGGCGCGGTAATTGTGCATAAGGACCGCATTATTGGAGAAGGCTATCACGCCTACAGAGGAGGGCCACATGCTGAAGTGATGGCCGTCCGAAGTGTCAGGGCCCAAGCATTACTGCCGTTTTCCCGCATCTATGTAAGTTTGGAACCCTGCAATTTTACAGGTAAAACGCCTCCCTGTACAGAACTGATTCTCAAGCATAAGATTCCGGAGGTCATTATTGGGTGCGCAGACCCCCATCCTAAGGTGGCTGGAAAAGGAGCTGAACGGTTACAACAAAATGGGGTGTCGGTACGATTTGCGGAGGATCCTACACCTTTTATTGAACTCATCCGCCCCTTTTATGTGAACCAACAAGAAAAGCGTCCTTACATAACTCTGAAATGGGCGCAATCAGCTGACCGGTTTCTCGCCGGACTGGCCCAGGATGGTAGCCCACAACCGACCCCTATAAGTGGAACGGAAGCTGCTCGCCTGACCCACCAGCTTCGCGCGCACCACTATGGCATCATGGTAGGGAGAAGCACGGCCGAAATAGATAACCCAACGTTGACTACCCGTTTATTTCCTGGGCCTTCTCCTGTGCGGATCATCTGGGACCGACAAGAACGCCTTCCAGTAACCCTAAAAGTATTTCAGGATGGTGGTCAAACGTGGGTGCTGGGAAAAGGGACCCATCGTACCCAAAAAGCTGTGACATGGCTCCCTGTTTTACCGGGCGCACCTCTTCACGAGGTTTTGGCATACCTGTATCAAGAAGGGGTGGGGAGTCTGTTAGTTGAAGGAGGAACCTTTACCCATAAGCAATTTTTGGAGCAGGGGCTTTTTGATGAAATCTACATTTATCAGGCACCTAAAGAACTGGCAAAAGGAGTTCCTGCTCCAAGTATTTCTACCACTGGAAATGGCTGGTCATTCCAATCTATTGGGAATGATCTGCTTATGCATTTTAAGAGAAAAATATATGAAAGTACCTAGAAGTGACTCAATCCTGACGATCTGTGAGCCTTTATTAACAAATGATTATCAGATAATGGCGGGGCTAAACAATCCTTTAACCTCAATTGGCTAAATGCTAGGTAATTGATGGGCAATAGATCAGAATTTGGCAGATTAATTTATCACTTACAGGTGACTTAAATAATATTTTGGTGTGGCATTAGTCCGAATAATTGCTAATTTGCCTATACCTGTAAAGTGAAAAGGTACTGTTTCCATATTTTTTGTTCCCCACTGTCTATGTGAGAGGAATTAGTTCTTTCTGGTAGTTTTGGATTTTTAGACGACGTGTTACCCAAAGTTC
>JBCDIQ010000407.1:0-4954 GCA_039024295.1 Bacteroidota bacterium | reverse complement strand
GTTTTTGATGAAGCCAAAAAATTCCCTGAACAGTTTCCCCGATGCGAAGGCATGAAACACACTTCTGCTGACTATCGAATGGCCCATATGTACAAAGGCTACCGGATAATTTTCCAGATAACTCGGAAGAAGGTGGTGTATATCATGGTGGTCCACGAGGATGAACTTCCTTTCTGACGAATTTTCGGCATTCCTTTTCAATTTGTGCTCGTTAGGAATAATAGGAGCCACAAGAGGCCTGAGGTCCTGTGGTTTTTTGCTAACTTTCCTTCCAATTCATTGAGCACTAAACCAATCATAATGAACTTACTTTTTCGGACGCCAGTTTTGCTGGTGTTTCTTCTGGCTGTTTTTCCACTTTTTGGCCAGCAGGAAGGAATTATTCGCTGCCATACGGTCGAGGTCGAAGAGCATAAGCACGCCCAATTTCCTGAGCTTGAAACCGTGGAACAGTTTGAAACATGGCTAGCTGAGAAACTGAAGCATCCTCCTTTGCAAAAAACACAGGCGGTAATCACCATTCCGATTGTGATTCATGTAATTCATTCTGGTGAGAACATAGGTAGTGGGTCTAACCTCTCTAATGCCAGAATTCTTTCTCAATTAGATGTGCTCAATGAAGACTTTCGCCGCGAGTCAGGCACGCCTGGTTTTAATAACAATGCAGTGGGGGCCGATACAGAAATTGAGTTTTGTCCTGCTGTGATTGACCCTTCTGGTTCCCTCCTGTCAGTTGCGGGCATACATAGAATCAATTACCAAAGCCAAAATTTAAACGCTCCCCCTTTTTCGGAGAATTACATCGAAACCGTCGTAAAGCCCAGGACCATTTGGGATCCGACTAAGTACTTCAATATGTGGGTGTTGGACTTGGCTCCTACTTCCACTGGAGACGTTATTTTGGGCTACGCCGCATTTCCACGCGGCAGTAACCTGCCCCAGGGAATTCCCGGTGCGGGCACTACTGCATCAACGGATGGCGTTGTGATGAACTACCCTTATTTTGGTAGAACTGGTAACCCCAATGCCCCCTACAACCGAGGCAGAACGGCAACCCATGAGGTAGGTCACTGGTTAGGTCTTCGTCATATTTGGGGGGATGGTAATTGTAATGCGGATGATTTTTGTTCGGATACGCCTAATGCGGGCAGGAGCAACTTTGGTTGTCCCAATAACAACAGTTGTGGATCGAGGGACATGGTGGAAAACTACATGGACTACACCGATGATGCCTGCATGAACATTTACACCCAGTGTCAGAAGACGCGCATGCAGACGGTGATGCAGAATGCGGATCGGCGGAGAGAGTTGCTCAACAGCACTGTTTGCCAGCGACCAACCGCAGCTCCACAGGCCGATTTCACTGCGGATAACCCTTCCGGGTGCCCAGGAGTCCGGGTCCGTTTTCAGGATGCCTCCACCAATACGCCCAGCAGCTGGCAGTGGAGCTTTCAAGGAGGTACGCCTGCAACCTCTACCCAGCGTAATCCCGAAGTGGTGTACAATTCTACTGGAACCTTTGACGTACGCCTGACAGTCACAAACCAGAATGGCAGCGATACCCGCACCCGTACCGGTTTTGTCACAATTGGAGGAGGTACCTCTACCCAGGTTTTTTATCAGGATGACTTTGAGGCTTCGACCTCAGATTGGACAACCATCAACCCTGACAGAGCTACAACCTGGCGACTGGCATCTATTAGCGGGAGTTCAAGAACCGGGAGCCAGGCTGCAGGCATTGACTTATTCAGCTACTCCAACAGAGGGCAAGGGGACGGCCTGCTTTCGCCCAGAATCAGTTTGGCAGGGAGAAGTAATGTTCGACTCCAGTTTGACCACGCTTATCGGCCTTATTCTCCAGACGAACAGGATTCCCTGATTGTCTATGCATCTGATGATGACGGCAACTCTTATACTCGTTTGTTAAGCCTGACTGGTAACGGCACTCCAAGCATGGCTACAGGGACCATTTTTGCTGCGGACTTCTTTCCTCAGTCTGATGGAGATTGGTGCTTCGGTGCTGGAAATAACTCCTGCTATGAAGTAGACCTCAGCAGGTTTGATGGTGAGACCCAGTTTCGGATTCTTTTTGAAGCCTATAATGACTTTGGAAACAACATCTATGTTGATAATGTGAAATTGCTCACAGGTTGTGGGCCTGCAACCTCCCTTGAGGAATCTGCTGTTCCTGCATCTTTTTCGGTATTTCCCAATCCCAGTACAGGTCAGTTTACCCTCCGTCCATCCCAGGTTTCAGCAGAGCGTATTCACATCTTGGTTGTGGACATGATGGGGCGTAAAATTTTTAATGAACAATTTGCAAGCTCGAATGAAATTCAACTGGACCTGAGTCAGGTGAGTCCGGGCCCCTATTTGCTGCAGTTTCGACAAGGGGCACAAATCGGAAGTAAACGGATAGAAGTTAGGCGTTAGATACTGGCCTTATCTTTTGTTAAAGCCTATATCCTGACCCTAAGCTAACTCATAATTTGGCTTTCTGCCCATTCGTTGACAACTTATTGAATAGGTTGTACCATGAGGCAAAATCGGTTAGCATCACTCAAGCCCTTGTGGCAAAATATAAGTCGGACCTCCCGGAGGGGGATTCGGCTTTTTGTGCTTGTGGGGGTAGGGATGATGGTATTTATTGTTGCCGACCTGATTTTTGCTTTGCCAACCCCCAAAAGTTACTCTCAAGTCATCTATGCTGCTGACAGCACCTTGCAATGCGCCTATTTAAGCTCAGATGATAAGTGGCGACTGAAGACAACACTGGAAGACGTCAATGAGGACATGGTCACGGCCATCATCCAGAAAGAGGATCGTTTTTTCTACTACCATCCTGGCATAAATCCCGTGGCAATCATTCGAGCATTGGTCGGCAACCTACTCAGTGGGCAGCGGACATCCGGGGCGTCTACCATCACCATGCAGGTGGCGCGTTTGAGGGAACCGGCTCCTCGAACCTATGCGGCAAAGTTTCGGGAAATGTTCCGGGCATTTCAATTAGAATGGCATTACAGCAAAGCAGAAATCCTGGAAATGTACCTCAGCTATTTGCCTTATGGAGGAAATATTGAAGGCGTACATGCAGCCTCCTACCTATTTTTTGATCGACCACCCCATAAGCTGAGCCTGTCACAGGCAGTCCTGCTTGCGGTGATTCCCAACAGGCCTAATTCTCTTCGACTGGATCGCCACCCTGAAATGGCAAAGGAGGCACGGGATAAATGGCTGCTTAGGTTTAAACAAGAGCACATCTTTTCGGCTACTACCATTCAGACCGCACTTTACGAACCTGTTCCCAGCACCCGGTTAAGGCTGACTCCGAAGACTCCCCACCTGTGTCAGTACCTACGCCAGAAATATCCTGAACGGACCGAGGTTTACAGTTCGTTAAGACCGGACATTCAGCAACGTACAGGGCGCCTGTTGCAAAACCATTTGAGGCGGGTAAGTGCCCAGGGAGTTTCCAATGGTGCATTATTGATCATTGACAATCGGAGCCTGGAAGTAGTGGCCTACCATGGATCAGGAGACTTTTATGACGAGGAAAGTTTTGGACAAGTAGATGGAATTCATGCGTTACGATCTCCTGGTTCAGCCCTGAAACCATTCGTGTACGGACTTGGCTTCGACCTGGGACTGGTAACCCCCGCCTCACGGCTGTTGGACGTTCCCAGTACCTACCAAGGGTTTGATCCGGTTAATTATGACAGAACCTTTCGGGGCCAGACCACCCTCCGCTATGCATTGTCGCATTCCCTAAATATCCCGGTGGTCCGCCTGGGGCGTGAAATGGGGTTGGAACCCGTTCTCAATCACCTTGAAAGGAATGGATTCTCAAGTCTCAACGACCAGCGCAAGCGATTGGGATTGTCGGTAGTCCTGGGAGGATGTGGCGTTACGCTTGAAGAGCTGGCACATGCCTATACCGTATTTGCTCGTGGAGGCCAGTTGGGAAAACTCACCTATACCCCAAAGCAAGAAATTGCACAGGAACGGACTGTCTCCAGTGAAGGAGCCGCCTATCTTGTCACCAATATCTTGTCCGGAATTGAGCGGCCGGATTTACCCAAACGGTATTTGGAAGACTCCAATTTGCCCAAAATTGCCTGGAAAACCGGGACCTCCTATGGCAGACGGGATGCCTGGAGCATTGGGTTTAGCCGACGATACACCGTTGGGGTGTGGATGGGAAACTTTGACGGAAGAGGCGTACCGGAAATGTCGGGCTCCTCCATGGCAGTTCCGCTGATGCTAGATGTGTTTAACAGCATCGATTACCAGCCCAAAGAACGCGGCTTCCCCATTCCGCCGGGCGTACAGCCCAGGATCGTGTGTGCGCATTCTGGTATGCTGCCTGGGCCAGATTGTAAGCACCAACAACCAGATTTGTTCTTAGCAGGCATTTCTTCTTTGGCCGAATGTAACCGGCACCGTTCCGTATTCATTGCATCCGACAGCAGCCTGTCCTACTGTACCGGGTGCTTGCCAGACTCGGGATTTATAAAAGCTATTTATCCTGATTATGAACCAGAATTGGTCCTTTGGTTCGGTCAGAATGCAGTAGCCTTTGAAAAAATACCGCCGCATAACCCATTGTGTAAAGCCCACTTTTCGGGAACCGGCCCCCAGATTCTTTCCCCTTCTCCTGAGGTTACCTATTACCTGGAAAAAGGACGTGTCCAGGAAATCTTGCTGCAAGCAGCAGCAGATCCTGGCGTAAATAAATTGTATTGGTATGTCAATGGTCGACTCTTACAGGAGGCCCTACCGGGGGAACAGGTTTTTTTCGCCCCCACCGGAAAAAGCCTGCATGTGGTTTGCCTGGATGACCGTGGTCGGAAAGGAGAAGTGACGGTGGAAGTGGCATATTTTTAAGGAGAAAATTACCGCCTTCCCTGTAAATACTCATCCAGCTCTTCCACTGATCTCCTAAACGTCAGGTGAT
>JBCDIQ010000406.1:0-4999 GCA_039024295.1 Bacteroidota bacterium | reverse complement strand
TGTTAATCAGGTTCCCCACACCTTCACAAAGTTAGCAGAAGAGGCAGGCCATAAATGGATTTCTTACAATTTTCTGGAATACTTTACCTATCTGCCAGCCCCGCAATTTAAATATTTCAAAAATTGGGTAGATGCTTCCCTGCAGTTTGACTTGGCCATAATTACCTCTGACTTAGTTTTAACTGGACAGAGTAAGTTGTCTCCACCCCGAATTGAGAATGAACTTATTCCATTCCTTAACAATTCACTTACCAGATTTGGGGCATATGCCATTTTGATGGATGTGTGGGTGCCCAACCTGGATGATGATTCTGTTTTGATTAATCAGGCAAAAATTCTTGCCGCAACCGTTAGACTGGATGAGGATCGTGGTACCAGCATGTCCTTGGAATCTTTTCAAAAAATGGTTCAAGGGCAGGGATGAATATAAAAGTAGATCTTAAGTTTGAAGAAGATCTTAAGCGATTGGCTAAGGAAGATCGAAAACTAGGTTCTAAAGTCTGGGAACTTGTTTTCGATATCCAATACAAATCATATTTCCAATCCTATAAAAGGGCTTGGTAGTCCTGAAAGGTTAAAAGGCGATTTACAAGGTTGGTGGTCAAGAAGGATCAACCAGAAACATAGATTAATTTACAAAGTTGAGAATGGAGTAATAAAGTTGGCCTCATGTTATGGGCATTATGGAGATAGGTAGGGAAGGGTATTACCTCGATTTAACTCACAACCTTGAAGGCTACACATTCTGTAAGGGAAGGCAGCCCATTCATATCTGATACAGCCAAAACCTTCCCTTAAACACATACCCATAGAACAGTTCATCTTTGAGGTAGAAGGCCAGGGAAGCTGTATAGAGGTTTCGCCTGGTTTGTCTTTTCATGAAGTCTTTGAATCGGAGGTATCGGTTGGGCGTGGCATCAGCACCGGTAAGGGTTTTACCGTCCCATGCCATGCTGGTGTAGGTGTACTTATAGTGATGCTTACGAACCAGAATACTTGCCAAGCCATAGCTAAGGCCTCCAATCATTAGGTAGGGTTCATATCCAAGGGTCTGCACATTGTTTCTGTCAGAACTTATAATGAAGGAGAGCACAGCAGTAGCCGTTGCCCCAAGTGCTATGTACTGCCCCACGGATGCGCGTACCCCTGAATAGCCTCCGATTTGTAGCCTGAGATTCCCCTCATCCGTTGCATCAGCTAAGAGGGCCATGTTGTCCCTCAATTGGGACATAAAAGGTCGAGAGGGTTTTTCCTTTTCAGGAAAACCTAGGCCTTTGATCTTGCGGTAATAAAACTGATCCGAGGGAAGGTCATCATCTGTTTCATAGGTTTCAAGGAGCTTTACATTCCCTGTTTTTGTATCTATGCAGGTAAGCTTGGCCGATTGATGGTTGCCCGAAAATTGCCATAAATCTCCTTTCACAAGCAAAGAGTTGAGTAAAAATTTTTGGGGTGCTATATCTGCGGATTCTGGGGCCTTGAATTTTTGAACGAGGAATTCATGTTTTTCTAAATCTAATGTGACCAGACTTGTCACTTGATCCTCAGGATATTCAATGGTGAGAAATAATTTGGACTTGCTGAGGTATAGCTTGGAAGGTTCCTGGCTAAGCTCCACTAATTCATGTAAATAGTCATTCAGCAGGGGCAGCCTCGCACTTTTATTGGGAGAAAGCTTTTTTTCTAAGTCCGGTAATTCTAATTCACAGCTGAAAAGGCTGTGTCGCCGACCGTTTTTCAATTCATACAGGTGGAGTTGTGAGGTACTTGCTTCGAAATAAAGAAGGAAAAAGCTTCCCATGTACCCGAAGCTCCTGAGTAAATGATGTCTGGGAGGAGTAGAAAACTTCAAGGGCAGTCGCCTAACACTATCTTGTCCAGGCGAAATAGCGACCGCACGCAAGGCGGAACCACTGTAAGAAGATTGATAGTACAGAAATACTTCCGATTCACTTCGGCTAATGCCATTGATGCTCATGCCCTTTTCCGGGAGATTGAAAGACACCTCTGCTATCCTGGAAAGCTGGTAGTTGTTATCCAATGTCGCCAAAATCGCTGAATCGCTTGTTTGGAACAGAATCTCAGGCTGTTGAGTGGTGGAACCCAGAGGCTTGGGCACAGAAAATGCTCGACTACCCGGGGGGAGATCCAGCGGTACTTCGCAGACCAGGTCCTGGGCGAAAATAGAACCGCTAAAAAGGAGCAAGCAACACAGTAATTTTCCCTTTGTTAGGCAGCTATTCTTTGATTTGTTCCACTGCATTTTTGGGTACAATAAACAAGCTACGGTCATTTAGTTTATAAATGGAGATGTGGGTTGCTGAAGCCGCATGGTGTTCGTGTACGTCGGGCTGGGGAGAGTAAAAGAGTAAATTGCAAATATCCGGCGGGGTCAGGAATGGCCTGCCTTCCCCTGCAATTTTATGAAACGTTCTAACCACTTCTTCTTCTGGAGCAGGAGGAGTTTGCGGTGCAGGTAGTTGGGTTGGGGTATTGCTGAGCACCTCTCTACCAAGTAACTCCCCTTTTTTTGTGAAATTGAGCAAATAGTGATTCCCCAAAGGAATGGTGTAAGGAACAAGTGCCTCAGAGATAACATAAGCCTTAATGGTGCTTTTTCCTTCGACAAATAGCACATTAAACTGAGCCCCACTAGAAGGAACAAAAACGGAAGGGTTTCCACGGACCTCCAGTAATGCTTTCATTTTAATGTCATAGAGCATCTCCTCATATGGGGTTAGGTTCCTGGGGGTATTGTCGATTTGCATGTATTCTGGTCGCTCAGGATCGGCCACCGTGAACGTATGAATTACCTCTAGGTTGTCATAGGCCCCATTCCAGTAAATGCATTTGTACACCCCAAACTGCCGATAGGTCACATATCCCTGGAGGTTTTCCATGTTTCCCTGATCATACAGGTACTCTGAGGAATGGCGGGCCATCATTTGGAGTTTATACATCAGGGTACCCTCATAATTGATTTGCTCAATCATGTTCTGGGTCAGGTCCTGCGCCTTTACCTTGGCAGTAGTCAGGAGAAGCGCATTCACTATTGCCAAAAAGAAAAACTTCCGTGTGTTCATGAAAATGGCCTGATAAGTAGAAGGAAAGCTTCAGGATGCCTTGGATTGAAGCTCTTGTAAATATAACGTAAATTCTTCCCTTAGCCTTATGATGCCTTCTGCGCCTGTCTCATAAGACAAGTTAGGGTACGATTTAAAATCGAACGGCATATGGCTGACGGTATGGCTAAGAAAAATGATGGATTTTTTCCAGCTATGTGCCAGTCCAACCTGATAAAATACCCCCGCGTCCCGGTTGCTTAGGTCGGCAATAACCAAATCTGCAGATTTAAGGCTACTTTGAATCTCGGGCAGCACGCGAAACCGAAATATGGTATCTGCTTTTTGAGGGATATATCCGGCGGCTTCAACAACCTCTTGAAGGGCCTCATACACCTCGTTAGATTCTTCAGAGGGGGGCAGAATGAGGTAGCATTTTTGTTTGCCTGATGGTTTCTTCTTGTTGGTAGGGGCTTTTGTAAGGACCGGTAATTGGGGTTCCTGCTCAATCGATTTGAGTTCGAGGTGAGACCAGATCATGTCTCGGATAGATTTTCGCTTGGCCTCTTCTATGGAGGCAAACTTAAGGCTTCCGATGGTCCTGGGCGTTTCATTGGGAGAGATTTCAAATGAAATGGACATCTGTGGTTGAGGGGAGCTTTTCCTTCCAATGTACAGCAACAGCTTTTTGGGAGGAAGTTGATACAAGCGAGTAAACAGGCGCAATTGGTTGGGCTTAATATGTAAATAAGGGGTGCCCTCTGATGGGTAGATGCTGCCGAATACAGGGGAATTTCCAAGGAATCGAGTAGAAACTACCTCGACCAACTTTAGAAGGGTGGGAATCTTTAGGGTCTCGAATTCAAAAGTGAAACCTTCATGGAAGGAGGCCAGCTTTTTTTGTTGAAAAGCAAAGGGTTTAAAGACCTCCTCCAGCTTTTGGGTGATGGCCTCTGCATGTTTTGATACAATGGAAAGCTCGGCCTTTCCGTAAACCTTGGGGAGGTCAAATGCCAGTTTAAGTTCCAGCCAATGGTCCCGGTTGCTGTGCAGTTTTATGATCAGGTTCCGAAGCTGAGGCCCCAACTGCTCAAGGTATGTCTTGAGTTCTCCAATTTTCACATCGATGTGAAGCGCATTTTGTTTGGTAAAAACATGGATGTTAAAGGTCGCATCGGAAAAATAATCTATAAATAAGTCATAAACAGCCTCCACAATGACCTCAGGAGATAATTCCTCTGAGAATTGAAATGATTGGGTATGTTTTCCGGGAAGAGGCGGGAAAGGTTCTGGTGGAGCCTTGGCCGGTACTTCAACGGGTTTGGGTTTAGGTTCAATCTTGGCAGGAGGGGTTGCTTCTTCCTGCTTCTTTTTCAGTTTTTGAGAAAGCTCTTCTGTCCACTCTCCTAGTAGTATGGCCTGGATTTCTTGCCCAACAGGCTCACTGGGTGCCACCACCATAAATCTGCCCAGGCCATTGGCCGAAGATTTATTGAACCTGATATTCAGGTTAACAGCTATTCCTCCATCTGAACTCGAATAGGCAGAAAGGACTTCGGTCTTGCTGTTAAACTTTTCAAAGGTCTGGATGAGTTCTTCTTTGTCCAACCCATAATGCGGTTCGGTCCCCTCTGTTTTAACGTAGGCGTTAAATGTTTTACCTCCCAAGAAGCTCTCCGATACTTGATGCAGTCGTTCCAGCAATTCTGCCAAAGAGAGAGAGGTGCCGAAATCGAAATTCCCATACAGGGTGACGCTTGTCGATGACATTTGGGTAAAAAATTCAGAGAAGCAGTGGTAATTTTCTCAGCAATTTACGGACTGATTTATTAATAAACACCTTAGATCACCATCTTGAGTTTTTTAATAGGTGGTTAATTGGAAAAATTTTATGACCTTAAAACTTTATACAAAGAAAAATTTATAAAAACCTATGT
>JBCDIQ010000405.1:0-5001 GCA_039024295.1 Bacteroidota bacterium | reverse complement strand
CTCGGATGACCATAGGCAGCACCCTGATGGAACCCATGCAGGTGCATAAAATTGGGGCAGATGAGGAGGAGCGCAAAGCAACGGTCTACGAGTTGCTCGAAAAGGTGGAGTTAACGCCTGAGCACTTTCAACGGTATCCACACGAGTTTTCCGGTGGGCAGAGACCGCGCATCTGCATTGCCCGTGCACTTGCCCTCAAACCTAGGTTTATCATCTGCGATGAATCAGTTTCAGCGTTGGATGTATCCATTCAGGCACAGGTGCTGAACCTGCTAAAAGACCTGCAGGAAGAATTCGGGCTGACCTACATTTTCATTTCTCACGACTTAAGTGTCATCCGCTTCATGAGCGATCGGATTTTGGTGATGAAAGACGGAAAAGTAGAGGAATTGGGGAATGCTGAGACCGTTTACCAACGGCCTTTATCTGACTACACCAAAAAACTGATTGAAGCTGTACCCGCCGGATCTGTTGAGCGAATTCAGGAACGGCTATACCGATAATATCTTTATTATGCTGGGAGCAAGATAAAAGGAGATCTGCCTTACACATGTCTCTTTCGAAACCTTCCAATCAGGAGCACAATTGCTACTAAGGCGATCAACCCCCATACCCACACAGGGAATCCATCTCGGAGGGACATTTCATCGTCCGGACCCTGGAGAACGAGTGCTGCCCAGGTTGCAGGGGATACTTCCGGATGTGCCTTTCGATACGCTAGCTTTGCATTTCTGAGGGCTTCAGCCCGGGTTTGCCCTTCGTTGAGCAATTCATAGAAGGAAGTCATGATCTCCTGGGTTGCCCGGTCATCTACCTGCCACAGACTGGTCACAATGCTTGGGCAGCCTGCATAGCGGAAAGCCCTCGCCATGCTTAAGATACCTTCCCCTCTTGCCAACTTTCCTACGCCGGTGTTACAGGCCGAAAGCACCACCAAATCAGCATTTAGGGGCAAATTATAAAGCTCATAGGCATGGAGCATGCCATCATCCATCGAGTCAGTTGCCTGTTGGCTGAACACCAAGCCGCTATACAGGGGATACGCATCGTCCACCAGCGCATGCATAGCCAAATGCAGGATCCGGAAATTTCCTGCCTGTTCTTTGAAAGCGGCTTCAGTAGCTGAATTACCCACGTAGGACTCTCCTCCTAGCAATGCTTGAATGCCGGAAACTTCCGGCTGGTTGAATGCCAATGGAGGTAGTGCCTGGAGCTTTTGGTTCCATCCTTCAGGGCTACCTCTTTGCGCATCAGCCAGCCAGTTACCCATATCGTAAGCAGGTGCGAAGCCAGCAAATAGCTTAGAAGCTCCGCTGGATTTTTCTTGTGGTCTTTCCAGCAAGAGAGAAGCAGAGTAGGCATAATGAACCGGGTATTCATCCAAGAGAATTTTTCCCTCCAGGAAAGCAGGCGAAAGGAGTTCAAAGGGTAAGTATCCCAGCAATCCATCTGGCACCAGGGTGATTCCCTTTATGTTTCCCGGTACCTCTGGCAAAAGGGTCTTGCCTAGTTTTGCAGATAGTGCTACAAACTGTTGTTGTTGGTACTCCTTTTTCCCATTCAACAAATTAATCAGGCTAACAATGTCTTCTTCCAGGCTCTCTGTTTGGGAAAGCTTGAGGAGTTGTTCTCCCTCTGGATGAAAGAGGAATACGTACACATCTTCTTTCCCTACAAAAAATTCGATCAATGCCTGCTGCTGGCTCTTTGCCCATGCAACCACTTTGGAGAAATCTGTTGTTGGAGGACGATATTTCAATTCATGATAATCGGGATATTGCTGCTCAAAAAGCTCAACCAGTGAATCTGCACGTTGCGTCAGCCGGAATACCTGCCCCTTCAATCGGGCCACTTCCAGGGAATCTTGCTTTTCTGCCAATGTTGCTGCAAGCAGTTTTTTCTGGTAATAGGCCAAGTCGCTTTTTATCTCTTGTTCATTGTCAAGCAAATGATCCGGGATGCCCGCAAACTTTCGCGCCTTTGTTTCCTGGATACCTGCCAACAGCATGGCCGCACGCGCCTTTTCTGCAGTCAGAAAAGCAGTTTCCAGGTATTCTTTTTGATCGGGAAATTGGAGGTGGAGCTGATAAGCCAAGGCAATGGCCTCTCGAAATACCGCCTGGTTCTGGGCTTGTAATCTTAGCTGTGCCCCTTCTGTTTTGAGGGAATACCTGATCCTTTCCAAATCTGAAATGGCACGCTGTAAATGCTGATGCGCCAACTGGGTCTGTGCCGGGGTAAATTGCTGAAGCACACGTGCTTTACCCCGCATCACATTTACCATAAACCAGGGATTCAAATAGGGTGCATCTTTACTCGGGACTTCATCCGGAGAATCAGGGGTAAATCCAGGGCTATTGGCCATGATGGCATCCTGGTATTTTTCTAACGCCTGTGTTGGATATCCGAAATGCTCATAGGATTCTCCCCATTGCATATATAACTCCGACAACTGGTCATGGTGCTCTCCTACCGTTTCCAGCAGCATATCTGCTCCTTTTTTGAAGAATGCAAATGATTGGGCAGAGTCTTCCATTTTGTGGAAGATATGACCAATGTATTGGTAGCATTCTGCAGTATTAATATTGGGCTTTTGAAAAAATGCCTCCAGCGTTCTTACAGACAACAGATAATGATCAAGTGCTGTTTGGTAGTCCCTTTTGGCTTCATAAATTAGGCCAATGTTCTGATGGGAAACGGCTGCATAGTAGTGCTCCTCACCAAATCGGTTCACCAAAATGCTACGGGCTTCTTCAAGGGTTTTCAGGGATTTGTCATATGCTGCTACATTCTTATGCATGATCCCAATGTTCATCAGGGTCTGGCCTACAAAGGGATGGGAATTTCCGAGTGCCTCCCTAAAAATTGACAATCCTTCATCTGCATACAATAAGGCTTGCTGGAAATCACCCATATTTCTGCTGACCGTGGCCATGTTCACCAGGGTAACCCCCACATTTGGGTGCTTATCCCCTTTTTGCTTCCGAAGCATATCCAAGGCCTGATTGTAGTAGCTAAGGGCCTGGCTAAAGTTGGATTTTCGGCGGTAAACCAGCCCGATTTCGCCAAGGGTAATGCCTACCATTTCCTCAGCGTCGGGGGCTTTCCGGAAAATGTCCAAAGCCCGCTGGTAACTGGAAAGCGCATATTCATAATCCCCTTCTTCAAAGCCTGCCAATCCTTGTTGTTTCCAGGCCTGTCCCAGGTGATGGTCTTTGGGGAGGTTATGCTGCTCGAACATATCAATAGCAGTATTGCTCAGTTCCTTGGAACGCTCAAAATCTCCCGTTCTAAAGTAGACATACCCCCTCAACAAAAGTAAACGAGCCTTTTGTAAAGGAGAATCATCCAGCCTGACAAAAGGATAGTTTTCTACAGAATCCACCAATTCAAGGGCAGGCTCGTACTTTCCTCCCTCGGCAAGTGAATTGGCGTAGTCACCCGAGAGTTCCAGCATACGGTGGTTGTAGGTGGGGGCAGAGGACTTGCTGGCCGCTAGTTTAAATTGGTCAAAGGCAAGTTTATAATAGTGGTTTGCGCTGTCGAATCGACTGTCTGAATCAAATTCCACAGCCTTCTTCCAAGCCACATGCGCCTCAGTTGTATCGACTTGGGCGAAATAGCTTTTACACAAGGTTAGGAAAAAGACCGTGGCTAAAATTCTCTGGAACATAAGATAAAAGGTTCCGATTTGATGATTTTCACTGATGATACATAACGAATATGAATTATTCTATGTTTTTTGGAAAAATTATATAACACCTTGCTGAAGAAGACGCCTAATTATTCCATTTAGCATGTAATGGGGAGAGAAGGATTGGTTATCCCTGATTTTTCTCCTAAATCGCAGGCATGACCCGCTTTGTTGTTTTAGGTTTATTATTGATCGGATTGGCAGGAGGATATGTGTATGCATTTCTCCAAGTGGGTGCTGATTACCTGCCGGTTTGGACGGATGAGGGGGTGTATTGTCAAAACGCACGGGCGGCTTACGAAACCCATACGCTACAAGCTGCATTTACCTTCAATGGAACCGGAAACAGCTGGTTGGGGACAGATGCACACGGCCCCGCTTTTTACCTGGTGCATGGGGGATTGGCCAAGCTTACCGGGTGGTCGCCCCAAAACCTCATTCTTCTGAATGTACTCTTGTTAATTGGGGGGATTAGCATGGTCATGGCCTGGCCTGAGAGGAAGCTGGAGGTCAAAATGATGGGCATGATATTGCTGATGTGCTGGCCCTACGGCTTGTTGTTTTCTCTGACCTTCATGCAGGAAATGGTGCATTTTCCAATAGCGGTATTAGCGGGCCTGCTGCTTTTTCAGCTGTACGTACAAAAGCGAAGCTCAGGATACGTAACCGGGTATGTGGTTTTGCTGGTCTTGGCGGGCCTCTTCAGGCCTTTGTGGTTGTTTTGGCTCATTGGCTTGCTACCCTATGCCTATGAAAGGGGGAAATTATACCTGGGGGTTTTGGGATGGATTGCCGGAGTAGTCCTTGCTTACCTGCTGGTACATTTCCTGGATGAATCCGTTCCCAATTATTTCTCCCAGCAAATGGGCAGGTTATCCCGTGGAGAATTTGACTTATTTATCAAAGCTGGTGTATGGCATGTCTTGATAAACCTAAAGGCCTTTCTTGTCGAACAACCTTCTTTGCTATATGCCATTTTCCGGTTTGCACCTGTGGTCGTGCTGGGAGTTGTTTTTTATTTGGGGGTGAAGACTCGAAATGGACTTTGGTTATCCTTGTCAGCAATTGGCGCACTGAATGTGGCCATGCTATTTTTGCTGTATGATGCGTTTGACTGGCGAGAGGTCAGAACCATGATGCCCTTTTATATAGCCTGTATGTTACCCCTTTTTTTTCATGCCCCTCGTGCATGGCGACTACGATGGATAGGCATACATGTACTGGCACTCTGTCTGGCCATTCCCTTAGGAAAAGAATGGGTTGAACAACACCGGATTGGTTCAGCAGCAACCCTAGAAGAGGAACGG
>JBCDIQ010000404.1:0-5003 GCA_039024295.1 Bacteroidota bacterium | reverse complement strand
TCACTGACTACTTCTCTCTCCTTTTCAAAGAACGAGAGCAAGCTCTCCTCTCCCTCCTTGGTCAGCTCGGTGCCACCAAAATCACCATGACCCCCATCCCCGCCACCTCAACCCTCAACTGCCAAGAAAACCTCGCCGCCCAGCTCCACCAAAAAATCTTCAAATATCCCAAACCAACCGCCACCGCCCTACAGTCACTCGACCTCAACCGTCACCCCTGGCTTACAGGCGAACCCGCATGGCAAGAAGTCGTCCGCGAACGCCTAGAGCGCGGCGCACTCTCCGCCCAGTTCGAGTTCGACTGCGACGTCATGGGCATGCTCAAAAGCCAAATCAAAATGATCGGCCAGCTCGTGCCCGGCCTCGACTCCATGCGATTACCGGACGATTACAAGAATGTAGTCACAACTCAAATTCTTCAGCCTCGGCAGGTCCAGGTAGAGTTTTGTGAGATGTGAAGGCGATCGCTCCTGGAGTTCGTACACGCTGTAATCATAATACAGGTAGGCCCAGGAAAAATGGTTTTTGGGAAACCTGAGACAATGCTGGGAGAGTTCCAGGGTTTTTGAAAGGCCAAGCTTAGGATTTCGGTTTCGAAAATGGAATTGGGCCCAATGGTGTAGGACAAACATTTGGCCGAGGTCATCATTCACCTGTTTGTAGGCATTGGTGGCTCGTGCAAACAGTTGGTTGGCTTGTTGATTATCTCCCTTGGAAACACATTCCTTAGCCTGGGCAAAAATACTGTCAGTTGCGTACCAGCCTACCCATGAAGGCTGTGCACGCGCATCCTGGAAAAACAAGGACGTAAGCCCCGTGAAAATGATGGCTAAAATCAGCCTGCTTGATTTGTATCGCAAATGCTTCATATATCTGAAAAGACTATCTGCGGATAATCGTAAAACATAGTTACGAATATTTTGGTCGAAATAATGTGAGCATTTATCACTCAATTTTCCTTTTTTCGTATTCAGTTTAATCGCAGCCATGTCAACTCCCTCATTTTCTGATGCAGAAATCGTGGAAGGTATCCAACAAGGAGGACCTATGCGGGAGCAATGGATCACCCGACTTTATGGAAGTTATTTACACTATATCAACAAAGCTCGGGTAAAGTACCAATTGTCTGATGAGGACCTGCAAGATGCTTATGCAGATGCGGTAATCGCATTAGGTGAGCAGGTTGCAGATGGTCGATTCAGGGAAGAAGCAAAGCTTTCCACTTACCTATACAGAATTTTTTTCAATAAATGTGTTGATATAATCCGGAAGTACGCGACCAATAGGGTAGTTGCCATGCCGGATCTCCCTGATACCGGCCTTACGGAGCGAGATTCGCTTGATGATCTGGCCATCCAGGACCAAATGGAAGTACTTGGTAAGTACCTCGACCAACTGGGTGACCGCTGTAAGCAGATCCTTCTCTATTGGGGGTATTGGGGATACAATATGCACGAAATTGCAGAAAAAATGGGCTTCAAAAACAACAAAAGCGTGATCAGTCAGAAGCACAAATGTTTTGAAAAGCTCAAGAAAATGATCCGTCAAGACGATTTCTTGGATACTTAACCCCAATCTGCCCGATGGAAGAATTCCCCAATTTTGAGCTGCTGGAACGTTACCGTAAAGGTGAACTGAGCGAACAGGAGGAGAAGTCCCTGAAACAAAGGCGAACGGAAGATGAAGCCTTCAATGACGAAGTACGCCGCCACCTTTCGGCTCAGGCTGCCATCCGCCAGGCCGGTCGCGAACACCTGAAGCAACGCTTCCGGGAGGTGTACCACCAAGAGGAGACTGCTCCCACCCCAAAAGTGGTACCCTTCTACAAAAGGCAGCAGGTATGGTTGTTGGCCGCAGCAGTCATCACCTTATTGGTGGCTACCTGGCTCACCATTTCGGGGCCAAGCACCACAGAAGGGGGAGATGTATTTGCGACTTATTATGAGCTGCCGGCCACCCCCCTTGACCGTGGTGGCAACGATGCGGAAGGGGTATCTCGCCAATTTGATCAGGCATTAGACCGCTATGATGCGAAGGAGTATGCTGAGGCAATTTCGCTTTTTGAGACGCTGCTCCAAGATTCTGCCTTTTCCATGCAGTCGGCAGCGCGTTTCTATCAGGGACATGCCTTGCTGCAAATCAATAAACCTCAAAAAGCCCTTGAGGCCTTTGAGGAAATCATTCATCCACTTTTTATCCAGCAGGCCCAGTGGTTTTCTGCTTTGGCATACCTTAAATTGGGGCAAACAGAGGAGGCGAAAAACATCCTGGAAAAAATTTCGGGCGATGAAGATCATTACCAGCAGGAGCAGGCTGGAGAGTTGCTGGAGGAGTTGGCAGGGTAAATTAACCTCAACAGGGTTTTGAACCCTGTCGAGGTTGTGAGAGTCGAGGTTTTACTCCGGAATCCGCAAAATTGGTGACAACTGGTTGGCTATCCGGATGATCTCCGCGAAAACTCCTGCTGCCGTAACCTCAGCACCGGCACCCGGGCCTTTGATCACCAGAGGACGTTCACGGTATCGATCTGTGGTAAATACAATCATGTTATCACTCCCTGAAAGGGAATAAAATGGGTTGCTGGCATCCAATCTTTGAAGGCTGATAAAGGCTTTATCCCCTTCCAAGGTCGCAATGTACCGGAGGACCTTGCCTTGTTTCGCAGCATCTGCACGCAAGCTTTCAAATCCGTCATCTGCTGCTTTCAGCGCTTCCATGAAGGAGGGGACGTCTGGAGCATCCAAGCAGGATTGGGGTAAGATATTCTCGACCTCAATGTCTTCAGGCTCCATGGGAATTCCAGATTCACGGGCAAGGATGAGAAGCTTTCTGGCTACATCTTTCCCGCTGAGGTCAATGCGGGGGTCTGGCTCTGTATATCCCAATTCCTGAGCTTTGCCCACCACTTCAGAAAAGCTGACCCCTTCGCCAAAATTGTTGAAGATATAAGACAACGAACCGGAAAGGATTCCTTCAATTCGTATGATTTGGTCGCCACTGTTGACGAGGTCTGCAATGGTCGTGATCACCGGTAACCCCGCTCCAACATTGGTTTCGTACGCAAATTGAACTCCACGCCGGTCAGCTACCTCTTTCAATTTGCGGTAGAAATTCAACTGACTGGAGGTGGCAACCTTATTGGGCGTAGAGATAGAAATGCTTTCATCCAGAATTCGAGGATACTGACTGATAATTTCCCCATCGGCTGTGTTGTCCACAAAAATGCTGTTCGGCAAGTTCATCTCGATCATGTCATTGACGAACTTGTCCATGTCCATGATTTCTGAGGAATCATCCAGCATTTCTTTCCATCTGTCCAGGTCAAGGCCTGCCTTCTTAAAGACCATTCGTTTGGTGTTTGCTAAAGCCACCACGTTGACTTCCATGCTACGTACCTCTTTCAGGTACTTAGCATGGTCCTGCACCTGTCTCAGCAGGGTGCCACCAATGAGTCCTACCCCCACAATAAACAGGTTTATAGAGAAAGTATTGGACAAAAAGTAGGCTTCATGGATGGCGTTCAGGGCTTTGTTTTCATCTTCTTGACTGATCACCACACTTATGTTACGCTCAGAGGAACCTTGGGCCGTAAGCACCACATTGATGCCGTTTCGTCCCAGTGCCTGGAAAAGCCTGCTGGAAATGCCTGGCCGTGATTTCATCTGCTCCCCTATGATGGCAATGACCGATAGGTTTCGTTCCACCTTGATGGGGTCCATCACCTTTGCCTGTATTTCGAGGGCAAATTCCGTCTCCAGCGCTTCTTGAGCGATTTGAGCTTTATTCGGAGGAATGGCAAAGCAAAGGGAGTGTTCTGATGAACCTTGGGTAATCAGGATTACGTTGAGATCATTTTCTGCTGTAACACCAAAGATTCTTGCCAGCACTTTCGAACCCCCAAACAGCGCACTTCCCTGAACGGTGACAAGGGCAATATCATTTATGGATGCCATGCCTTTTACCAAATGTGGAGAATCAATCGGCTCGTGGGTGGCACCGATTAAGGTGCCCGGAAACTCTGGCTCGAAGGTGTTTTTTATTCTAATGGGAATCTTCTTGCCCAAGGCCGGAATAATTGTGGGCGGATAAATCACCCGCGCCCCAAAATGCGACATTTCCATGGCCTCCTGGTAGGAGAGGTAATTAACCGGAAATGCCTGCTTCACATGGCGTGGATCGGCCGTCAAAACGCCATTGACATCTGTCCATATTTCTATCTCTTCTGCCTCCAATGCCGCAGCAAAGAGTGCCGCAGTATAGTCTGATCCACCCCGTCCAAGGGTGGTGGTTATGCCCTTTTCATTAGAACCGATGAAGCCTGTAATGATGGGCAAGCTGCTGGCTCCGTTTACAGCTGACCGGATATTTTCATAGGTCTCTGACAGGTGGACGCGTGCCTGACCGTATTCGCTATCAGTTTTGACGATTTTTCGGGTATCTACATAATGCGCTTCAAGCCCTTGGGCCTTAAAGGCTTCGCTGATGATAAAAGCTGAGCATCGTTCTCCATGACTCAGGATGTTGTCCTTGGTTCGGCAGGAAAGTTCATTGATTAAAAACGTTCCCTGGAGAATTTGCTCCAGTTCCACCTGAGAGATGCGCAATTCTTCTTTTACGCGCTGGTGGTCTTCTGGACGAAGCAGGGCTTCTACAGCATCTATATGACGCTTTTTGTGCTCCTCTAAGTAGTTGAGGTATTGATGGTCCTGGCCTTCGGCATGTTCGCACATTTTTTCCAGGAGGTTGGTGATTCCCCCAAAGGCCGAAACCACGACTACAAACTCTTCTCCAGCGGCTTTTTTGGCTTTCAACAAGGCTGCAATGTGCTGGACCCGTTCTGGTGTGGCAACAGAGGTTCCACCAAATTTCAATACTTTCATAATTCTGTTTTCAACTGGGGGCGAAATTACAGATTAATTTGATCTGCCGGTTATTTGATGGATTTTTTAGAGAAATTTTTAGATTTGCTGAACAGTGTTCAGTAAATATTCGTTTACCTAAAC
>JBCDIQ010000403.1:0-5021 GCA_039024295.1 Bacteroidota bacterium | reverse complement strand
GCCCTTCCAGGGAGAATCCGTTCACATTTAAAAAACCGGCAAGCTGAACAGCCTCCAGCGGTCCTTGGGTTATGTTAGAAAAGCCAGCTATCTGGACCCCTTCTACCTCCCCTCCAACGGCATTTACCAATCCCCCAATTTGAATGCCTTTCATAAAGTGCCGATTGGCATTCACAAGCCCCCCGATTTCAACGCCCTCAACCCCAGCAGACACTCCCGCCAAGATGTTCAAAGAAAGCTGATTGACAATGTGTGAACTTTCTATTCCATTGGTTCCTAGCGGACTGATAAGGGTCACCTGAATGGGCTGGGTCTCGTCACTTAGCTGACCAAATGCCACCAGGTTTAGCCCTAAGACCCCTGCCAATGTGAGTACGATTAAATGCTTCATCATGAGAATAATTTTTGGGTAATAGACTGTAAGAATCTGGATAATCGTAATGGGAGGAAATGAACGCCTAAAAACAATGGATAAACCGGAATAAAGTCCCACTAAATAATTACCATAGCCAAAAAGCTAATTTAATTTGCAAATTATATTCAAATGGCTTAGTATTGCTAAAATAAAAGCTATCCCTTCCATGAAGACAGACATCAAATTAAAAATTGGTAAAAATCTAGAGGTACTCAGAAAGCAACGGAACCTCACCCAAGGTGACCTTGCTAAAGCCCTTAAGAGCACCCAAAAGTCCATTAGCAGTTATGAATGTGGAAGGGCTGCCCCTAAACCTGAGTTGCTAGAAGAAATCCTGGAGTACTTTGGAATCACCTATGAGATACTGGTAAGAAAAAACCTTGAGGAACTATCTGACGCTGAATTATACCGACTGCTGTTCCAGTCTAAAAGTAAACAAGCGGTCCTGGCCATTACCGTAGATGCCGATGGAAATGAAAACACAGAATTGGTTCCCGTAAAAGCGGCGGCGGGGTACACAAAAGGCTACGATGATCCGGAGTACATCCAGCAATTACCCAAATTCCGGCTGCCCTGGCTTCCTCCAGGTACATATCGTGCATTTGAAATTGAAGGATTTTCCATGCTACCTGTCGAGCCCGGATCTGTGGTTATTGGAAAATTTACCGATCCAAACCCTTCCCAACTGAAACCGGGAAAGCCTTATATTTTTGTGTTTGAAGATGGCATCGTCTTCAAACGAATGTATCCTTCAGAACCTATGAGCACTACTTACCAAAAGCTCACCTTTGTTTCAGATAACCCCACCTACCATCCCTTTGAAAGAAATGTAGAGGAGATCAGAGAAGTATGGGAAGCCTACAAAGTGATTAGCGACCTGAACTAAGTAACACTCAAAGAATAAAATCCACTTTTGACTTGATCTCCCCGTAACCGGGATCTGCGTCCCCGTAACCGGGATCTGCGACTCGCACGGATACTGCGTCAGAAAAAGCCTTCCCGGTCTTAGGACCGGGACCAAACTCGGTGTTTCTTCCTTGCCATCCGATTATCGGACTCTTCGATCCGCACAAGATCTCTGCATAAAACGAGGAAATTTTTATTTTCGAGTTACCAAAAGAAAATTCTTTCCAAGTTTTCAGTATTGGTAGATACCTGTAACAGCTCATAGCAATTGGATATTTATCCAGTTTGGGGATGCTTTATTCGACTCATTTATTGTTGCATTTCCAATATGCAAGCGAGGGAAGATATCCATTCCCTTAGTAAAATGGCATAGATGTCCCCTGGAATTGATCGAACTCTTTACTTTTTCGAAAAAGCTCGTCTTGTGAATCCGATGGATATAGAGCCTAAATTTGGCACTACCAAACAGGAGAGACCCTTGAGGGTCCAGGGCTGAACAAGCTAAGATAATCTGGTATTTTCAGAAAGGGGAAAATGTGTTGTTGAGAAGCAGGTAAAAGTCTGTGACCTTAGGTACAGGAATAAATACCTCACTCGTATCTCTGTACGCATTTACCTTACTATCACTTAGCTGTTATGAAATCTGTTTTATCTGTTATTGTCATTTTTTTGGGTATCTGTGGTTCACTTGTTTTTGGCCAAAGTTGGATATCTCTTGGAGACTCCCTACACTACAAAGGTTCTGGTTCTGGCGGGGAAGTCCGAGCACTGGGCGTATTTCAGAATCAATTATTTGTAGGAGGGGACTTTAACCGAGTGGGAGACTCTGTTTCACGAGGAGTTGTGGTCTGGGATGGCATGCAGAGTAAGTATGTCACCTTTCATAATTGGGACTCCACCCTAGGCCAATTTAACGTGGAGCATTTTGTGGAATATAGAGGAGAATGGCTTGTTGGTGGCGGTTTTGCTGACCTGCAACTGGATGGTACTGCTATGTGTGCTCGTTGGGATGGCACTACCGTTGTAGGCAATACCTACTCTCAGAACGGCTCAGTTGGTTGCATGCTGCCTGTGGGTAATGAGTTATACATCAGTGGATTTTTCATTGATCAGGCTGGCCCCATCTTTCAACGCCCCTTTGATAAAATTACACGATTTGACGGCCAACAATATTTTGGCATGCAAGGCCTGGGTACAAATGGGTATGCTTATTCAATGGTGGTTTTTAACGGCAACATTGTGGTTGCAGGCTCATTACCTAATGTAAATGGGGCAGCAAGCTGGAATGGGACCAGTTGGCAAACTTTGGGCCTGGGGGTTAATGGAACTGTCTTCGACATGGCAGTATACAAAGGTGAATTGTACATAGCAGGCAGTTTTGGCCGGGCCGGTAATGCCTTCAGCAGAGGGATTGCCAAATGGGATGGAAATAACTGGCAGGCTTTAGGAACAGGACTTGCAGGCAGTTCAGCTAATGGACTTTCCCTTCACGTACACAATAATGAGCTATACGTAGGAGGTGATTTCACATTCATAGGTGGAGTTAGCGCTACCAATATTGCCAAGTATGATGGCACCACATGGAGTTCGGTCGGCCAGGGTATTTCAAAGCCAGTTACAGACCTTGAGACTTACCAAGGCGAATTACATGCAGTTACTGCCAGAAGACCGTCCAATCAGCCTTCCTATTTATGGAAGTTTGGCTTTCCTACCGGGATAGATGATAACCTTGGTGAAAATTCAGCTCCCTTTTCTTGGTCTCTGGATGGCAATCGTATGATGATCACCTTAAGCGGCCAACAACCTGGAACCGATTGGCGCATGACTTTGATTGACCTTCAAGGAAAAACCGTTCACCAGGAAAACCTCCAGATGAACCAAACGGAAATTCCCGCTGGGCATTTATCCAAAGGCATTTACTTGATCCAGGTAAGCAATGGGCAAGAAAACTGGAGCCAAAAAGTGATCCTCAACTAGTGCCTCCAGAACTAAATCTTTGGCCGTTATAGCTCGACCTTTTCGCGTATTTCTACGTCAAAAAAGCATCGCCTAGCACGCCAGGCTCAACTTTTCTTCCTTGACCTACACGAAAACTCCTTCGCTCTAATTAGCAAAATTCTTTGTTCTGTAAGCACTAGCTTGGTGATTGGCGCATACACCTATGCGTCAATCCTGGTCTATCCTCCATCCATTAAAGGTGCTCATCGTCCTGGCAGGGCCGATGGTAACAAAATTCAGGACTCCCTGTACACAATGGTCAATGATTTCCGGCAGAAAGGGCTGTTCTTTCTCAGAAAACTGATTGAGGACATAACGCACCTGTGCCCCTTTCGGGTAATTGTCGCCAATTCCCACCCGCATCCGTGGGTACTCACGGGTGTTAAGGACTTCGTTTATGTGTTTTAAGCCATTGTGACCCCCATCTGATCCCCTAAGACGTAACCTACATTTCCCAAACGGCAGGGCCAGGTCATCGGTAATCACAACAAGTTGAGCGGGTTCAAGGCCATTCTGCTTCAAATGATAGCGAACCGCCTTACCGCTTAGGTTCATGTAAGTGGTGGGTTTGATCAGGTGTAACTGCTTCCCCTTGAAGCGACCTTCAGCAGAATTGGCATACCTGTCTGAGGAAAAAGTGGCATCCAGCTTTTCAGCAAGGGCGTCAGCAACCATGAACCCGATGTTGTGTCGGGTATCCACATATTCTGCTCCGATATTCCCCAGACCTATAATGAGGTACTTCATTTTTCAACACAAAAAGACCAATCCAAAGGGATTGGTCTGAATAGTTAACTTTGTTTGAGTCAAACTTACTCTTCGTCTGCTGCTGCTCCTTCTTCCCCCTCTGCAGATTTTGCAGAACGAAGGGCGCGTGGGATTTCCACTGAAGCAATGGCGGCTGATCCTCCAGAAGTAATCTTCAATCCTTCAATGCTGAGGTCAGAAACCTTGATAGAGGTTCCCAACTCAAGGTGGCTTACATCTACTTGAATAAGTTCAGGTAATTCGGCAGGAATACCTTTTACCTTAATTTTACGAAGCTTAGTCATCAAGCGACCACCTTTGATTACCCCTTTTGGAGTTCCTGTCAAGGTGATAGGCAAGGTTAATTCTACTTCCTTGTCTCCCACTTTCAGGAAATCAATGTGCTCTATTTTGTCTGTTACCGGATGGTACTGTGCTTCGCGAATGATGGTATCGGCGGCACCTCCTTCCAGGTCGAGGTTCACGATGTAGGTATCTGCCGTATACAAAATAGAACGCGCATCCAGGTAATTGATGGTAATGTGAGAAGCCTTCCCATTATCATACAATACCGCCGGCACTTTGTCTTCCTTTCTCAGCTCACGGGTTGAAGCTTTCCCCAACTCCGGCCGGTCGTACGCTTTAATTGATATCGTCTTCATTGGTCAATCGTTGCTACTAATCTATAAACAGTGAACTAATAGATTCAAAGTTATGAATCTTGCGAAATGCTTTCGCAAAAAGCGGTGCAATGCTGAGCACCTTTATTTTTTCTGCCCCATCATTTGTGGGGATGGTATCGGTAACAGCAACTTCCAACAGGGAAGAGGCTGCAATTCGGTCGTAAGCAGGCCCTGAGAGAATGGGATGGGTGCACACTGCACGAACAGAAATAGCACCATTTTCCAGCAAAACTTCAGCAGCTTTACAAATGGTACCCGCAGTATCAATCAAG
>JBCDIQ010000402.1:0-5035 GCA_039024295.1 Bacteroidota bacterium | reverse complement strand
ATTATACTTTCGTGATAATCACTATTAATATAATTTTCATTTTCTCAATTTTATCCAACATCTATTTAAACGGAATAGTTCCGGCTAGTGCCTATTCACCTACTGCCAAAGTTCCGCATATATCCCCCATTATTCATAGAAACCGAAACTTTTGTCTTTGTTGGTGTTCATTTTCAGATTGATTTATGAAGACATACTGGCATATCAAATTTCCAAAAAATCCAACAGGCTGCAAATTTTTCTTTAGCTTGCTGAGGGATACTTGTGCAGTCTCCAACAAAATTCAGAAATAAATTCATTAGCTCATAACCCATTCATCGTCAACCCTCGAATCAATCTTTTTCTCCCGTCCAAAGGTTGCCAGCCAGGTACTCGGTTAACGCTACAAATGCCACATCGTCCAGTCTACCTCACGAACCAGCGGAATAGCTGATTGCCAGATAGAGAATGGAAATACATCTTCGGAGATGAATTCGATGGCAGAGTACATGTGGAATTGAGCAACCATATGAGCAATTCGCAGTGTTTTCATATAAATGTCAGGGCCTGATTTTTTCTTACAGGTCCATGACAATCCTCAAATTCTCTTTGACCTTCGGATGTATCGATTTAGGCAAATCACCGATTTTCTTAAGGAGCCGTTTATTGTCAATCGCCCTAACCTGATCAATCATGACTGCGCTATCTTTTTTCAAGCCTCCTTCCTCACGTTTCAAATTTATTCTTAGGATACTCACCCCTTTTTTGACATTTGTTGTGATTGGGCAGATGATGGATGAGGGATGAACTCTATTTAATAAATTACTTTGGATAATTAGCACGGGTCTGGTTTTTCCTGCTTCTGTTCCAAACCTGGGATTTAAATCAGCCAGCCAGATTTCGAATTGCTTACATTTCATCCTCCAGTGCTTCAAAGTCTTTGAGTACTTTCATGGAATCTTCTGCTACAAGCTTCGATTCATGAATGAGCTGCTCTTCAATCAATTTGCGCTTTTGATATTGATTGTAGAATTCAATCGCCTCATTGATATATTTATTTCGACTTGTATTCAGGTGCTGGAGCAACTTCTCTGTTTCCTGGAGAATTTGATCTTGCAATTTTAGTGATATGCTTTTCATAGTTTATAGTGTGTATCATGAAAGTATATCAAAAAAAGGTATTTATCAAGTGTTTATCCTAGGATTTCATCAATAACTTTCGTTGCTAAAAACTACACATTAATCATCTCTACACCCCTACGGACTCACCAAATTTATGCTAATATTCGCATAAATGGGATTGGTGAGGGAATTGAGCATGGCATATTCCTGATCGTCAAAGAAGCCTCGGAAAAATTCATTCCCCTCGTCCAGGGTATCTGCGTTAAAGCTCCAGTCGATGCGGTAGCCTGCCTGGGCTTGCAGCCAGATAAAGCCGGTGAGCTGGCGTTGCCACATCAGGCGCCAGCGCATTTCTCCCCGGCGGATTTCCAGGCTTTGGTCGTTGAGGGCCTCAGAAACGCCGTTGATGCGGTAGCTCTGGCCTTCCAGCTCAAAGCCGGTAAATAGCATATTGCGCGGACTGAAGGTATAGCGTACGTGTGCCCGGGCAGGTAGCAGCATTTCTACGCCCCAGGGGCTATTTTTAGCGGTCCAGTTGAATAAGACGACGGGAACGTAGTTCATCTCGCCGACCCGGTAGGTACGGGACACGCCCATGCCCCACTGGAGATAGTCGCTTTTTCGCCATCCGAATAGGGCCGCAGCAGAGTAACGCAGGTGGCTTAGGGACTGGAAATCCTCGAGGGTATAGTCGCCACTCAGGTCGGCACTTCCCTGAAACAGGAGGAAGTGGGTGTCATCAAAGGGTTTAAAAATGGTGGTATTTACCCCGGCGGTGCGTAGGCCATTCTGGCTGATAGACCGGGCCACTTCATTGTTGATCTGGTCATTGGGGGTATCAAATTGGTAGCGAAGGTCCCATATATTGGCCCCCATTTGAACGATTAGGCTATTTCGTGAATAAACCGGGATGTTGGCCACCAGACGCAGGCCGTGCGTGGAATTTACTTGATAGGTTTCCTGGGGTACATCTTGCCCATCTTCAAAACTTCCGACTGCAGAAAAGCTGGCGTCATAGGACCCCTGAACATCATACCCCAGGGAAATAAGTTGCTGCGGGCTGATGCCGATAATTTTGGAAGAACAAAAGGATTTAACGTCTACTTCTCCGAAGTCAAAATCCTCAAATTCGTCAAAATTCAGGTCATCTTCTTGCGCGGTACTGTCGGGGGTCGTTTGGGCAAAGAGCACGCCGCATGACAGCCATGCGAGCAGCAAGAACAGGATACGATGAGACATAGCAGTTGGTCTTTGTTGTTGCGTAGGTGAATTCAATCAGGTGAAGGTAAAAAAAATGCAGGAGACGGGGGATCTCCTGCAGATAGGTTCTTTTTCAATGGCGTTATTTGACGCGCTTCCACACATCCGTACGGCCCAGGGCCTTCACCCCAATGTAACCTCGGATGTCGAGGGAGCCATCCTTTTTCATCTTAATGGTGCAGCTGTAAAGGCTACCACTTTGGGGATCGTAAATGGTTCCTTCGGTCCATTCATCTTTGCCGGCGTAGGTGAAGTCTTTGAGCATCCGAAAACCCAAAAGCGGGGTGCTACGCATAGACTCGTCCGGGTTGTTTTTGTCCAATTTAGGCTTTCCTGTTTCTGGGTCAATGGGTTCTTTGAGTTTCACAATGCGGCCGTAGTATTTGCCTGCAATGTTCTGGATTTTCACCAGGGCGCGGCCATTGCTGGGTGCCCATACACCGATCAGGCGATCTGCTTCTTTTTGATCTACTTTTTTGTCCTGCCCAAAGGTCATCCCTGGGCTGAAAATGACGAGACAGAAGCAAAGAAATATCGATTTCATGTTGTTGATTGGTTGTTAGTAGTTTGTTGAATTATACAATCTGCCATCATACCAACGGCGAGTTCCTTTATTTCGTATGGGTCACCTCAAACGAAAAATCTCCTGAAAAGGTCAGGGTGGTGTCCATCATATCGACGGGGATATTGGCGTCGATTACCCAAAAGCATTCCTCTGAGGAGAGTAATTCTGTTAAATCTGCTTCTTGGGAGACCTGGAGGGTAAGGCTCGACTGGCCCTTAGGAACGGGGTTCAATACCCCCACCTGGATCATGTCGCTGTAACCGGTAACCAGTTGCAACACGATGTCTGAAAAGGCATCAAAATTTTGTCCTTCTGGCACCTCCAGCATAGCAGAAGCCAGGGTCGCTTTCGTCAGTTTTCCCTCTGCTTCCATAGCAGGAGAAAAGGATGCCTGGGCGGAATTAGGCCCTTGGAAAAGGGGCCCTTCCATGACGAAAGACTGATCGCTTACCGCATAATTAGAAGCTGTTTCTGTGCCACAGGAAGCCAGCAGCCCCATGATACCTACAAATAGGCTTATTCGGAAGAAAAGGGAGAGTCTCATATAGGTTTTTGGTTGCAAAGTTGGGCTGGTCAAGCCAGACGTGTTGTCCTCAAAAGTACCACCTTCCGCATTTATTTAATAATCATTGGATTCAAATCTAGGTGGCTTCGTAAAAAACCCACTCGTTGCTGGGATTGTTTGTCAGGGAAATCTTGTTCCTTTAAGCCATATGTGAATGTTAGACGTGGGGTTGTGCCTTTGGGTCACAGGGGGAGGAGTTAATCTATTCAATAAAAATCTTTTGGAAGATCACAGGTAGTGAGAGAGGTGTGGGCTTTTGTCTGGTTTGAGTTCTGTGGAATTAGACAGTCGAGGAGGATGTCTTTCTCCAAGGTCGCTTTGGCAACGGTAGAAAGGCCCATACCAGTGGGAAAGGGGCAGTTTCCTCGCCTTTGAGATGACGTGTTTCTTCAAAAGTACTTCGAATAGTTAGGGTTCTTTGTTTTTCGTTGCCCCAGAACCCGGATTCGTTCTGCCCAAAATATATCCAGATAATGCCCCCAGCAGAGCAGATAATTCTCTACTTTCTAATATTCCCATGATGCCAAAAAGTATGACGGCTATGATGATTAAGAACAGTGTTATGAATTGAATTCCTTTTTCACCACTAAAAATATCAGCTGAAATATTTTCTTTTTTTACCACGATTAAAAAGAAACCCGCTATCACTAAAGCAACTAACACTGAAAATGTCACACTCATCCATAACCGGAATTCATTTTTCTGATCTAATTCTGACATTAATTTATCAATCTCTCTTCCTATATTTTCAAAGCTAAGGTTGGCATTATTCAGTTCTAATGTCTGTTTTTCTAATTGTCCATTTACTTTCCTAAGCTCTTCTATATCTGCTGGCTGAGAAGCTTTTATCTTTTTTGCCTTCTGAAGTTCACGATCAATTTCAGATTTATTTTCATAGCGGATACCCCAATAATCTAGATGGTCTCTCAATGAGCCCTTAAAGTCACCTCCTTTATTTTTTGCTTCTTCCAAAGCAAGACTAGTGGTTTCGAAGTAATCCTCACTGAAATGATTGTCAATTTTTTCCTCTATGCTCTTTCTTTCGCTTTCTAGCTGAGTGATTTCTCTTTCCAAAGTTAAAATCTTGTCAAGCGCAAGTTTTTGCCTTTGATTCAGCTCGGTTAGACTTGTAACATCTAAATTTATATCTGATTGTGCAAAAGCTTGCGAACTAGAAATCAGTAAGCACAACAACGTAATGATATATTTTTGCATTATCCCAATACTTTATCTCTTAGCAAGAGTAAATATATCAATTTCCCCAAAATTCCACTGAGCTGCAAGTTTTTTATAGGGTAAAAGCCTTCAATCTGTGAATGGACCAAACCAGCTTTTAACGTGTGATGTTAATATTTCTATAAATCGTATAGAATAAGGTGGAAATACTCATATACCCTGGAATCTCAGGGTTAATTTTTGATTTATTTGCCCTGGCTCGGAAATAAATAGTTGATCAATAGGTATGGCTTCAAATGTTGGTGTCCAGAATATATCCGTTTACAGGCTTTTTATTTCTCTGTTGGTTGAACGACTATTCCTTAGCT
>JBCDIQ010000401.1:0-5044 GCA_039024295.1 Bacteroidota bacterium | reverse complement strand
TCTTTTCATCTGGATGATTGTGTCTCCTACTCCTGGTAGCTCCGGCATTGCAGAGGGCGGTTTCCAGCTGTTATTTTCAGATTTTACCCCTTTAGGTCTTGGGCTGGCTTTGGCAACCCTCTGGCGCCTAATCACTTACTATCCTTATTTATTTATCGGCATCCCAATTTTACCCCGTTGGTTGGCACGGGTTTATAAGAAGAAAGGGGAAAAGCCTCAACAAACCCCCTCCCCTGTTCATTAATCACTGGACTTTATCCAAATTAATTCCTAACTTAAATTAAATTCCTATCATTTCAGTCGCTGTTCCTCTTTGTCTAAAAAGAGACAGATCTTCTATTTCTTTAGTCCAACCAACCTTTTATGACGACATCATTAGTGAACCAACTTGCAACCGAAATCCTCTCTAGCTTCGAAGCGTACCTGGAAGACTTTAACGGCCTTACCAGACATGCAGGGACCTGTTTTGTAAACAAAAACTGGGATGGATTGATGAACAGTTCACAAGAGCGACTGTCGTTGTACAAGAAATCTATTCAAGAGGTTGCTGATAGCATTTGTCTTGCCATAGCTGGAAGTCACGAAAATGTATGGCCAGAGACACGTGAACGGTACCTCCGCATGGTTTCTCATCGGGTAGACCACAATATTGCCAAGACCTATTTCAATTCTGTTTACAGAAGGGCGTGTACGGGTGTAGGGATTGATGAAAACCATATGTTTTCCAACCCTTCTTATACAGCTACTCATTTCCAATCGGCTCAGCCCATATTCTATTCTTATCAACTAGATGATTTCTCGATTGAAAGCACCCGAAATATACTGGAACAGCACAAATTACCGATCAAGTTTGAGGACATCAACCGGGATGCAGGCCTGATTTATGATAAACTACAACAAGAAATTTTAATTGCCTACGGAAGGGACTATGAGAGCCGAATAGAGGTGCTTAAATCTGTATTTTACCGCAACAAATCTGCCTACCTCATGGGTCGGGTTCGGGTGATGGGACGAATACTTCCATTTATCGTGCCCATTTTACACGGAGCAAATGGACTGTATGTGGATACTCTTCTGCTTGTGCCGAATGAGGCGTACCATGTGTTTAGCTATGCAAGGTCTTACTTCATGGCTGAGGTGGAAATCCCAAGTGAAGTGGTCACCTTCCTTCAGAGTTTTATGCCCCTTAAGAAAAAGCATGAGCTATACAGCGCAATCGGGTTCTATAAACACGGAAAAACAAAGTTCTTCCTGGATTTTTCTCAATACCAGGAAAGCACCGATGAAAAGTTGGAGCTCGCTCCTGGAAGCCGTGGCATGACCATGGTAGTGTTCAATTTCCCAGGTTATGACATGGTGTTTAAGGTGATTCGTGACAGGTTTCACCCTGCCAAAAAGCTTACAGAGGAAGATATTAAGTCCAACTACGAGATTGTATACTACGGGGACCGCTTGGGGAGAATGGCCCAGACCATGGAGTTCGATTATTTTGCCTTTGATCGGGATAAATTCAGCCCAGAGCTTTTGGCAGAACTTCAGGAGAAGGCACCTTCTAAGCTGGAAATCCAGTCAGATAAAATCATCATTAAGCACCTTTACCTCCAGCGGAAGCTTACCCCGCTCAACCTCTACTTGAAGGAAGCCAATGTTAAGGATGCGAAAGCAGCGTTAGATGAATATGGCAATGCCATCAAACAGTTGGCTGCAGCTGATATCTTCCCAGGCGAGTTACAATTGGAAAACTTTGGTGTTACCCGCTTCAGAAGGGTCGTTTTTTACGATTATGACCAAATGTGTTACCTAAAAGAAATTAATTTTCGGGAAGTTCCAGCGGCGCGTCATATAGGGGAGTATTACGAGCTCAACCCTTGGTTCGCGACCCAAAGCAATGATGTGTTTCCAGAAGAGTTCAAGCGTGTGCTTATTGGGCTGGATCGGAATCTGGTGGAATATTTTAAGGAAAAACACGGTGATCTTTTTGACCTATCCTTCTTGAAAACCCAACAAAAAATAAACTTTTCTCAAACTGCCGAAGCTTACATGCCTTATAAAGAGACATTGCGGTTTCAGCAGGTTTGACCTTAAATGCAGTACCTAACTAAGAAAGCCCATCCAAAAGATGGGCTTTTCTCATGTATGTTTTTATGATGGGATGCTGAACCGATCGGTAACAAACGGTTCCCACAAATTATTTTGACTTGGCAGGCCCCATGATCATGATCATCCTGCGGCCTTCCATGGTCGGCATTTGCTCAATCTTACCCAAATCTTCCAGGCTTTCTGCAAATCGACGCAATACGTCTCGACCACGATCTTTGTAGATAATGTTTCTTCCACGAAACTGGACATATGCTTTGAGCTTGTTTCCGTCTTCCAGAAACTTCTGCGCATGCTTAAGTTTGAAATTGAAATCGTGGTCATCCGTGTTGGGACCAAAACGGATTTCCTTCATCACTGTGGTATGCTGTTTAGCCTTGTTGGCTTTTTTCTTCTTTTTCAGTTCGTAGGCGAACTTGGAATAATCCATGATCCGCACCACGGGTGGCCTGGCTTGAGGAGCAATTTCTACCAGATCGAGTTCCATTTCGTCTGCCATTCTCAATGCCTGAGAGGTGGAGACCACACCATTTTCCTCTTCAACTTCCATCCCTACCAACCGTACCTCCGGAATCCGGATTTCGTGGTTAATTCTGTGTTCTCTGCGTGGCTTTCTTATCGGCCTTGGTTTTCTGGGTCTTCTATTCGCCAAATTTTTTAAAGTTTAGTTAAAAGATAAATTAATTATGGTTAAAAGTTAGAAATTCGCACCATAAAGCGCAACTGTTATTGACTGTAAATCAAGTCAACAAGGCAGTTATTTCTTCTTTAAGATGTGAAATGTATTGATCAAAGGTCATTGACCCTAGATCTCCTTCCTTCCTTTTACGCACTGAAAGTTGGTTTTGTTCCGCTTCCTTGTCTCCGATAATCAGCATATATGGATATTTTCCAACTTCGGCATCCCTGATTTTTCTTCCTACGGTCTCATTGCGGCCATCAATGATAGCCCGGAAGCCTGCCTCAGCAAATTGCTTTGTCAATTCTTCACAATAAGGCACCAATCGGTCTGAAATAGGAAGAAGGATCATCTGTTCGGGTGCAAGCCACAACGGAAAATCACCCGCTGTGTGCTCTATCAACACCGCGGTAAACCGTTCCAGTGAACCAAAGGGTGCGCGGTGAATCATAACCGGGCGGTGCTTTGAGTTATCACTACCGGTATACTCCAGCTCAAAACGTTGGGGAAGGTTGTAGTCCACCTGAATGGTTCCGACCTGCCATTCTCTTCTCAAGGCATCCCGAATCATAAAGTCCAACTTGGGTCCATAAAACGCGGCCTCTCCTGCTACTTCAACTGTTTCGAGCTCCATCTCCGCAGCAGCTTCCCGGATATCGTTTTCTGCACGGTCCCATAACGCTGGTTCTCCTACGTACTTACCCGGATTTTCAGGATCTCTCAGGGACACTTGTGCTTTAAACTCAAAGCCCAGGATTCGGAAAATGTACAATACAATTTCGATTACCGCCTTGAATTCCTCTTTGACCTGGTCTGGACGGCAGAAAATATGAGCGTCGTCCTGGGTAAACCCTCTTACACGGGTTAAACCATGTAGCTCCCCACTCTGCTCATACCGATACACAGTTCCAAACTCCGCCAACCGCAAGGGCAAATCCCGATACGACCGAGGACTTGAGGCGTATATCTCACAGTGGTGTGGGCAGTTCATCGGCTTGAGCAAAAACTGCTCTCCCTCATGCGGGGTATTGATAGGCTGGAAGCTGTCTTCCCCATATTTATCCCAGTGCCCGGAGGTCTGGTATAATTCTTTCCGGCCAATATGCGGTGTCACCACAGGTTCATATCCGGCTCTTTCCTGTACTCGTTTCAAGAAATCTACCAGGGTTTCCCGCAAACGGGTGCCCTTGGGCAGCCACAGCGGAAGCCCCATGCCTACTTTTTGGGAAAAAGTAAACAGGCCCAGTTCTTTCCCAACCTTCCTGTGGTCTCGCTTCTTGGCTTCCTCCAAAAGGGCCAGATATTCCTTCAACTCCTTGGCTTTGGGAAAGCTGATGGCGTACAAACGGGTTAGCTGTTTGTTATTCTCGTTGCCCCGCCAATAAGCACCCGCGGTGTTGAGGATTTTTACTGCCTTGATCACCTTTGAATTGGTGATATGGCCGCCTTTACACAAGTCCACAAAATTACCGGACTCATAAAAGGTGATGTTACCATCTTCCAGCCCTTCGATCAATTCTACTTTATAATCGTTGCCACGGCCACGGTAATACGCCAACGCATCGGCTTTGCTGATTTCCTTCCTTTCGAATGTTTCACCTGAGCGTGCCAGCTCAATAAACGTCTTCTCAATTTTTTCGAAGTCATTTGCCCCAAAATCTTCCTCTCCAAAATCAATGTCATAGTAAAAACCACTTTCAATGGGAGGACCAAATCCTAGCTTTGCATTGGGGTAATGCTGTAGAACAGCTTCGGCCAGGATATGAGCTGAAGAATGCCAAAAGCTGTTTTTTCCATCTTCATCCCGCCACGTGAGAATAGCTACTTCTGAATCCGTTTCAATCGGACGTTTCAATTCTACAATTGTGCCATTTACTTTGGCAGAAAGGGCGTTTCTGGCAAGCCCCGGACTGATGTCCAAAGCCACTTGTTCGGCAGTTACGCCGGCAGGGTATTCTCGTTTGTTGCCGTCAGGCAGGGTTACGGTGATGTTCAAAGCTTAACTATTCGATTAATTTTCAGCCCTGCAAAGGTAGGGAGTTGGACGGAATAATTAAAAGTTCAAATCCTCAAAAGGGTTGGTCAGCAAATAATTTCATGAAAAATTATTCAATAAATCCCATTAGCATTCCATCCTGCCTGCCCATACACCTTTATCGGACGTACGCGTTGTCCTGGTAAATACAAAAAGGGCAGTCCACGGACATCCAGCATCGGATAATGGGGGTTGTTGGTTTGGTCCCACTTTTTGGGAATGGGAATCGCATC
>JBCDIQ010000400.1:0-5057 GCA_039024295.1 Bacteroidota bacterium | reverse complement strand
GTAAATAGTAGTAAACTAACGATTTAGCATAATACTTGATCTTTTAAGTTATTGAATAGGCTAATGAACTCAATAAGAAATCTAAAGCACTTGCAGTAAGTATTTTTAAATACTATATTTTTTAGCAAAAAGGCAAGTTCTAATGAAGAAAAAATGGTAGGTCGATCCCTTTACCTACCAATATCCGTGTTGAGATGGTATCTTTTGACTAATGAATTACCCTAATTCAGTGTTTAATAGGAGTACTTCAATGTTGTTCATTTTATCATCCACTTTTGCCGAATTCACTGGCCAGTCTTTCTTCTAATTTATCCCCTCTCAAACCTGTAGCGATAATTTTCCCTTCTGGGTTGATCAAAAAAGAAGCAGGAATGGCCCGTACGCCATAAAGGGCGGACATCTTACTGTACCTGCCGTTTTCATCAATGACATTCGTCCAAATTAAAGAGTCTTTTTCTATGGCTCGTGTCCAGTCACTTTTGTTGTTGTCAATTGAAAAGCTGAATATTTCAAATCCATCGCCATTGTATTTCTCGTAGGCTTTCACAAGGTTTGGGTGCTCCTGTCTGCAGGGCCTGCACCACGATGCCCAAAAGTCCAGCAGGACATATTTGCCATTAAATTTGGATAGCTTTACTACATCTCCAGCGATATTTATCCCCTCAATATCAGCATATTGGTCCCCTACAGATAATGGCTTATTCTGGATATAGGTATCGATAACCTGCCCATACTTTGTATTTTTGAGCGATTCAGGAAATTTATCAAATAGTGATTTTAGCGAGTCTTTGGTAAAGTCATTGCGCAGGAAAAAGAGCTCTTGAATGGTATAATAAGATGGAGGCTCATTGACAATTCCATTGATCCTCATCTCAAATACTTCCTGATCAATTTGCTTTACCTGCTGACTTAAGCCTTGGAATTTTTCTTGTGCATCTTCTTCCTGGGAGTTCATCAGTTGAAACATTTGCTGCATGAGCGTTTCTCTCTGGGATTGCAACTTGCTCTGTTGATCCCGATATTTCGTCATCACAGCATTTAAGGGGGAGCCAGTAATGTTTGAATTACCAAAATCCTCATAGGTACCATTAACATTAATCGTTCCCTGCTCTATCCAAAGAACCAGGTATTTATTATCAACGGTCTTAATTTTGGCACTAATTGGGTTGTCTATTTTTCCCTCAAATGTTAGTTGCCCATTCATCAGGTTGGTTGAATCAATAGGTTCAAGTTTATCTAAATCAACCAGGTAAAATGTAGTGCTATCCTCAAACCCCTTCAAATCAAGTGAGAGGTGGAAATTGGGTTCGTTTGGATCCTTTGTCTCGCATGAAAAAACAACTGTAGCCAGACACAGGAGAGCCAAAAGCTTGAATATATCTTTATGTTTCATGAGCAAAAACTTAACTGAGGACCATAGGGAGTGAATCTTCGGGGGTTAGAGGAATTGCTAACCTTAAAAATCCCTGCCCTAAACATATGAAAAATTTAATATGTAATTTTGGCGATATTTCCTCAAATCTCCAAGTAATTGACGCTACATATTCCGTAGGTTTCCCAAGCATAAAAAATCGGAAGCCCTGCTTGTAAGTGCCTCCGATTGTTACCTTGCTGTAATGGATTCACAATCCAGTTCTATATGGTCATTTATTTTTTGTCAAAAAGTAAAGCGGCAATTGAGAGCATGAAAGCCAGGACAGCAAAAATTGTCCTTATTAAATGCAAGCGATTCCATTTTTGCTCATAAAATGACCTGAATTCAGCCATTTTCACTTGACTTAATTCTGAAAGATTTAGGGCATCTAGTTGATTGTTTAGCGGGACATTGCCAAGACTCGTTACACCCACAGTTCCTAGGAAATAGACAATGTAAGCCGCAAGCATCAACCAAAAAACAGCTTTATTGGAATTGAATTCATAGATGCTAGCGATACTTAACGGGACCATGCTCCCAAAGAATACCAGGAAGAATCTGGGGTTAAGTATAGCACGGTTGATTGACTACGTAGCCTTATGATAGACAAGAAAACCACGGCAACCCCAATACTCAATACCTTAACAAGGTCAATCAGGTCAAAAAAAAGAATCAACCCGTTTTGCCCTTCTGCAAATACAAGAAGTGGAGAGAAGAAAAAGGCTATTAGAAGTCACTTTTTCATTATTTGGAAGGTAGCAAAATCATTTGACCATATTGATAACAATAAGAGTACAAATTCCTTCCCTTTGACCCCGGCGATTTCAAAACATAGCATTTTATGCATATTTTTGATTTCCTAAATTTTGATGCACCACATTCTGCAAAATATAACATCCTTGAAATGAAATTAAAGCACCTTACCCTCCTTCTGATTTTAGCTATCTCAGCTACCAGCATTTTTGCCCAGAAGAAAAAAGATAAAGAAGAGGAGTCCGAAAAATATTGGCTGAACTCCGGCCAACTCAGTGGACTGAAATTCCGAAGCATTGGCCCTGCCTTGACCTCGGGCCGGATAGCGGATATTGCGGTGAATCCCGAGAATACCAATGAATATTATGTGGCAGTTGCTTCTGGTGGCGTATGGAAGACCACCAATCACGGCGTAACCTACAAACCCATTTTTGATGGGCAGGCATCCTATTCTGTTGGGTGTGTGACCATTGACCCCAATCAATCCACCACGATTTGGGTGGGCACCGGTGAAAACAACAACCAGCGATCTGTGGGATATGGAGACGGCGTATACAAATCCACCGATGGAGGCAAGTCCTGGAAAAACATGGGCTTGAAGCATTCGGAGCATATCTCGGATATCATCGTTGATCCCCGCAATTCGGATGTTGTCTATGTGGCCGCCTATGGACCGTTGTGGTCTGATGGCGGAGATCGTGGCGTATACAAAACCACCGATGGAGGCCAGAACTGGGAGCAAATTCATTTTATCTCCGAGAAAACCGGAGCGGCTGATCTGGTCATGGACCCAACCGATCCTGACATCCTCTATGTTGCCACCCATCAGAGAAGACGACATGTATTTACCTACATCGGAGGAGGACCCGAAAGCGGGATTTACAAAACCACCGATGGAGGTGCAAACTGGAAAGAGTTAAAGAGTGGACTACCGAAAGGAAGAATGGGGCGAATCGGCTTGGCCATTTCTCCGGCGGATGCCAACGTGGTGTACGCGATCCTTGAAGCCGAAAATGACAGCAGCGGGTTTTTCCGTTCGACCAATAAAGGAGCCTACTGGGAGAAGCGCAGCAAGTACAAAACCTCCGGAAACTATTACCAGGAAATCTATTGTGATCCGCATGATGTAGACAAGGTGTTCAGCATGAATACCTGGCTGCACCATACGATAGACGGCGGAAAAACCTTTGCGAAAACCGGAGAAAAACAGAAGCACGTCGACAACCACTGCATCTGGATCAATCCGACGAATACCGACCATTGGATCGTAGGCTGTGATGGCGGTATCTATGAGACCTATGACCACGCCAAAACGTGGGAATACAAAGCAAATCTGCCGATTACCCAGTTTTACAAGGTGTCCATCGATTATGATACCCCGTTTTACAACGTATTCGGCGGTACGCAGGACAACAACTCTCAGGCAGGTCCCTCCAGGTCGATCAACAATGCAGGTATCCTGAATTCGGATTGGTACATCACGGTTGGAGGAGATGGATACGAGACGCAGGTTGATCCCACCAACCCTGACATCATTTATGCCCAATGGCAGTACGGCGGGTTGATCCGGTTTGACCGGAAATCTGGCGAACGAATCGGCATCAAGCCCCAGCCCGGAAAAGGTGAAGCGGCCTTCCGTTGGAATTGGGACGCACCCCTTTTGATTTCGCCTCACGACCCCAAGACCCTGTTCTTCTGTGCCAATAAGGTGTTCAAAACCACCGATCGTGGCAACAGTTGGGAGGCGATCTCTCCCGACCTGACACGGCAAATTGACCGGAATAAATTGAAAGTGATGGGGGAGGTGCAGTCTCCAGATGTGGTGATGAAGAATAAGTCTACCACCATTTATGGAAACATCGTGGCCTTTGACCAATCGCCGAAAAACGCCGACCTGCTGTATGCCGGGACCGATGATGGACTGGTTCAGGTATCTGAAGATGGCGGGAAAACCTGGCGCAAACAGGCATCCTTCCCCGGCGTGCCTGAAATGACCTACGTCAACATGTTGTGGGCATCTCAGCACGATGAAAATGTGGTGTACGCCGCATTCAATAACCATAAAAAAGGAGACTTCAAGCCGTATCTGCTAAAGAGTACCGATAAGGGAAATACCTGGACAGCCATCCAGCATGACCTGCCGGAACGGGGCACGGTGTATTCTGTAGCAGAGGACCATGTCGATCCTATGCTGATGTTTGCGGGAACCGAATTCGGTTGCTACGTCAGCGTGAATGGCGGCGAAAACTGGGTAAAGCTAGGTGCTGGCCTGCCGACCATCTGTATCCGCGACATGGCCATTCAAAAGCGGGAAAATGACTTGGTGTTGGGGACCTTTGGTCGTGGCTTTTACATCCTGGATGATTACAGCCCATTGAGAAAACTGACCAAGGAAGACCTGGAAAAAGATGCGAGCATCTTCCCGATCAAGCCTGCATTGGCGTATATCGAATCCAACCCACTGGGACTTCGTGGCGTAGGCAGCCAGGGTGCTTCCATGTATGCTGCACCCAATCCTGCATTCGGTGCTACCTTTACCTACTTCGTGAAAGAGAAGTCTAAATCACCGAAGGAGCAACGCCAGGAAAAAGAGCGGGAAGCCAAGAAGGAAGGCAAGGACATTGACTACCCCACCTACGAAGAGTTCGTGGCTGAGGATACCTATGAAAAAGCCTATTTATTGTTTATCGTAAAAGATGAAGCGGGCAATGAAGTGCGCAAAATCAAGCAGCCTGCTGGCAAAGGTATCCAGCGGGTAACCTGGAATTTGCGCTATCCGCCTACTACGCCGATCAACATCAAAAAGCCCAAGACGGGCCGTTACAGCAATCCTAATGAGGGGCCTTTGGCACTGACTGGAAACTACACCGTAGAGCTGTGGCAAGCCGAT
>JBCDIQ010000399.1:0-5068 GCA_039024295.1 Bacteroidota bacterium | reverse complement strand
TCGAAATGAGACTGTATAAAGACTTTTGAGATTTCCTTTGTCCTGAAATGATGCCGTTATAAAGCAGGATAAAGTTTATGTATATCCCCAAAATCATGATGGCTACCATTTCAGCCTATGAGTCATCATTAAAGGTGTCATCTGCAAACACAAAGTTATTTTTTTCATCCATCTTTACCCCAATTTTTGTCTTGGTTCTTAGTTCATCGCATTCTGCTGAGGATAAATATATCCGCTCTTGCGTTTGTTCTCCATTTATCTTTAAGGTGATATAATCTTTGCTTCCACAGGTCAATTTGATGATTTCTGCTTGAATGATCCGTTTCCCTTCTTTTCGTAAATTCATTAGTTCGTGTGCGTGCTGATATGCACTGTAGGTGTACATCGAAACAATGGCCATCCCAATGATTGACAGCAAAGTTTTGTAGTAGTTCATGAGGGGTGGGGAGCTACATAGGAATCATAATAAGTGAGCCACCATATTGAACTTAGGGAAGGAAGATGTATGTTAACAAAGCAACTTCAAAATTTCTTCACTTCCGCATCTCTTCCAGCAATCCTTCGCATAACCAATTCGCCATCAACTGGCGATTGCCTTCCACCACGAGGCGAGCCTGGTCGCTTTTGTTACGAATATTCGCCAACTCAATAAATACCCCTACGGGCTTGGTTTCTCTCAGCATGTGGAGGTCACGCGCCGTAACAGTCCCAGAATACTCCCGCTCTTTGCGGTAGTCCTGATAGCGCATTTTGAGGCGCTGCTGCATGATCTGGGCCATGTTTTTACTGGCCTGATCTCTGAATCGGTGGTAGAAGTACAGGTCAATCTTTGCAGATTGGTTATTAGAGTCCACGTGGAGGACCACCATGCGCTGGCTTTTTACGCCTTTTACGTTGTACTGTTTGTACAGCTTGTTGACAGCATTCGAACGTTGTAGGAGCCGTGATTTCTGGTTGATGGGTATTTTAGCTTCCTCCCAGCACTTTTCATCTTTGTCACAAGGGAGGATTTCGCCCTCCCGAATCCCATCATCCGGGTCCCGGGTAATGATGTACACCGTGGCTCCATGCTCAATTAGCCTGCGAGATAACCTAAGGGCAATGTCATAGGCATATTCATCTTCGCAAAGGCTTTTCTCCTGGTAGGTGCCCACGGCTCCCGGATCTGGACCTCCATGTCCTGCGACAATATAGTAGACACACCCTTTAAGTTGTAGGTCTTCCAGGTAGACATCCGCATATTTTTTACCCAAAATATCATAGGTGCCCCTTAGTTGGCGACCTACACGCGCTTCGGATCGGGTCTGCTGCACATAGGGGTTGCCTCCACGTGCCGGCGTAACGATATCTGCTGAGGTTACCACTGCCGGATCAGGAACAACGGCTTTTACCTGATCTGTAGGCGCAGCTGGGCCTATGGTCTTTTGCTCGGGACACGTAAACTCGTGATGGGATACCCAAAGGGTTCGGGTTTTTCGATAATCTCCCCGCTGGAATCCCAACGAGGCCATGCTTTCATTATATGCCTGAATCCGTTCTGCCTGTGGCCGGTCCTTGATCCCGATGGTGGACCGAATGCTCAGGTCATTGTAGGTATACACATGAATGGGAAGCTTGTAGGTCTTGCCTGCGAGCACAGGCTGCTCCCGCTTCATTTGGTTGATGCGGTAAAAATGGGAGACGTTGCAAGGATTGCTGATGTGGTATTTCCTCAATAAGGAGAGGAGGGTTTCCCCACTTTGTACCTGGGCTTGCACATACGAGCGATTCTGGGCACAGAGGGGGACAGTTCCCAGCAGGAAAGCCAGGACAAACAGGAGCACAGGTCGATTCATGGACTTAAAATTACGATATATGAGAATTGAATTCAAGCCGGTTATCTATCGATACACCCTTTATAACGAAAAAATGAAAAGCTATTACATGAAAAAGGCCCTGTTCCTTGTTAAGGTCCAGGGCTGATGTCTGGGTGCATGGCAAACAGCACCCTTAGGCTAAGTATAGAACATCAGATTAAAAGAACGATTTCGCTAGTGTTTGATAAAAGGTGCCTTCCTGGTGCTGAAGTTTGACGAAAAACAATCCATCAGCTACCTCTGTAAGGGTCAGGTTTTGAGCACCTTCTAATTCGTGTATGGTTCGGTTCATCACAATTCGACCTGCTCCGTCAGTTATTAGCAACTGGGCTGGAAGCAAGTCCTCATTGGGGATCAAAAAAGAAAAGGAACCCCTGGTAGGATTTGGGAAAAGGACAATTTTTTCTTGAACGATGCTCCCGCCAGTCAAATGCTGAGCAGTGGTATCTATTTCCAGGTCGTTGAATGCTGTATTAATGGGATCAAACCAGATAGAATGAAAGTCCAGGTGATCAACTCCATTGAGATCGCCCACCTTGAAGTCGTATCCAGGGTGATCAAATTGCCCATAGGCATGGCATTGGATGCCGTCTCCAGCGTTTAGTCCAACAGTTGCGCCAGCTCCTCCAAATCCTGTCATACTTCCCGATGATTGCCCAGTGGTCCACTGCATATCCCGATAATTGAATATCATGCGTGCGTCCGAAGGGAGGCGTTTTTCATTGATGGTTATGGGCGCACCATCTCTGAGAATTACCTGGAACGTATTGGTAAGTCCTGTCCATTGCCCTACCCCTAAATAGTGGCAAACGTCTGTCCAGGTCACGATAAGAGAATGCTCATCCAGGTAGTATTGAATCTGGCCACACTTTTGGATGTCTACATCTGCATAGTAAGGAGCGATCAACCTTGGTCCCTCCAGACAAAAGGGTTTAGGGGTAAATTCAATCCAGGGGGCCGACGTGCTCAGGTTCCCATTTGCATTCAGGTATAAAGACCGGTACTGTACTCCATATAATGAAACCTCAAATGGAAGGTCGATTCTTTCAGAGCAATCATCACACTGTGTGTTTCTGTTGAATCGCTTGTAGGTTACATCTTCCCCTTTGAGGTCTTTACCGAGGGGAACCCAGAATTCAGATCGCTCTTTTTTGCAGTCAGAACAGCTTGACGGGGTTTCCCCAGGATCACATACTCTATTGCCGCAAGCACCGTTTGCCTCGACGATTAGAATATCCCGTATCAATACTTGTGAAAGTACCTCTCCCTCATTTTCATGAATGAACCGCACTGACATTGGGCCAGCGACTCCTTCAAAATCAACAACGATTTCTCCAGCGTAGCTCCCACTTCCCTGATAGACACGAATCCAATTTTGTTGTTGAATTTCTATGCGAAAATCAGCCTTAGTCCCAATTTCATGTTCCAGGTTTACTACCAATGATAGGGATGCGTCTGAGGTTAGTTGAAACACTGGAGAGGTGATCACCGCCATGTGTTGTGAGCTGTCGCTTCCGCCTGTACTGGAAATACCTACAGAATAGGTGTTTGTCCATTCAAATTCTGTGGAGGTGGATACTTGCCACCAGGAAGCCGGTGTTTCCGCTACAAAGGATACTTTCAGTAACGTATCTGTGCCTGATGCAAGGAGAGGACCTTGCAGCAACAAAATAGACGTGATGATATTCAGGTAAAAGCGTACGTTCATGAAGGCTGAAGAATTACAGATTCGGGGGTGGGTAGGCTTTATTGACGACGCTGAAACAAATATAATAACATTATTCGAAATATGTAATAAAAATACTAAATTTTTATTGGAATATTTTTGTGGGAATCTACTGTATGCGCTCTGGGTACGATTTAAGGAGGTTTTTTAATTCCGGGGGATGGGGTTTTATGTGTGATATAAGAAGAATAGCGTCAGGCTTACGTGTAAGATGGAGCGGATATGACGAAAATTTTGATGAGATAGGTCAGAAAAAAGGAAAATAATTACACCTTTGTTTCCAACCATTATAGGCTGTAGCGGTTGATAGGCAGGGCGTAGGTGATCGTTGGTCCGACCCCATTTTCAGTCTTACTGTGAATCATGAAAAGTCAGGAAAAACTCAGTCTTCTTTCGGAACTCTTGGACATTGAGCGAAAACAAGATTTTCAACTGTACCGGGAGAAGGTACTCTTGAAAAGCCTGAAGGAGCGGGTGGAAGAGGGGGTTTGCTGGTATCCAGTTGATCTCAAACGATTATATGTGGGGACAGGTGAAAAAATAATTGTAGAGATCAAACGGACAGATGACAAAGAAGGGAAGCGGCCGAATGCCTTGCAGGCGGGTTCTTTGGTGACCGTTTTCGGGATGAATGCAGACCGGGAAGCAGGCCAGGCAGGTGGAGTGGTATACAGCCTACGAAAAGGGAGCATGAAAATCGTTCTTTCCTCAGATGAGATTCCCGCCTGGCTTCAGGACAGCCGAATCGGGGTAAACCTTGACTTTGACGACAAGACCTACCGGGAAATGCAAGCAGCGATCAAGCAAGTAGCTTCGGCGAAAAAAGACCGCCTCGCAGAACTCAGGGAAATATTGATGGGAGGGCATGAGCCAGCGTTTGGCGAGTGGGAGTATACTTTTCGCCATCCGCTCTTGAATTCCTCACAGGAAAAAGCAGTACAGAAAGTGCTAGAGGCCAAAGACGTGGCCCTGATCCATGGGCCTCCTGGAACGGGAAAAACCACCACGCTGGTTCATGCCATTCAAGAAGTGCTTCAACGAGAACATCAGGTATTGGTGTGTGCTCCTTCCAATACTGCCACAGATCTGCTGACCATCCGGTGTGCCGAAATGGGGCTGAATCCGGTAAGGCTAGGAAATCCGGCACGAGTAGACGAAAGCCTTCAGCTTCATACCCTTGACAGCACTATTGCCCGGCATGAGGATTACGGTGCATTAAAAAAGCTCAGGGTGGAATCTGAGCAACTTTACCGCAAAGCCAGTAAGTACAAACGGAGGATGGATCGTGACCAATACCAGCGCAAGCGGGAGGTGCTCCGTGAGGCCAGAGATTTGAAGCGGTACGCTGAGACCTTGGAAGATTACATCATTGGCCAGGTGATGGACCGGAGCCAAGTGGTATGTGCCACCCTTTCTGGGGCTGGGCATAAACTGCTGCTCAAACGCAAGTTTAATACAGTTTTCATCGATGAAGCGGGCCAGGCAC
>JBCDIQ010000398.1:0-5075 GCA_039024295.1 Bacteroidota bacterium | reverse complement strand
TCATATTAAGCAAAAAGCATCTCATCTATTTTTTTACACCAAGTAGAACCCGTTATAACTGCCACCCAGCCAAGCTAACACATCGATATTGTGTAAATTTTTCATTTTACCCATGAGCATGTCTAATCCGATAGCTCCTGACACTTTTTCTGTATGGTAAATTTTATTTACCCGGAATTTGCATCGGTGGTGGACATGGCTGGGGCAATTCTTCAATTATGAGAACCGCTTCTCCCGCACAGTTCCTCCTTAACCTTTCCTCCGAAGATTCGCCTGCTCTTACCTCTAGCTTTCTGAAGGACTTGACACGAAGTTTGGATATCCATGACTTCGAGGCAGTGGACAAATTTTTGTTGAACGAGTTGGCAAATTCCTCTATTCAATCCTCTGAACAAGCCACCTACTTTTTCTTTTTGGCCAACGAGGCCCTGATGTACTTTTTTAGCCGAAAAGATGGAGCCGCTTTTGGGGAAGCCATAGAAGTGATCCCCCACCGACTCATACCCCTTCGTGCCAATGACCAGCTGCAAGTAGAGGCAAAAACCTGGGAAATCTATCTGGAGTTTTTGCGCGTGGCTTTCGGACGTCTGCTGAAGCAGCTTCCCTTGGAAACGTTTGAGCACGAAATTGATCAATTGGACTGGTCCCTGTTTGACCAAAAATTCATTGCCAGCATTTCCACTGTAATCGGGCTGGTATATGTACATGAAGAGCAAAACGACCAACGCAGCAGGGCACGCCTATGGCTTCAGAAGTCTGCATATGAGCAGGATACACGATATAACCTGGCCAATTACCTATATCTTGGGGCCTACTACCTCTCCAACCCCGATGAAGATTGCGAAATAAAACTGGACGAGCTGATTGAAGTAATTGCCACCAAAAAAGCAAACCTGGAACGAGAAACCGATAAGCATTTATTTGACCTGGCTGCACTAGAGTTGAAGCTACACCGGCTGGCATTTAACATGCCTCTGTCAGGTAATGAAGCACCTTTTGAAACCGGAGAACGGCTGCTGGCCGAAGGGCTTCAATCCTTTGAAGCACTGGTAACGAAGGATAGCCCTCGCTTTTTTAAGGCGAACCTCCAGCTTGCCCTTGCAAAGCTGAGTGCAGCTGATTTTACCTATACCGAAGATGAATTGGAACGGCAGCAGGTAGCCGATTTATCCATATCTTATTGCGATACCGCAATCGAAGAGATTGAAGGGGTAAATGACCTGCTGGCAGGATTTGATGCGAGGCTCACAAAGGCTGAGATGGCCGTTAACCTGGGCCATAACCTGACCGAAAAAGAAATCAGGGAGGTAGCCCAGCACTACAAAAGAAAGCGATTGTTCCCTCAATATATTCAGGCAAATGAGGTCTATGGCCGTTTGTTGGTACGAAATAACAATTCCTCCAAGCTCTATGACCTGCTGCTGGACATATTGAAGTTTGCCACCAAGCGCCTGGAAGATGGAGGGTTCTACCTCTTTTTGCGTGCATTCGAAATGTCCAATACCTTTTTCCAGGAAGAAGTTCGCAAGCCAGGGGTTTCCTGGTTAGTGGAGATGCTGGAGCCCTATTTTGAAAGACTCACTGACATCCTGGATCAATTGCCAGATCGGTTGGAGGAAATCGGGAAGTACCTGATCAATTTGATCCGGGAGGTCTTCTACGATTTTGAACCAGTATCCCATTTTAACATCAAGGTGTATTTCCTTTATCAGCTCTACGAGGTGAAAATGATGAGGCTTGGCATGCTGGTTTCCGGGGATGAAATTGGCCTTCGACAGGCCAATAGACTCCTGAAAGAGCTGGAGACCCCAAACAACCCGCTGTATTTCATGTCTGCCGGTTGGGACGACTTCAAGAAAGTGCCCAATGATGTCCGCAACAAAACCCTGAATAAGTGCATCGACATCTCCAAGGGAGATTTACCCCTGGCGGCTGAGCACCTTGACTTCAGCTACCGGAACCTGAGGAGCTACATCACTTTCAAAGAGGTGAACCGGCTTGGTTTTTTCCTTGACCTCCATCAGACAAATAATCGTCAGTTAGAGCAAGGGATCCGATACATGTTTTTCGACCTGTATAAGCAGGGAACCATCTTTGAAGTCGTGTTTGACATGCCCAAGTTCCTGGTGGAACATGCCCAGTCTGGATTCTATTCCCAGGACCTGGAAGAATCTCTCAAGATCAAAGGTACCACGGCCAAGAAGTACTTGAAGATCATGGCTGAAGTAGGATTGATCCGACAGGACAAGACCACAGGCCGTAAGCATTATTACCGGTTGATCCGGGAGAATGTCATGAACAGGCTTGGGCAGGATCAGTCTACCCTGATTAAGTCTGACTGATTGTGCTAAGGCTTCGATCAACATGGAACTTGCATTGAACCGTTAACCACACATCATGGAACGACTTGCTACTGTTGTTCTATTTTTTGCCATCCATAATTGCCTGGGACAGGATATACTGGCATATTATGCGCAAATTAATAAGGCCAGGCTGCTGGCAGTGGAGGCAAAGTATGAGCAGGCTGCAAGGGCCTACAAGCAAGCATTTGAAACAATTGATGTTGGGTTTGCAAGAGATTGTGTTCACGCCGTTGAGGTTTCCTCAATGGCAGGAAACGACTCCCTTACGTATTATTTCATTCGGTGTGGCCTGTCACGAGGAATTCCTATTTCGTATTTCGATCAAAAAGCTGGCCTGGGAAATGTTAGGTCTTCCCCTTTTTGGCCCATGATCCAGGAAGAGGCTCATGCCCTGCAGGAGGCGTACGAATTAAGCATCAATGAGGGTTTACGGGAGGAAATAAATGAAATGTTTGAAGCGGATCAGCGCATAAGGAAGCGGTATTACCACTGGGCCAATTTTCTGCTTCGACCTATTTTTGACAAGAAATGGGAGAACCTGAACCGGAATCAGGTTAATCGGATGGTCCAGATAACTCAGACCTATGGTTTTCCAGGTGAAAGGCTGATTGGGATTGACCTGCCTGCTTTTCACGAAAAAATAGATGTCGACCAGTTTTCAGCAGGGATGCCCATTCTGATATTTATCCACCATTACAGCCAACCTAATGTGTCCCACGATTCCCTATTGTTGGAGGAGGTGTTGAAGGGGAATTTATACCATGAGCACTTTGCAACCATTTGTGATTATGAGGTGAAATTTGGGAAAGGGAAATACAGCAACTTAGGTCCATATGGTCAGGTTCAGGGACTTTTAAAATTGGATGTTGGTCAGGTGAATACCAGAAGAGCACACATTGGGTTATTGCAACTAGGTCAGTTGCAGCAACTCAATGCCTTAAAAGGGCTTACGCATTTCTGGAACAGGTTGTACTAATTCAGGGTGGAGCCACAATGGTGGGACTCGATCATTGTGGAAAAAGATAGCCTGATATGCTGCTTTGGCCGGTTTGGAAGAGGAAAACAAGTTGGTTTCGCGTTGTAACATCTGCTTCGCAAGACTCAGGATATTTTGTAAATTTGTCCTTCTCCAATCAAATTAGAAAAACGTACCATGGCAGGACACAGTAAATGGGCCAACATAAAGCACAGAAAAGGAGCCCAGGATAAAAAGAGATCAAAATTATTCACCCGTCTGTTAAAAGAAATTGCGGTAGCAGCAAAAGAATCTGGGCCGGACCCCGATGCGAACCCACGTCTTCGCATGGCAATCAAGAACGCCAGCAAGATGAGTGTGCCCAAGGACAAGATCACCAAGGCTGTCAGCAAAGGGGCGGGAGATGATGGTGCAGGGTACGAAGAAGCAACATTCGAAGGATATGGCCCTCATGGAGTGGCTGTGTTTGTGGAGTGCCTTACAGACAACAACAATCGGACGGTGGCCAATGTGCGTTCCTATTTCAACAAAATGAACGGTAGCCTCGGGAAGAGTGGCTCTGTTGAGTTTATGTTTGACAGAAAAGGGGTATTTGTGGTGCCATCTGAAGGATTGGATGAAGACGAGCTTACCCTGGAGTTGATCGATTTCGGGTTGGAAGAAATTGAACAGCAGGACGAAAACTTCATTCTGACTTGTGCCTTCGAAGATTTCGGTTCCTTGAACGGCAAACTGGAAGAAATGAAGCTGGAAGCTGAAAGCTCTACCTTGGAGCGTATTCCTACCACCTACACCAAGCTGGAAATTGATCAGGCGAGGTCCGTGCTCAAACTCATCGACAAGCTCGAGGATGACGACGATGTCCAGAACCTCTTCCATAACATGGAAATGACCGATGAGATTGAAGCGGCCATGGATGAGGTGTAGGGGAGAGGAAGGTAATAGGTTCTAGGTATAAGGTTTTAGGCGTTAGGTTATAGGCGTTAGGTTATAGGCGTTAGGTGATAGGCGTAAGATTGTAGATAATGGGTTTTGGGCATTAGGCCTTTACCATTAAAATGGGAGCAAGCAAAATCTACTAGATAAAACCCTCATACCTAGCAGCTATTCCAAAACAGCTATCACCTAACAGCTAAAAAGTAAATAGCTGCCAGATAAAAACCTAGTACCTAATAGCTATCACCTCATAGCTCTTCAAAAAAATAGCTGCCAGATAAAAAGCACTGCCCCAAAGGCACCACCTCATACCTAACAGCTATCACTTAACAGCTATCACTTAACAGCTATCACCTAACAGCTATCACCTAACAGCTATCACCTAACAGCTATCACCTAGCAGCTATTCTATAAAACAGCTATCACCTAATAGCTAATAAATCAGCTCTTTTTGTACTTCACGCCACACCCCACAGCAGGAATCTGATTGGGGTCTACGGTTTCCTTTGCGAGAATCGCGTCTACAGCCCCTTCAACGTAACGCTCTTCCACGTCATCCGCTGATTTGTAGTTATCATCAATTGCGCCTACGTAGCGAACGATCAGTTGATCACCGACCCGCTCTAGCAGAAAAACTTCCGGTGTTTTTTTTGCGCCGTAAGCACGGGCAACTTCCTGCGTCTCATCACGAAGGTAAGGAAACTCAAATCCCTTTTGCTTGGCACGCTTCTGCATGTTTTTGAAAGAATCATCCGGATACGTCTTGTCATCATTGGGGTTGATGGCGATCAGGCGGAATC
>JBCDIQ010000397.1:0-5083 GCA_039024295.1 Bacteroidota bacterium | reverse complement strand
GAATACTTTCATACAGCCAGCCGACGATCAATTCCAGATCATCTTCCTCTCCGAAGGTCAGGTACATGCGAATCGTTTCATTGAATCCCATGCTTCTTCCGGCATATTCGTTGTCAATGATAATGCTCGCCTTGGTCTTGGGGATTTTGAATCGGTCGCCTTTTTCCAGCCACCGATAGCGGGTACCAAACAGGCGGTATTTGAGGTCCTTATCTCGGGTAATCACCTCAATTTTCATATCATCAAAGGCATAAACCGCGGCAGGAGCATCCTGGTAGACATCCGAGGAAGTGGTGCTTCCTTTCCAATTGCCGTCAAGAACTGCTTCTACTTTTTCTGAAAGGGCTTCGATCCGCTTGAACCGCTGGTTGGCCATTTCCCGAACCACCTCATCGTCATACTTCTCAAATCGATCTGGATGATACTTTAGCCGAAGGGCTTTTCGCGCTTTTTCAAAAGGCTCCCGTTCGATCTGCTCCGGATCAAGGTCGAATAGCTCCTTCAGGTCTTTTTGCTCTTCCTGGGTAAATGGGGATGATGGCATGGGGATGAATTTTGCAGATATACGGAAATGACGGAATAAAAGGTTAGGAAGGCTCAATCGTAGATCAGGTATTTGGCCCGGATGGATCGGTAGGCCGTGACCTCATCTTGCCAACTGTCATAGATTTCCTCGGCGGGGATTCCATCTGTTATTTGCTGACGAAAACCGCCATAACCGCTCCATTTTTCAAAGCCTTTGTAGAAGAACCCGCTTCCTTTGCCAGCTGCTTCTGCATCCTGGTAAACCTGCTGCATCAGCGTAATCCCGGCCAAAAACAGGTTCCGTCCGCTCACAACCCCTTCAAACTTGATTCCCTTGCACATCTTATCCTGAAACTTAGGGTGGGTAGACTTCCCTGGCAGGGAAACGGGAATAAAGTTATTGGGAATCAACGTCAGACCGTACAGCTCCCGATGGGTTCCCTCCACCGTTCTGGCAGTGGCCGCCTCGGTCGCAAACCGAAGCCAGGGAGCACCTACGAGGGTAAAGGCATCATGCGTTCCTCTTCCCACACTAACCGGGGTAGGTTCCAACCAGCACAGCCCTGGATACAAATAAGCCGCATAGGCTGTTCCGAGGTTGGGAGAGGGGGGAATCCATTCCAGTCCTGTTTCCTCCCATTTCATTTCGTGACGATAGCCTTCTGCCTCCACCACCTCCAACTCCGGCAAGGGGTCGGTTATCCACTTTTCTCCCAATATCATCCTCGCATACTCCCCTACCGTCATGCCATGCACTATGGGCACCGTATGCATGCCGATAAAGGAAGTGAAGGCAGCCTCCATCATCGGCCCGTCTACGTACCAGCCATTTGGATTGGGGCGGTCCAGGACCATCACAGGAATGCTCGCCTCTCCACACGCTTCCATGACATACGTAAGGGTAGAGATATAGGTGTAATGTCGACTCCCAACGTCCTGCAAGTCAAACAACATCACATCAATTCCTTCCAGCTGTGCTTGCTGAGGCTTACGGTTCTTTCCATATAGTGAAATGATGGGAAGCCCGGTGCGTTCATCCTTACCACTCGCCACCTTGGCACCCGCATCGGCATCTCCCCGAAAGCCATGTTCAGGGGAAAAAACGGCGACTATTTCAATGCCCAGCCCCAGTAAAGTATCCACCAAATGAGCACCCTGAGGTAATCGACTGGTGTGGTTGGCCACGATGCCGATTCGCTTACCCGCCAGGAGTTCACTTGCCTGAGAAACCAATCGCTCGGCGCCTGTGTGCACCTTTTGGCCAGGAACCTTGGGCAAAGGCGGCAATGCGTTTCTCTCTGGAATTGCCGGAGATACCGCTTCGCTTGTGGCCTGCGGTTCCACTTGTGAGGTGCTATCTGCCGCAGTTTCATTGGTGGCTTCTTTGGCAGAAGGGGTACATCCAATCCAGTAGATACAGCACCACAGGATCAGGATTATTTTGGTATATTGGCCGCCCATAATGACCGAATTCAATTGAATTTTTCCTACTTTTTTGCCCGTCGAATTACCTTTAAACAGCAACGATCAGTTTCTGTACTGATGGTGAGGCTAGCTGTGCTAAGTATCGCGCTGGCTGTAGCGGTGATTGAACTTTCACAGGCATTTGTTCAAGGGTTCGAAACGGAAATACAGAATAAAGTTATTGGCTTCGGCTCGCATATTCAAATTGGAAGCTACTTTAGCCTGGCAGAAGAGGAAATTCCCCTCACGTATGACACCGCTTTTGTGGAGCAAGTCGACACGATTCCCGCTGTTGCCGCCATTGCCCCTTACGTAACGGAAGTAGGCGTCATGGTGGGCCCTGTCTCTCAAACCGGGGTGGTATTGAAAGGGGTAGACAAACGCTACGACTGGTCATTTTTTGCTAACGCCCTCCAGGAAGGCGAACTTCCCAACCTTGACGAAGACAAGGTTTCCCTTGAAATCCTCATTTCCCGAAAGCAGGCCCAAACCCTCGGGTTGAAGGTGGGTGATAAATCAAAAATATTTTTCCTGAAAGATCCGCCCAGGAGGCGGCCTGTGAAAGTCATCGGCATTTATGAGACGGGCATGGAGGAGTTCGACCTCAACATCGTGATGTGCGACATGCGGTTGGTGCAAAAGATCCGCCGCTGGCGAAACAATCAGGTGTCAGCGTATGAGGTGAACCTGCATTCGTTGGAAACGCTTGAGGAAACAGCTAATGAGATAGATGCTTTTTCGGTGGAATATGAAGTGCTGCCCATCACAGATTTGTATCCAGAGATATTTGACTGGTTGGGCCTCCAGCACCAAAATGTCACCTTCATCATGATATTGATGATCACCGTGGCCATCATCAATATGTCCTCGGTGGTATTGATTCTCATCATCGACCGGACACCAACCATTGGGGTATTGAAAGCCCTCGGCCTGAGGAACAGCCGGCTACAAAGCCTATTTGTGTTCAATGCGTTTTTCCTGATCCTGGCAGGGGTTGCCTTGGGAAATATATTGGGCTTGGGATTGATATGGATGCAGGACCAGTTTGGCATCGTGCGCCTGGACCAGGCCAACTATTTTGTAGATGTCGTCCCGGTCGCCTGGGTGTGGGGCAAATTTTTGTGGGTCAATGTAGCGGTAATTGGCATCTGCACCCTGTTTATGCTCATTCCCACCATTGTCATTGGACGGATCACTCCCATAACTGCTATTCGATTTGAATAACACCAATCCACCTTGATTATTTCTATATCCTATGGTAAAAAACGTTCCTGCAGAAGTTAGATGCCCCCATCAACTGGGGCGATGGCCAAGCGAAATCCGTTGGGAACCGGGGCGGCTTGAGGGGGGCCTAGGATTTCGCAAGCGTTTTGGTTCTTTTGCGCCCAAAAGAACACATCTCGATAACAAACAGTCTTCATAGAACTGTACACCATGGATTTGAACAAGAGGCTCATCAGCACCCTTCTTTTCTTAACCGTGGTCGTTGGCGGCATGTGCCAGGACAGCAGCCGGGTGGAATGGCTCCCAAAAGGCCGATTGTTTGATCCCCTGTACCTAGATCCCCTGGAAGCCCAGGCCTATGCCAGTTTGACGGCTTTCAACCAGGGCGGGGAATGGCAGGAGTATTTGTATGCCCCCTTTGCGTTTGGCTTCTACAAAGGTTGGCTGAGGTGGAAAAAAGAGAAATGTGAATTTGAATTTGGGGCGGATTGGGCAGCTTTTACGCAATTTCAAGTAGACGGCATCACGGAAGGCGCCTCTCGCTGGATGCTCAACGTTGACTACAAAGCCAGCGCGGTCTTTCATTACCGACGGCAGGAAAAGTACGAATTACGCGCCCGGTTTTACCACCTTTCTTCCCATTGGGGGGATGACTTCATCATTCGAAATGGCATCACCAGCTTTATCCCCAATCCGGTAAACTACGAACAATTAGAGGTCACTGGAGCCATTCGCAGGGGCATATTCCGGCCTTATGCCACGCTCAGTTATGGCGTTCGTCCCTCCACCATTCGCAAAAGGCTATTGCTACAAGCCGGCTTTACCTTCGAAAAGCGCTGGACCAACAGCCGCTACTTTGCCTGGATCGGGGGTATGGATGTCAAGAGCTGGCACCAGAATGATTTCTACCCCAACACCAAAGCTGCCGTTGGGCTTCAGTTCGGCCAACAAGGCAAAACACCTGTCCGGATACTGCTCGAAGGCTACAATGGTCACATGCCCTACAGCGTATTCGAAAACCGTCGTGTAGGATGGATTGGCATGGGGATGTACTTTGATGTGGGGTGAAAGGTGGGGAACAATGTTTGGGGGAGGTAAAATCAACAAGAAAACTTTTCGGTTAGGGGGATTTTTTGCATATTTTGCTAGTAATCAACCTTGGAGAAGCATGGCTTTTTGCACTATCCTAATACTCATTCGTAATGGTTTAAAAAGTAAAAATGGGTTTTACAGCTTGTGGAGAGGTGGGGGATGGGGTGCATGAGCTGTGTAGCGGTTAATAAGGTGTTAATGGCTAGCAGAAAAAAATAAAAATCATAAAATACCTCCCGCTATGATTCAACTAATTCTTCGTTTAGTATTGACCAATGGGTTCAAAAATTGTAATTCTTGGACTAATAGTCCTTTTAGGTGATAGTCAAAGAGGCCAATTTATTGAGGAGTTGTATAAAATTAGAAGTGGAAGTAATAAAGAATTGATAATTTTCATTGATGATATTTTAGACGAAATTTAAATGAGCTATCATGACAAATTACGAATTGCTGTCAATCGTCATGTCAATTATTGCATTAGTTATCGCAACGATTGGAACTTCAATAACTTTTGGAAGACTTAATGTTGCTAAAAGAGCATTAAGAAAAGTGAGTAAAGCAGAAAAAGTATTACAAGGTCAATTGAAAATGAATGTCCGTGATAGAATCAGTGCTGCGAGGATTGAACTAATGAAAACTAGGATGCTGGTCGAAGAGTTTAAGGAACAATTTCCAGATAAGTCAATCGAAAAAAGACAACAATTTTTTAATTCTAATTTAGAAAATTTTTTTAAATCGAATGAAAATGCTTACAATCTGTATTTTCGAGAGAATACTG
>JBCDIQ010000396.1:0-5156 GCA_039024295.1 Bacteroidota bacterium | reverse complement strand
GTTTCAGCCTGTGGAGGCAGGTTTTTTTAAAAAGAATGAATTAGCGTCCTGGGGGTAAATTCCACAGGGGGTGGGGAAGACCCTATTAGAACAGGTTCAGTTCCTTGTTTCTCTTGGAAATGACAGACCTGATATCAGGGAAATTACCTGTATTTCCACCCTCTTGATTGCTCGGTTGAAGTTCCCATTTGTTGTACATACGTGTAGCAGATTTAGTTGATGATAAAAGTGAAAGATCCCCGCCAGTTGTTATCCGACCTTGTTTACTCGAATATGTCCACCTAAAATTTCATTTTCTGCACCATGCCATTTAGGTGGTCGAGCAGTTCTTCTGGCCCAAGTACCTCTATGTTCTGGTGGTAGTTTCCCAATATGAAGTTGGTTAAGCCCTTGAACTCGTGGTTTACCTTACACTGAAAATCAAAGGTATTGGGTTCATTTGCAGGTTGTAGGTACCTGGCTGTCATCGGAAACCGTTCTACCAGTTCCTTGTAGGCCCCCACACTAATTCGGAGGTGAACCATTCGCTGATCTGAGTCCACCACCCGGAAAACATCCGTAAGGCGTGTCGCATGTTTATTTTTATACTCCCACGGGCGGTCATATAGGATTTCTACCCGCTTGACACGAGAGATGCGAAAATGCCGAAGCCCATCACGATCTACGTCAAACGTATGCACCGTATCATGGTCAGGCATGCAATTAAACGGCTCTACCAAGCGATCACTTTCTGTGTTTGAATTAGAAGAACGATACCCCACAAGGCGAACCATGACCTCTTCTTCCTCAGCAGTTTTTAAGGTGTCTACTTTCGTGAGATAAGGCTTCCGGAGTAGGGGATGCCCCAGTTTCTGGAAGTCATAGAGGGTTTCAAACTTGCGTTTAAGCGATTTAGCCTGCTTTGAGTTTGGGGAAATGTGATCAATGGCCTGTTCCAGCAACAGTTGGTCCTCCTCGGTAAAGCACAAGAGATCCTCCAACTGTTTGTAGGGCTGATCTCCCTTAAAAAAGTAGCGAAACTTCTGGTCGTGATCCAAGCCAAACCCTGCTAGTTCGAAAGCCTTGAAGTCATTGTCAATGGTGTCCTTACTTACCCCACAAAGGTCCGCAAGTTGTTTCTTGGTATAAGCACGTGGTCGCTCCAAAAGGATGCGCATGATTCGAAGGATTCGTTCCCGTGGAGTTTTATCAGATCGATTGGCCATATCCAAATATTAGTGCCTCCTTTACCCTTCTACCAATCTAATACTTTCTGGACATCCTACAAATTATGGACGCAATTCGTCAAATGCAATACATCCTTTTTCTAGCCCCAAATTGAAGGCAAACTCCCTGATCACCCACTGAAGTTTGGCCATAAATTGCATGAAACTCCCCCATTTCCCTGTTGCTGTTGACACCCTGTTGACAAAAATCTACCCCTAATCCCCTCACCACCAGTGCCGTCAACGCGTCAACAGTGTCAACAGCTTTTTTGCCCAATCTCAAAAACGCTTTGTTGATTGTAAACAAAGCGTTTTTCAACTCATTTACCCCCTTTTTTCCTGTTGACAGTTGATAAACCCCATTTTTTACCCCTCATTTACCTGTATACCAGTCCCTTACCCCATCAACAGACTGTCAACTGAGTGTCAACAGCACCGTTTTTCTGTTGACAGCTGTTGACAATAGAACACCATAGCTTTCCTTCCAGAAATCCCAAATATCACTCTACTCCAGTTCTCATGAAATACTGATATACTGGCCTCTCCCTTGGCCAAAAACCTCAAACCCAACCCCTAATACCTACCACCTATCCCTGCAGCATCTCCACCAACACCGCCAGTTCCTCTGGCCGCCAGTCCTGATGCCGCATCCTTCGGTCAAACGTAGCCCGGCTCATCCCCAACTCCAGGTAGAACGCCTTTTGGGGCAGACCCGAAGATCGGATCCCATCTGTCACCTCCTCACAGATGGTTCCGTAGTTCCGAACGAGCAGCCATAGCGTCTCTGGCAGGTCTGAACCTTTATCAGCTACTGCCTTTTGCCGCCACCTTGTGAGCCACCATTTCATGATTCCTTTATAGGAGAGCCAGTGTTGATCCTGGCCCCATTATCTCAAATTACCACTTCCCTGCTACCTGCCCAAACCTGAGGTACCTTTGCCTCACCATTGATGCATCAATTATTCAATATCCGTACTCCTTTTTACGATATAGCACATAATTGTTAACTCCGTCCTACCTCCGTACCAAGTCTGAACTTCACAAGGAGATTTTTTCTAATAACAGCTTGCGAAGTCAGCTTTGAAAATATCCCGGAGAGGACCTAACCTCCTAACACATTATGGGTATTCATGACGGACTTTTTTCCAGCAACCTCCGCAAATCTGCAGGCGATGTGACCTTCACCCGATGGAAAGGCATCCCCGTGTTCAAGAAGCGGGTGCGCAATGTGCGTAACCCCCAGTCAGACGCACAGATGCGCCAGCGCGCCAAGATCAAGGCATTGAGCAGCATCGGTTCTCTGGCCCTTCGTGCCATTCGATTGGGCTTCAAGCGCCTCGCTTCCGGCAAAAGTGAATACAACGTATTCTCTGCCCAGAACATCTCCCAGGTAACCGGCTTCCCTGACCTCACCGCCACGGTCAATTTTCCGGCCCTGCAGTTTTCCCAGGGCGGCCTTATCGGCATCAATGGCTTGGGTACCCCTGCCGTCACCGGTAATGATGTGTCCATCAGCTGGACTGCACCTGCAGCCACCGCCATAGATGCCAATGACGAAGTCGTCTTCCTGGCATTGCGCAAGAACCGCGCAAACGCAGCAGATGTCATCACCAACGTGGACAAGACCACAGGGACCGCAACCGTGACCCTGCCGGACATCCAGGCAGGAGATGAGATCGAGACATATGCCTTTGCTCGCAACCCCTCCACAGGAGAGGTCTCCAACACCTTTTACGGCGGTATGGTCACCGCATAAGAATTACAGGTTTCGTGGAGCATTCCGGAGGTTGTGGCACCGCTGCGCCTCCGGTCTTTTTTTCAGTTGTCCGTGTACAGTTTTCGGTATTCAGTTTCCAGGCAAAAGATGCTTTCCTAATGAGAGGACATTATTCTGGATTCCCATATCCTTCAACCACCCCTCACATCATTAGGTCGTCCCGACCGTAGTGGAGGGACCTAAACAGACGCTAAATCCCTAACACCTATAACCTATTGAGCCCAGCGAAATCCCGCATAGCGGGAAAACCTAACAGCTATTCCCCATACCTATTACCTATCCCCTAACACCTAAAAAAATGCCCTTCCCCAAGCACTCCCTCCTCGCCTCGATCACCTTCCGCTACCTCCTGGCAGAAATCATCTGGTGGGTACCTAGCGTAGATGAAATGACCAGCATCGCCAAGTTTATGGTTCAGCTGACCTTGCTTAGCAGCGCAGGTGTCGAGCTGTTCAAGCGTACCCGGAAAGACAAGCCTGAGGAGGAAGATGATGCTGATTGCAAGTAATAGGTTAATCGGCTACCTATTCTTAGAATCCCATCTTTCAAGTCCAATTGCCCCCCCTGGAAGTTATCTCTAACGCTGAGCGGATAGATCCTCCTGTTAGTGGAAGCTTGCGACTCCTGTATAATAGAGGAAAGACATTTCTAGGAAACCCTCTACCTCGAAAACTAAAATTCCTTAATCCGGGTAAACAAGTTTACTATCACGTATCAAAGAATGACCAGTTACACTTATTCCCTGCCAGACTGCTAAGCCTACAGTCCATTCACCTGACCGCTTATTGAGTAAGGAAAGTTAAGGAATCACCTACCAGAAGGTTTGCTACCTCGTGCAAGAGCTCTTCAGTAGACACATTCTACATGGGCCAACCAAAAGTAACTTTTGCTGTACGCTTTTCGCCATGGATTTACCAAACGTCGAATCGCCCTAGGCGATGATCTATATGATTTATAGTCATATATGCCCAATTTTATTGAGCTATGAATAGTATAATTAAGTACCTACTCAAAAGAAATAGCGTAATGTTTTCCATAGTTTTTGAGGATTCCTGCCGCTGCTGCTGAAAGGGTATCTAAGGATTGATAGTCCTGTAGTTTGAGCCAGAAATGTTTGAGGTGTTTCCAAAGGATTTCGATGAGATTAAGTTCAGGCGAATGTGCTGGAAGGAATTGCAAGTAGAGACCTTTTTGCTTCCACCGGGGAATATTTCTTTTGACAATGGCTGCTGTATGGATGGTTGCCTGATCTAGAACGAGTATAGTTTTTCGCTCTATTTGATTGGCTAGCTGATTGATCACTTCGATGACGCATAACGCATCAGCTGCTCCTTCAAATATGACTGCTTCTAGGTGCTGTTTAATCGGAGAGAAATATCCGATGATGGTTTTGCTTTCACCTCTTTGAGCTGGAAGTTCTGAGGTGCTACCCCGAAGCTGCCATCCATAAGGAGCATGCGGATTGAGGTTGAGTCCTGTTTCATCGAGATAATAGAGGGCAATCTCCTCTTCGAGTGCCATTTGTTTGAGCTGTTCCAGCTCTTTTTGAAAGAACTCAAACAAGACTGGATCTCGCTCACCGCGTAGGGATTTACGCAGCCGTTTCCATACAAAGCCATTTCTTCGCAAAACCCTACGAATCATCTTGGGATGGAGCGGCCTACCAATTTCATCACTCATTACCTGACTAAACTGCTTGAGCTGTTGGATCGGAGAGGCCTTAGCTCGAACAACTATTTTTTTTCTTCCTCAACATCCAACATACGAGGTCTGCCTGATTTAGGCAGATCTGATAAACCAGAAATACCCTCATGTTCCCACCGATCAAACCACATCCGAATCGTATCTCGCTTGACTTCGAATATATCCGAAAGTTGATCGATGGTATATTTTCTAGAACTCAACAAAAGCGCATGACAACGCTCACTTACTCGATTACTTGAACTGCTACGTTTTAGCTTTATTAGAGCTGTACGTTCTGAAGAAGATAAGTCAACATATCTGGCTCGCATGAACCAAGATAACAACTTATTTACTGACCTTTCGCTCACGATTTTTTAGGAAATTTTGTGAGAAATTATTAGCGGAATTAGCTTTCGAATATGAAACGTCGCGACGCATTTGATTTATATACCGATTACCTACTAGCTGGCTTTGGTCAGGCCACTGCCACT
>JBCDIQ010000395.1:0-5187 GCA_039024295.1 Bacteroidota bacterium | reverse complement strand
TTCTGATAGCGCTATCCATGGGATTCATGGGAAACCTCATTTTCTCTCAGGAGACCACATTCTCCAAGAAGACCTTTGCCCAGGAAATCCTGGACTATCAACCTAAAAAAAGAGCAGGGGTATCGGAAAATGCCTATCGAAAAGGCACCTTTTTTCTTTCTGAGACGCGTAACGCCACGAAGGGAGATCCGGCAAATCTAAATGTGGCTGATTATTGGAACATCACCATGGCCTTTTTGAAACTGGATGAGCCATTGGATCATGTAAAAATTCCCTTTCAACTAGCTATTGAGGAGGACCCTGCAACAATTTGCTTATACCTGCAAAGTATGGGAAATGCAGGCCTTGATACGCTGATTCCAGGGGTATACCTACCTTTCTTCGAAAAACAGTGCACAAAGGTATCAGAAGAAACCACTTTTGATCTCGAAGCCTACATTGACAAGCATAGCCTGAATGCACCTCTTACCCGTTTGATGTTTGCCGTGAATGAGCGCGACGAAAGGTTCAGAAAAGGGGCGGGGGAAACCGATTGGTCCAAACAGACGCCCCTGGATAAGGAAAATCAGCGCATCATTGACTCCGTTTTCAAGCAACACCAAGCCTATATCGGAAAATCAACAGTAGGGGGAAAGTTCGATTACGTCATGTTCGCTGTGATTCAGCATTCGAATCAGGAAATGATGGAAAGGTACCTGCCAGTGATTGTGAAAGCCAGAGATACTGGAGAGCTCCTACAGGACACTCCCCTTAAATTATTGCTTGATCGAATCTACACGATCAAGTATGGGTACCAGATATACGGAAGCCAGGAAGGCGTTGACATTGCTCCCCAAGAAGTAATTGAGGAGGTCAGGAAGAAATACCGGCTTGAATAAGGTGATTAGCTTACCAATTCGCCGCTTTGTAACGCTTCTTTTAACCCGGCAAACTGCAATTCTCCTTCGTATTTCTTTCCATTAACGAAGAAGGTAGGAGTAGAAAGCACGCCAATTTCAAGGCCCTTGCCACGTTGCTCCATTACTTTTTCCCCTAGCCTTTCGTCCTGCATGTGCAACCTGAATTGGCGCATGTTGAGCGAAAGGGAAGTGGCCAACTTGAACAGGCCTTCGCTGGTGAGGCCTTTTTGGTGCTGCCACAACAGGTCATGCATGTCCCAGTACCGTCCTTGGCGTCCAGCGGCTTCAGCAGCTACAGCACACGCCATGGCCAATGGATGATGTTCAACGATGGGAAAATGTCTGAAGGCGAAGCATAATTGGGCTGGAAAGGCCTCCATGAGCTGGTTAATGACATAACTGGCATTCAGGCAATAGGGACATTGGTAATCGCCATACTCGATGAGCTCGAGTCTACCGGCAGGATTGCCACGAATATAGTCGTTTTGATTTCTAGAGAGAGAGAGGTGAGCATTCATATGTGAGCGGAATAGTGTTCTGGTTCAAAAGGGATCGTCGTCGAAGTCGTCTTCCCAGTAATCTTCCCCTAGCTGGTCTTCGGCTTCATCAACCTGATGGAGGCCCTGGACAAACTGAAGGCCCCCCAACAGTAAGGCCCCTGCTGCGGCAACAAGGGAAAAGGCTTTTCCAACTGGGCTTAGGGCAACTGCAAGTCCGGTTGCTCCCAAAATTCCTCCTATGACCATGTTTCTTCGGCCTCTGACCAATTTGTCCTCGGCAGATTCAGGAGGTAATTCTTCTTCGTAAAGGGATTCTTGTTGGAGGATCTGGAAAGCTTCATCTACATCTGCCTCGTACACCTGTAATAGGAAGGGCTGGCGGCTTTCATCTGTAGAAAAAATGCTAGAGATGTCTGGATCGCCAAGATGAACCCTGCAAGGGATGCCGGCAGATTTGAGGATATCTGCTCCCTCATTTGCACGCTTGGGATTGGCATAACTCGAAATGGTGACGAAGGCTCCTTCCATATAATAAAGACAAATACTTGGTTACAATGTTTACGTATTAAATACGTCAAGGGAGGAAGGGAAGTTGTTCCTGATGGTAGGTTTGTGGTGTACCTAATAAGCAAAAAGCCACCCCGAAGGATGGCCCAAACAATAACGCTTATGTTACCTTATTCAACTTTTCCATCTGTATCCAATTGCATGGAAGCAGGCTTGTCGTAAGCAGCTGGATGCAGATAAAATCCTTTTTCATTGGGAGCCTTTTCCACACTTTCAGGAATTCTATTCATGTTAGCATAAGGATCATGGCGAATACCTGTCACCTGCCAGCTCACTTCTACATTGGGCTCAGAAGTTTGAATGGTGAACTCGTTACCATTCACTTTTTCCTTGATAATGGCCTGGGCAAAGGTTCCCATCACCGTCAGTTGGTAACGGAAATCACGGTTTAAGGCTTCGAAATAATCCGGTAGGGTCACCACGGCCATCCCTGAGGCATCGGTGGTGATATTGCCATTGTACACGTTCATCATGTCCGGGGATTCTACGAAAGAGTGGTACAGGTACTTGTTCTCAGGGTCAAGTGGGTGATCGATCTTGAATGAGCCGCCCCCTTTGGAGATGTTGTTGAGGACTGAGAAATCTCCGTCTGCCCTTACTTCAATTAAGTCAGCGCCTGCATCATCTTCTACCTGAAAAATTCCGCTGTTATAGGTAGCTGCTATAGCACCTGCACGCATGTTGAAGCCTACGTTAAAAAAACCTGTGTTGACGGAAAAGTTATTGTTTCTATCAACTGATACATAAGAGCGGCCACTGCTATCTGCTATTCTAAAGGAATAAGCCTTGTCTTTCCTGGCAGCGATGGTAAGCATAGCGGAGGTATCAACTGTATTGACGGTTACAGGTCCCCTTCCTCTTCCTAGATAGATCGGAAGGTTAACATTGTTATTCAGGAAGAGGCCCTGGGATAAGGCATCAATCTCATTTCCATCCAGTAACATGGTCTGGGTATTGTTGGCAGAACGAATTTGCAGGGCAGCTGTTGTGCCGTCGTTATCGTCTCCGTCGATTTCAACTGTTCCGCTTTGAGCAGAAAGGAAGGTCAGGGAAAGAAGGGCGAGTATGAATATGATTGAAGATTTCATTGTTGTAAAGGTTAATGAGATGAAAAAAGATTAATGAGAATAAATGACCAGCTTACCTGTAGTGGGTTGATAGTCAGGAGAAATGAGCTGGAAAGTGTAGACGCCTGCCGCGAGCTGTGGCAGGTGTACATCCTGTTGCTCGGCTTTGGAACGAGCGGTTACCTGCTGGTTGAGAGCAACCTTTCCACGAATGTCCAGCAGACGTAGGGTATAGCTGCCAGCATCAAGGCCGGTTAAACTTAACACCTCACTGGATCCCACTGGATTAGGGAAGTACTGGACGGAAAGCTTAGGTAGCTGATCCGCTACACTCACGGTGCCATCGGCGCTCAGGGTGTACTGTCCAAGGGAACTAAGGCCACTGACTTCCACATAGCGGTTGGCCACGTTTACGGTACTGTTCAGCCGACGCCAGGGAGCCGATCCATTGTCACGTTCGTACATCTGGAGGCCGGAGGCAATCTGCCCATTCAGTTCTGGTGCAAGGAAGTACATCCGGAACCGGGTATTGAGATTGGTATTGTTGGTTGGCGTAATCTCAAATGACCGGGTAATGCTGCTACCGGAGCCAATAGACTGAGCGGCATGCTTGCGGACAATCAGGGTGCTCCCATAATTATCCGAAGACAAAAACTCCATGCCAAGGCCGGCAATGTTGCCCACAGGCGAACTCAGGGTGCGACGGGTACGAATCTCTCCGCTGGTGCCAAATGCCCGGCTCCCGTTGGATTCTCCGATGAATCGGGCTCTAGGCAGCAGTTCAATGGTATTTCCATTCAGGTCCAGGTTGCCAGAGGTGAATTCCAGTGAATTGGTGACGGTGATGTTTTGTTCCAGAACGGTGCCTCTGGTGTTGGCCATCTCCAAGTCAAAGAAAAAACTGGGATTGGTGCTTCCGCTGATCCGTTGAAGAGAAGAGCCATTGAACCGATACTTTCCTGTTCCCACGAGGTTACCATCGTTGGCGAAGTCGCCACCAACTTTGATTTCACTTTGGTTAACCAGGATGGCGGGAGATGAATTAGTTACTCCGCCGCTTACGGTCATGACAGCCCCTCCGGTAACCCGAAGGGTAGCTCCATTGGTAAGGGTCTGGCCCATCATCGGGCTGCATGCGCCTGCAAGGAGCAGTGCGGCGACCCATTTTGAAAGATAATTAGACATAAGCATAAAATTTTGATGAGTGATTACCTTACAAATATTGGGAAGGGGACTCCCCGAAACCGGGAAATGGACATGAATGGAAGGGTAGAGGTATCAAGTGGGGTGATTGGTGTGCATAAACGGCAAATAATCCCATGGCTTTTTCTGACCCAGAAAAGCATAGGAATTGGCGTAGCATACCTGGACTTATTAATTTGCAGGCCAATTCTTGTTACATGACCTTTTTTGCCAGAAACCTCTCATTTCTCAGACAGCAATCGAAAGAGAAGCCCGAAGCCTTCGCCAGTAGTCTGGGCATTTGGGAGCGCAGTTTGCGCCAGTATGAGCAAGGGAGAGAGGAGCCTGATTTGCAAACCCTCATGACCATAGCCCAGCAACTCAACCTTCCGGTTGATCATCTACTTGGCAAGGACCTCGAAGGGCAGCAGGCTCGGATTCGTCGGCAAAAAGTAAAACTGGTCCTGTTGGATGTCGATGGCACCATGACCGATGGAGGCATGTACTACTCCGAGAATGGGGATCAGCTTAAAAAATTCAATACAAAGGACGGCATGGCCATCAAACGGACCATGAAGCACCATCCGGTTAAATTTGGGTTCATCAGCTCCGCATCTACGGAAGGAATTATCAGCTCGCGCGCCAAGACCCTGGGCATTGAGCTCGTCTATGCGGGTGGCCGGGACAAAACGCAGGTGATTGAAGGTTGGCTGGCCCAGTACAATTTTAGTTGGAAGCAAATTGCCTATGTGGGAGATGACTTGAATGATTTGGTGGTGATGGAAAAAGTAGGCATCAGCGCGTGCCCTTCAGATGCTGTAGAGCAGGTAAAGCTTGCCTCAGATGTGATCCTCAAGCGCCCCGGAGGAAAAGCCTGTGTTCGTGAATTTTTGGAAGAAGTGCTCGAGTTCAAAATGCTTTAAGAAAATTTATCATCAATAGGATAACTGAAAACAGTGAACCTATTGATGA
>JBCDIQ010000394.1:0-5188 GCA_039024295.1 Bacteroidota bacterium | reverse complement strand
GATCGATTTGAAAAACTCGGGATCGACCAAAATGCAAATGCCCGCTCCATCGTGGTGGACACCTCGGACGATATTTGCGCAGCTTACATCGTTGAATGCCTTAAATACCTCTGATAACTTTAGCCCAGTTCACACTTATCAGGATACTGGTCGATATTTTGTCAAATTGACCATTTTTAATAACCAGACAGGCTGCTCAAAAGATACCACCATTGGGCCTTTGATCGTCACTGATTTTGGGACCGCTTTTGTTCCCACCGCTTTCACCCCTAATTTTGATGGGCACAATGATTTCCTCGAAGTTAAAGGACAGTTTTTAGGTGCCTATCAATTTACGGTGTACAACCGTTGGGGAGTTGAAATCTTTAGCTCTAATTCTCAAGACCAGACCTGGAACGGACAATTGAAAAATGGGAATTCTGCTCCAGAAGGAGTTTACGTATATCGCCTAGAAGCGATTGGTGCAGGCCAGGAACTGATAAAGGAATCAGGCACCATCACCCTGATAAGGTGATCCCTACTGGTGAATTCATCAAACATTCATTCTTCCGGTTTTGCCGGAAGAATTTTTATTTCATGACGCTTTGCCGTATTTGCGGTATCCTTGCTATATAACTCTATGAACGATTTCTTATTTTTTGGCTTATGAGCATGATGCGACTGGAAATGAAAACAGACCCTCGCTGGGTTGCCAATATAGTTTCAGGGAACCTGGAGGAAATCCTTACGGACCACGCTTACTGCGAGCAGAAAGCAGCTTCTTCCGCAATTTCCATCATGGTACAGTATCCCGAGCATGAAGAACTGGTTGCCAAGATGGCAGATCTGGCACAGGAAGAACTTGGGCATTTTAAAATGGTACACAGAGAAATCGTTAAGCGGGGGTATACCCTCGGGCGCGAGCGGAAGGATTCTTACGTAAATGAACTGATGAAATTCATCAAGGTGAAAGGAAGAAGCCGTGAAGAAGCACTGGGCGACAAACTGTTATTTGCCGCAATGATAGAGGCAAGGTCTTGCGAACGGTTCAAAGTTTTGTCTGAGAACATTGAGGACAAAGATCTAGCTGATTTCTATTACAAACTGATGGTATCAGAAGCACGTCATTATACCATGTTTATAACACTTGCTAAAAAATTGCTCCCACACATTGATATCGATGCCCGCTGGCGGGAGTTTTTAGCCTATGAAGGGGAAGTGATCAGCCGATATGGAAAATCAGAGGCTATACATGGATAAGCCCAGTTTACAGTTATCGGTAATCTGTTTTCAGTATTTGAATATAGATTTCCTCTTCTGATGATCACCTACGACTCTTCCTGTCACCTAATGCCTAATACCTTGTATCTAGTACCTATTACCTTATACCTTTTCCCTAAAACCTACTACCTATTTATATGATCGAAAAAACGCGAATTGCCCAGCAACATGTAGAAGAACGAGCCGTGCTGGTGGGGGTATGTCAACGAGGCATGACCTTTGAGCAAACCCGCGAATACCTGGATGAACTTGCCTTTTTGACGCGCACTGCCGGTGCAAAACCTGTACGTAGTTTTATCCAGAACCTTGATAAGCCAATTCCTGCCACATATGTTGGTGCAGGAAAACTTGAAGAGATCAAGGTAGCGATAGAAGAGTCAGAGGCCAATCTGGTGATTTTCGATGATGACCTTTCTCCTTCTCAAACAAGAAATATAGACAAGGTCCTCAATGTCAAGGTGATTGACCGGTCGGCATTGATCCTGCACATCTTTTCTGAACGTGCTCAAACCGCTCAGGCCCGCATTCAGGTGGAGCTTGCCCAATACCAGTACATGTTGCCGCGTTTGGCGGGTTTGTGGACCCACCTTTCCAAACAGCGAGGAGGTATTGGTCTGAAGGGAGCAGGGGAAAAGGAGATTGAAACCGACCGCCGTATCCTCCGGAATAAAATTTCCCAGTATAAAAAGGAGCTTCAAAAAATTGACCGGCAGGAAGCTACGAGAAGAAAAAACCGAGGGTACTACGTACGCGTAGCCCTGGTAGGGTATACCAACGTAGGAAAATCAACCTTGATGAACCTATTGTCAAAATCGAAGGTTTACGAAGAAAATAAGCTGTTCGCTACCTTGGATACCACCGTCCGAAAAGTTTCTCTTGGGCCGCTGCCCTTTTTGCTTTCCGACACGGTTGGGTTTATCCGTAAACTTCCCACCCACTTGGTGGAATCCTTCAAAAGTACCTTGGACGAAGCGCGGGAATCAGATATTCTGCTCCATGTGGTAGATGCCTCGCATCCCAGCTTTGAAGAGCATATTCAGGTTGTTAAGGAAACCCTTGAAGATATTGACATTACCGGAAAAAAGGTGATAACTGTGTTCAATAAGTTTGACCTGCTTGACGAGGAGACCCAGCAGACCATTCGGGATAGCTATTATCGTTATGATCACTTGCCAGCAGTCTTTATATCTGCCAGGGCAAAGTGGAACATCGAGACCCTAAGAGAAATGCTCGCAGAGGAAATTGCCGATATGTACCGCAAGCGTCCTGCAAATGGCTACCATTTTCTGGAGGCTTATACCCAGCTTCAGGCATACAAAGAATTGGAACAGGAAGGATAAGGCTTATCGGTTGTAGCGTTCGATTGCCTGTTCCAGATAAGGCTTCAATTCCTGTAAGGGCAGCTGGGACTTGCTCCCAAAAATCCTCCCTACCTCATCTGTATACGGCTGCATATACGTCCGGTACCACCTCATGACATCTTCCTTTGAAATGGGAGAGAGCGGTTCGAGAAAAATGGCATCTGGATGGCGGTCGCACAAATTCTTTGCTGAATTTTCCATTTGTCTGGCAAGGCGCCAAGTTCGTGGAGTTATTAATGCCCGTTTGGGATAAAATGAGTTGACAATCAACAGAACTTGTGGGCCATTGGGGGTGATCTCTCGCGGCCAAGCCTCCCAAAAGCACCATTCTAAAAATTCCTCAATGCCACGGTGCCACTGATCAGGTTGGAGGTCATGCTCAATGAAAAATACCTTCTTTCCGTTGCTGAACTGCTTTTTGAGTAATTCAGCTTTAAGAGCTGGTAATTTCAGGGTGTCCGTAACAGAAGAAAGATACCTTTTTCGTGGCTTTTCAGGATCACGCGATTGAAAATCACGTTTTACCGGCAACTCCAGGCGATATTGGGCCACATCCGATTGGGAAACTTCCTCTGACTTCCACGAACGCCAAGCCCTTGCAATTCCGTAAAGCCTCAACCGACTGGCCATGTGGTCCGGCAACTCATCATACTGCCCACCGATAAACAGCTTCTTAACATAAACGGCTTTTTTCTGCAGTCCCGAACCCCATTCTTCATAAAATTGATCGCCTTGCGGGTACCGGTTACACTGAAGGTAGACCTCTGGCTGCAAGGGGACTTTTCGTTCAGGCTCCTCCTCTGATGCCCATTCGCTTATGGTTTGTTCTCCTATATTATCTCCTGGCTTGAGGTACAATTCATAAGGGACAAGGTCAGGTGGGGGCGAAACGGGCTTTCGTCTGTAGGTGAGGCCACGGTACACCTTTTCCGGTTTTCCAAACCGAGTTTTGAGGCCCGCGACGGCCAAATCAAATGCCTCCTTCAAGGGCTTTTCCTGCTGAAGATTGGTATAGAATAAGGTGGCAAATATCGTTGCAACGGTATCCACCACAGGAGTCCGGGTGTAAATGAAGGCAGGAATATCAGTTTGTTGGAATCGGTTTAGAAAGCTGCTGGTGACGCAGCCATTAAAAAAGACCAGTTTCAGGCCTGGCTGAAGTGCCAGCAGGTTCACCAGTCCTTCCTGGTATGCCAGGACATTTTGTTCTTCATCATCTTCAAACACCAGCCCCTTCTCTGTGGCATGCCCACCAAAGTGGAAAACTGAAATCCCCCTAGGAAAGGCCAGGAATACCTGTTCGATCACCTTTATAGTTGTGCTGTCACGTCGTTGGAGAAGAATTCTTTGTTCGGTAAGGACCCCGCTGAGCTGATCCATTTCCCGCTTTAGCGCGTCCAGGTGACGCATGGAGTCAGGCAATTCATCATCTTCCCGTGCCATTGGTTGGACCGGAACATTGGCAAAGGCCAAAAATATGACGGGTCGGTTAGCCAAAGTCCTCCTTCAGCTTTTGCAGGTCTTCTTTGTTCTTGGCAATAACAGAATAGGTATGGAATACCAATTCATAAATGTCCTCACGGGTGCTGTCTGCTTGCAAAGCTGCAAGGTCAATGCCCTTGGTGTGTAGCAGATGAATCCAGGAGAGTAGCTCAGCAGTAGCAGGCTTTTTCCGCAAATTTTTATTTTCCCGAATCTCTAGGAAAAAGTCTATGGCCTGGTCCAGCATATTTACCCGAAAATCATCGCTGAGCGGCACCTTGGCATTTACTATTTGTTTGAGGGTTTCCTTTCCTGGGAAAGGAATATGGTAATACACACAACGGCGCAAAAACGCGTCTGGCAGATTTTTTTCTGAATTGGAAGTCAGGATCAGCACCGGCCGGTTTTGGGTGGACTGATCCCAGTGGATGAATCCTTGTTGATCCAGGGTAAGCCTGAGCCCTTTGTTGTAAATCCATTGTTCAGCTTCTTCCCTGCTGGCCTCATCAATCCTAAAAGACAAGTTTTCAAATTCATAAAGCACATCATTCGGGAAATCCCGAGGAGCTTTGTCTATCTCATCCACCAGCACCACATACCGCGTTTTGGATGAATCAACAATTGCTTTCCCTAGGGCCTGGAAGCTGATATAATTCAGGGCAGAAGGAGAAGTTGTACCATCTGTAGGGCGCTGGCTATCCCGAAAATGACGAAGTGCATCATATTGATACAGCAAGTCCTTTGCTTTCGAAGTAGTCTTGGTATTAAAGATGAGCAAATTCGTTTTCACCAATTCCTCTGCCACGTAATAAGCCAAGCGGGTTTTTCCGGTTCCAGGCTCACCCGTTACCAACAAAGGCATGCCCAAATCCAGGGCAATCTCTGTCGCTGCTTTCAGGCCTTTATCAATCAGATAAGTGGAATCTTGTGGCGATTTTTCCGTGCTCATGGAACGAATATACGATAGATCGTTTTTTTCGTCCTCAGGTAAATTGATAAAAAAGCCGTTTCCGCTTATTTTTAGCTCACAAAGATGATTTTATGACTACTCCTTTTTACCGTGGACTGAAAATTGGAATGCTGGG
>JBCDIQ010000393.1:0-5221 GCA_039024295.1 Bacteroidota bacterium | reverse complement strand
CTCCCGTCGATAAATGCGTGTTCCACGGTTGAACTCATCATGTCTAGCGCATCTCCTTCGGTGACAATCAGGGTCGCACTTTTACCAGCTTCAAGGGTTCCATACAAATGATCTATCCCGAGAATTTGAGCTGGGTAAGAGGTGAGGGATTTTACAGCCGATTCTGGATCTAAGCCATAAGCTCTTGCCGTACCCGCTTGGTAAGATAAGTTACGCTCATTCCAGTGGTCCTCGGTTTCAAAGGCAAAGGTGATGCCAGCAGCTTCAAGGATGGAAGGGATGCGAAACGGCAGGTCCACGGGATCGTCTTCACGCAGGGGAAGTCTGTGGGTGCGGGTCAAAACCACAGGGATTTTGTAGGACTTCAGTAGATCAGTCTGGAGATAGGATTCAAAACCTCCCACAAGTACCATTTTGATGCTGTGTTTAGCTGTAAAGGCCGCTGCCGCAATGATTTGCTTTTCTCCATTGGCGCGGATGAATAATTTACGTTTGCCTTCAATTACTGGTACCATTGCTTCCAGTGAAGGGTTATTTGCCGGAGGAGTTGCTGACTTTTTAGCTTTGGCATACGCTTTTGCATCCTCAATAAATTCTTCTAATGTTTTCATTTTTCTTTCTGCCGATTTCTTTTGTTCGGCTACAGGAGGTGCCCACCATGCCTGGTAGAATTCCATTGAAGGCCAATTCATGTAAACCCCATCATCTCTTTTAATTACGGCATCTTCATAGTTCCAGGCATCTAATTGAACCACAGAGGAGGTGCCTGAAAATAACCCGCCGGCAGGTGCGATTTGTGCCAAGAGAACTCCATTACAACGGATGGTCGGGATAATATGTGAATCTGTATTGTACGCTACCAGTGCTCGAACAGAAGGATTTACGGTACCTGTCTCACGATCATCCCGTGTGGCATTTGCCTGTTCTGTTTCCTCCAGCCCTAGGGTAGAAGCCAAAGTGATAAACCCTGGATACACATGTTTACCAGAAATATCAATGCTGATTGCCTGCTTGTAAGTAATGGTTTGGTCCGGGCCTACTGCGACGATCTTTTTTCCATCTATTACCAGGTCTCCCTGGACTGCCAAGCCATTACCCAGGTGGAGGGTGCCTCCCGTGAGAATAGTAGGGAGTTTAGAAACCTTACCAGGTGCCGGGACATATTGAGCCGATAAATTTCCAAGCCATAAAATATAGACATACGATGTCAGAAAAATGATATAGTATAATTTTTTCATTGGTTTTTTTGTTTTTAAAAAAATATCCTGCCTGATATGTGGAGGTGTCAATAGTCCAAGTAGCCCCCATCTAAATCGTCACAGTGATAAGAGTGTTGGTGGGAGCGATCCCCAACAGGCGATTTGCCACCCTTACTCGATCGCATTTTCTGGATGAGGCGGGCTTTTTCTTTCTGATGATCCTCACGCATTTTTTCATCTACTTCATGGTCAAAGTACAGCTTGCCGTCTATCCAGGTATACAGTACACGAGCATTTACAGAAAGGGGCTCGTCGGTCCAAAGTACCAGATCAGCATCTTTCCCTACTTCGATGCTCCCCACACGGTGATCAATTTTCAAAGCTTTGGCAGGGTTGAGGGTGACCATCCGAAGGGCAGCTTCTTCGGATACCCCGCCATAGCGAATGGCCTTTGCAGCTTCCTGGTTCAGGCGCCTACCCATTTCGGCATCGTCGGAGTTTACACAAACATTTACCCCTTGTTCATGCATCAGGGCAGAGTTGTAGGGGATGGCATCCATTACCTCCAACTTATAGGCCCACCAATCAGAAAAAGTAGAACCCGTTGCCCCATGGGCCGCCAGTTTATCTGCTATTTTGTAGCCTTCCAGAATATGGGTGAAAGTATTGATACGAAATCCCTCGGACTCTGCCAGGCGCATAAGCATGGTTATTTCTGACTGCACATAGGAATGGCAGGTGATGTGCCTCACCCCATCTAAAATCTCAAGCAGAGCATCGAGCTGAAGGTCCCTTCTAGGAGCAGTTGTACCTGCTTTTTTCCCCGATTTTTCCCATGCTTCCCAAGCCCTGCGATAATCCTTTGCTTCTCGGAAAGCATCCTGGATCATTTGTTCCACGCCCATCCGGGTCTTCGGGTAGCGGGTCTTATATTGCCCACCCCAATTGCTCTGTTTTACATTTTCTCCCAGGGCAAACTTAATAAAGCCTGGAGCTCCTTCGAATTTCATGCCCTCAGGGGTTTGTCCCCACCTCAGTTTGATGATGGCCGATTGGCCCCCGATGGGGTTGGCAGAGCCGTGGAGGAGTTGAGAGGTTGTAACCCCACCGGCGAGCTGACGATAGATATTGATGTCTTCGGGATTGATGACATCTCCAATTCTGACTTCTGCTGTTACTGAGTGGGTACCCTCATTTACACCCCTTGAAATGGCGATGTGGGAATGTTCATCAATAATGCCGGGTGTCAAGTGAAGGCCCTTGCCATCAATGTGGCGAATACCATCTGGAGCCTGAAGGTTAGGACCCACTTCGGCAATCTTTCCATCTTTGACCAGGACATCTATCCCGATTTTAAGCCCATCTTCTGTACAGGTCCACACGTTTGCATCATGGATCAGGTAATCATCTGTTTCGGGCAAGGCCTCCCATCCATAGGCCTTATTAGGAAAATGAACGGTGGGCAGGGGGTTGTTATCTCTTACCTTCCCCAAACCGGGATCTTCTTCCTGAGAGTTGTTTTGCTGGGTTTGAGTAGCTAAAAATGAAACCCGTATCCCCTGCGCATTTTCCCCACTGCCCCGGAGGCCTTTGTCGGTTTTGAGGGCGGTGAGGTAATAGGTTTGATCGTTTGCTGTGTCATTGACTGTGAGGACAAAGATGTTGTCCTTGATGACAATGCTTCCTTTGAGGGTATCCCCCGACCGGTACCAGGAAATATTGGGCTTTCCAGGTGAGCCCCCAATTTCGAACCGATAGGTAAGGCTATTGATTTTGCCTTCATACCTGCCACGCGCATCCTGGTCTACGTCTGGAGCAACCGGATAGGCAACCCCCTGAACATAGACTTCATGAATTTTGGCCCCCGGCCTGAAGAGTTTTTCATTTGTGATGAAAAAATTGGCCATTTTACCTTGTTCCAAACTACCTGTTTGGTCATCAATCCCCAGCAATTTCGCCGGGGTAGTGGTAAGCCCCGCTAGCACCTGCTCCTCAGTTAGGCCAAATGCCATTGCCTGCTTCAGGTGGGCCATGAATTGTCCTGGCTTCTTCAGGCCGTGCATAGTGATGGAAAAAGGTACGCCAGCCTGAGCCAGGAAAGCCAAATTAGCAGGTGCCTGGTCCCAGGCCCTCAATTGACCCAAGCTCACATTTCGGGTATCTGCAGTTTCAGAAAGTTCGTATCCCTGCGGGTAAGCAACAGGAACTACCAATTGACTCTGTAGCTGTTGTATTTCCTCAATTCTCCTATAGCTGTCTCCCTTCGTTACATAAATAAGCGGCAGGCTGAATTCTTTGCTGATTTGCGAAGCCCGCAACACATCCAGGTAGGATCCTGTTTCGAAAAACAAGGGTTCATTTTGGTTTCTAACGGAAAGAAACGCTTCAAAGGAAAGGTTTGCAGCTGCTATTCCATTCTCTTTTGAAGCCCGTCTGTAATGGTCTACATCTAGTAAGAACTGCCGTATCAAGGCAATTGCCCCCATGAGGGAACTGGGGTAGGATTGGTTCGAGCTACCTTTTCTGAACGAAAAGTATCCGCCCAATTGGTCATTTATCCATTTTGGGCCATCAGCAGGGTCGTGCAAGGGCAAAATGCCGCCACTTCCTCTCAGGATTCCGTCGTTTGGGGCTACGTGTACAACTGCAAATCCCTGGGCACGGTGGTTTTTAATGGCATTCGGATCTGCCTTCCACTGCTCACTGATTACCTCGTGGGTATTAACTGCGTCATTCCAGTGGTAGGGACCCTTCCGGGAGCTGAGAAATTGTGAAGGCGATCCGGGAGGCCTTGGAGCTCTTTTTACTTTTGGGACACCCAGATGAGACCAGGCATCTATAAATGCAGGGTAAATCCACTTGCCCGATAAATCTATTTCTACCGCATCCTCTGGGATGGAAATACCAGTTCCAATAGCGGTAATCTTTCCTTCCCGAACCACTATCGTAGCATTTTCAAGGACGAAGGTGGGGTCTACCTGGACCATAGCATGGGTGAATACCTTAATGTCCGGACGGGAGTCACTTAAGTTAACTTTTGGTTGACGCTGTTGGGCATGAATCCCTCCCAGCCATAAAAGTATGGCAAACAATAAATAGAATTTTCTCATGAGCTTCTGGTTCAAGGAAGGATGAATCTAATCAGTAATTGCTGATGTTCCCAAACCTTCACTCATAAAAATAAAATGCCTGCTCCGAAAAGAGCAGGCATTTTGGTATATGTTTACCGATAAGTTATCGAGAGTAATTTACCCTTACTTCTTCAGGGAAGAAACCGAGTCCATAAATAGGATTCAGGGTAGGATATTTTCGCATGAATACTTTATGATCTGCCCGCCAACTCAAAAGTTGTGGCAGTGCACGGGTAGCTTGACGGTTTGCATAAATATTTCGGGCTTCAGCTGGACGAGAAACCATCCACCTCAGATTTCTTTGAAGTGCGACCAGCACATCTGGATGCTTGGAGGTCCATGTTTTTTCGGTGTATAGGGCTTTCGCAGTTTCTTCATTTGAGTATAGCCAAACGAAATTCCTGAATAATTCTGCCGCAATTGCAGGACTTGTCCTGAGGAAATCCACCGGTTGCGTCTTTAGTTGAGGATATCGGGCCTTGAGCTCTATGATCCTTCTGTTTTCCATCTTGTAACGGAAGTTGGCTTCTGATACACGGCGGGCATACATTTCCCGAAAACTGAGACGACCATCTTTATTTCTGTCGGTCAGCTCATAGTTTCTACCTTGGAGGTAGTAAACAAACTCTTCCTGGAAGGAAACCAACTCTTGTTTATCTAGCAGGGCATCCATGTTTTGGTCAGCAATGATAAACCGTTCTTCATAGAACCATTTGGTAAGTTCCTCTTCGACCGGAATCTGTTGTCCATACAATGTGCCAAAAGAAAAGAGGACAAACAGGCCAGCTGCTATATGGGTCAAGGGGGATGAAAAACCGTGCAAATTCATAGTTCAGCTTTGAAGGAGTGAATATTTAGGGCAATCAAATAATTCGGCTGTTTTATACATCT
>JBCDIQ010000392.1:0-5238 GCA_039024295.1 Bacteroidota bacterium | reverse complement strand
TCAGGTTTCACTCCTGAAGGTCTATTACCTTTCGTGGATAAACTCATCTTAAAGAACCTGAAAAAGAATCGAATTTATCAATCTACCTATACCGATATATTTGAAAGCATTTATAGATACGTTCCGGAGATTTACTAGTTGCTTGTGCGCATCGAGTCACCTAAGGAGTATCCCAACTATTATTTCCGGGACCTCAAAAAAGAGGTACTTACCCAGCTTACCGCATTTAACAATCCGTTTAGAAGCATCCAGAACGTCCACAAAGAAGTGATTACTTATAATCGCGAGGATGGGCTAGAACTTTCAGGCACTTTGTACCTACCCGTAGGCTATGACACTGCACGGAAAGAAAAAATGCCGATGATCATGTGGGCCTACCCACGCGAGTTTAAGGACAAATCCAGCGCTAGCCAGAATACAAAAAACCCCAACAGGTTCACCTACCCCTACTACGGCTCGATGGTCTACTGGGTGACTCGTGGTTATGTGGTACTTGACGGTGCTTCTTTCCCCATCGTAGGGGAAGGCAATACCGAACCTAACGACTCCTTCAGGAGTCAATTGGTGGCCAATGCCAAGGCTGCCATTGACGCAGTGGATGACCTTGGGTACATAGACCGGAACCGTGTTGCGGTGGGTGGACACAGCTATGGAGCCTTCATGGTGGCAAACCTGCTTTCACATTCCAATTTATTCGCTGCGGGCATCGCCCGAAGTGGGGCCTACAACCGAACCCTCACCCCATTTGGGTTCCAGAGTGAACCGAGAAGCTATTGGGAAGCCCCCGAGGTATACAACACCATGTCCCCCTTCATGCATGCTGATAAAATGAACCAGCCCCTGCTGCTCGTTCATGGAGAAGCTGACAACAACTCCGGCACCTACCCCATGCAAAGTGAGCGCTACTTCAATGCCCTAAAGGGCTTGGGCGCAACTGTCCGTTTGGTGATGCTCCCAAAAGAAAGCCACGGGTATCGCTCCAAGGAGAGTGTGCTACACCTGTTGTGGGAGCAGGACCAATGGCTGGAAACGCATGTGAAGAACCGGAAGGTGAAGGAGGAGGGGAAGTAGGATTGGGGGGTGTGTATACTACTTCGACCTCAGCAATTCTCCATATGGCTATTTATTCTGTAAATGATCGATGAATTCTTGGCCTCAAGCCTGAAACATCAATCTGTGCTTACGCATAACTTGATTCTTCTATGCCGTAGGTATTCAAAAGGTTTCGCCCCTCCAGGGCTTTTTCCCTTTCTCAACCCTGTGCTACAAAGGTTCCGCTCCGAAGGAGCGAAACGGCCTTGAAGGCATTCTATTATCAGGGCATTTATATAAACATCCATGTTTACGCACCTCTGGAAGGGGTGATACCTTGGTAGAAAGCGTCCCCTTGGAATGCAAGCTTTGTAAAAGCGATACCTCAACTGGCCGATGGAGCACAATATCCTGCCAGTGGTTAAGGGTAAGCGGTATGCTTAGCAGTACAGCTTATCCTTACTTCCACATGGGGAATAGCTGCTTCGACCTTATGTAGAGGTCTAGCAACTCGTATTTCAGCCTTTTATGCTCCTCAGCTGCGGTCGTTTTTAGGTGTTAGCTGTGAGGGATTAGGCATTAAGGTTTGAAAAATGGCGCGTGTACCTCACGAACGCTATCCAGAATTTGTAGGACGCCCAGAAAATATTAGATTGGCAATAGGGTAAAGGAGATACTAACATTTGGATATGGCCAATCGATCTGATCAAACTCCACGTCACCGTATTTTACGGATCATGCGCATCCTGCTGGAGCAGCCTCATACTTATACCAAAACGCAACTAGCCCAACGCTGTGGGGTAAGCAAAGACACCATCGACAACGATTTTAGGGCATTTAAGAATGCAGGATTCGAGCTCCACCGAGATGACAAGGACCGCTACGCCTTTCAGGAAGACCAACCCTACAAACAACTGGAAGACCTCCTTTGCTTTACCGAGGATGATCAACTCCTCTTAGAACAGGCCATAGATCAGGTCGCTTCCCATACCAAAAGGGGTGAAGCCCTCAAACGAAAGTTTACCACCCTGTACGATTTCCAGAAGTTGGGCCATCCCCTGCTACGTAAGCCCTACCTCTCCAAAGTGGATGCCCTCAAACAAGCTGAGCAGGAAAAAGTGCGGGTCATCCTGTGTGGGTATCGCTCTTCGAATAGTAACTCAGAAAAAGACCGGCTAGTAGAACCTTTCAATTGCTCACCAAGCTCTGATACGGTTCATACTTACGATGTGGAACGAAAAGACTTACGCAACTTTCGCATTTCCCGCATCACACGGGTACAACTCCTCTACGACCAGCCCTGGCAATATGAAAATCATCATATTACACGGGTCACAGATGTGTTTCGTGTGGTGGATTCCGACCAGCGGACGATACATCTGCGCATCAGTGTAGGTGCCTACAACGAGTTGGTAGAACGGTTTCCGATGACCAAGGAACTCATCGAGCCGGCCAATGAACCCGATATGTTCGATTTCCAGTGCAAGGTCAACCACGAGTTCAAAGGCTTAACCAATTTCATTTTGGGCAATTACCATCAAAAAATTGAGGTTTTAGGCCCAGAAGAGCTGCTGGAACACCTGAGGGAAAAGGTGAAGGGGATGCGGTTTTAGCTATTAGGTTTTAGCTATTGGCTTTTAGGTGAGAGGTTTTAGGCAGGAGGATTTTTTAACTTTTTTATTCATTCGATTCAACTACGCAACTACATGCACATTACAGTAGAACCTGACAAAAGAAACGGAAGACCGTGCATTCGCGGCATGCGCATCGCGGTATCCGACGTGCTGGGCTGGCTGGCCGCAGGCATGACCGTGGAGGAAATCCTGCATGACTTTCCCGACCTCACAGAAGAAGATATCCTGGCAGCGTTGGCCTACGCTGCCCAGGTGCTCAACCGCCCGGCCACTCCTGAAGACCTCGAACGGGCCCACACCTGATGTTACCCCTCCCCCCGCAGATTTCACCCCCTGGGTGTGTAACCCGCAGGTTGCCCCAAAACCCCCTCCTACAGGCTAGTTTAGCTGATTTTATGTCTAAACTGGGGAAGGAAATTTTTTCAAAAAATCTTGGGGGTGGGGGCAGATGCTGCCTGTGGGAGGGGTGTATGTTTGTCAACAAATAATTTTGATATGAGAGTAAAGCTACATCTAAGCCCGAATTACCAACCGGTGCCATTCAATCACCTGCACCAACTAACCGGCGCACTTCATAAATGGCTGGGAATAAACGATCTGCATGATAAAATGAGCCTATACAGTATAGGATGGCTCCGAGGAGGGGAAAGAATTGGCAATGGCCTTAATTTTCCAAACGGAGCTACCGTGAACATTTCCTTCTGGGATAGCAGCTTAGGCATTCAAATGGCGAAGGGCATTCTGGAAAACCAAGAATGGGCCTATGGCATGAAGGTGACCCAAGCCATTGAAGAACCTATTCCTGACTTTGGGTTATTTGGGGTCTTTCGAGTGGATGGAATGGTGGTGGTAAGGGAAAGGCGGGCAGATGGCTCACGTGAATACCTCAAATGGGATGATCCACGTGCCAATGAAAAGCTAACGCAATTGTTCAAGAAAAAACTTATGACCGCTGGGTTTGAGGGGGAGCACCTTGAAAGCGAAATGCGGTTTGCACCTGTTATCAAAAAGATCAGGGGGCATAAGATCACCATCAAAGGCACTGAACACAAAGGCTACCGATGCCCCATAGCTGTTCAAGGAAGTCCCGAAGCGTTGCGATTTGCTTGGCTTACGGGTGCGGGAGAGCTTACTGGAAGTGGATTTGGTGCATTAGAATAACAACAACGAACTATGGATTTACAATTTTATCTCGAACCTCCTGAACTCACTCATCACGGAAGTTTGCTCATTGATCCCCTTACCCCTTTGTCGATGGTAGCAAATCAGCCGGGGACCTATTACCGGACTGCTTCCAAACCAACTGAGCATATGGTTTTGGGACTCCTGGAGAATGCTTTGGGACTTCACCTGGATGATGACCAACGAAGAGACCTATTCAAGGAGCTAACCAAAAAAGTTAAGAAGGCAGCGGGCAGAAAATCTGAATGGAAAGATCATCCTTGGTTTACAGGGAAGCCAATTGGTTCAGATGCTGGGTTTAAAAGCCTGTTGCAGCACCACGTAGAAATTCTTCACATCAGTGAGCCGGAATTTGATGCGTTCGACGACCTGGGTTCTTTTCACTTCCGGACAGATGCCAGTACATTGATTGGAGGGAGTCGGTCTTACGATTATCGAATGGAATATTTGATAGAGCAAAGCCGCAAGAAGCCTGCGAAAGCGGATTTTAGTGATACGGCAAAGCATAAAAGCTTTTCTCCAGAAGAATTGCTGGAACAAACTGAAGGGAAGATCAACACCAAATCTGCTCACTATTTCTTCCCAAGGTACTATGTAAGCCCCAAAGTAAGGGGATACATCATTCCGAAGGATCGCTTTGAAATTACCATTCAAACTACCCCAATGCTTTGGAAAGAATTAACGCAAGCAATCCATAACCCAAAGGCCCCTCTTTATTTGGGCACGAATGATAGTTGGGTCGATTTAACCTGGAAAGATCATGACTGATATTAACAATTGGCATCCCTATCCCAGGTATGGGGTAGCGGCAGCTATACGAAGCATGCAACGGAATAGCATTGACCTGGAAAATCAAGAGGAAGTCCAAGAATTTCTCTTTCGAGCCTTGGAAGAAGGTTTGGAAAAATTCATGATTTTCCCATTGGAACAAGCTGATGGCAGGGAAATGCAGATCAACTATGGGTATTTGGAAGGAAAGAAAGTAGACCCAGGCAAAAAGAGTGGACAAATATCAGGAAATGGCTTTTACACTGCTGGCCATGTGGTTACCGCTAACAACTCAGCAGGTATTGTGAAAGAAGTCAAGGCTTTTCAACAGCTGATTCAGTCAGGAAAATTCGAATTCGACAAGCCTTATGAGCTAAAGAGATCATTTGCCCCCTTGGTGGCAAAGCGCAATAAAGGCAAGCTAAGCATGTCTAATCCTCGAGTAGGTTCTCTGATTGCCGCATTCACAGCAATTACCACGATCACCCCTTACAAGCCAGCTACCTATACGCAGTTTAAAGCGGGTGATCGAGACGCTGTGAATGTGGGCCTTATTCCCGACATTCCTTTTTATGATGATGCTACCCAGAGCTATCCCCTATTGGAATTCATTCGCCTGTTT
>JBCDIQ010000391.1:0-5253 GCA_039024295.1 Bacteroidota bacterium | reverse complement strand
TTAAAAATGAAAACTGATCAGCCATTTGTATGTCTTTATTGGTTCAGGCAGTTGAATGTTGTTACCGAAATGCTAGGATGCTCGGGAATAATGCCTGAATACTACTCCTGTTAAAAGTCTTTTATTGCAATAACAAATGTAAAAAATTGCATTGGTTAAAGATGCATTTTTTCCTATTTGTTCGGACTGACTTTTGGCAGGGGGCCAATTTTTAGGGTTGAAGTACCTGTCCCAGTTCCAAATCTTGGCGTTTGATGCGCTCAATTTCCACTTGTGGCAAGAACCGGACTTTCAGCGCATACTGTTGAAAGGCCGGGAAGCCCTGCATAAATTTTCTGAGATAATCAGTGGCTACTTTTTCGGTTTCTTGCAGCAAGCCTCTCGCCAGTGCTTTGGTCCGAACTTCTTCTTTGGTCATGGCCAAGGCTTCTTTTAATTCTTCAAACACTTCAATGTAGGAGCCTTTTTGGCTAAAGTTGAGGGAAAACCGCCTGCTCAGGTCGTACTCCTCCGAAGCTTCTAGTTTGACATGGACTGGTCCAATTCGGGCAGGGGTAACCAGGATCTCCAAGGTATCTTTGGGATCAGGATTAGCATACACTTGCTTTCTCAGGCTGTCCAACTGCTGAGCTATCATTTTTTGTTCCAGCAGGAGGCTGTCATATAACCTGGCCGCAGGCGAACCTGTTCTATTCTGGACGCTGTCTTGAACAGTGTCCGACTTGAAAGCATCTGAGGCCAGTTTTTCCTCTACATCCTGCTTGAGCACTTTCAGGTTAATGCTGTCGTCCTCCCACCTTTCTTCCCGCTGGTCCCTGACCAACCGAAAATACGTATGACTCATGTCGACATAGCCATCGACTTCTACAGGTGCGATAATTACCAGATCTGCGGCAGACAAAAGCGTATGGGCATCGGGTCCTACGTTTGCATTGTTTCGCTTTGATTTCCTTTCCAGTTCCCGCTCTGCCCGTTTGAGTTCCCGCTGTTTATCTTTTGCCAGGTTTTGCTGGTTTTTTAAGGCTTTTTCTGCCGTTTTAAGTTCTTTTTGAAGGTTTTGGCGTTTATGACGTGCAACCTCAAAAGCTTGGTATTCGGGAGAATCCATTTTTGCCTGTTTGCCACCAAAAAGCCTGCGAATAAACCCAGGCTTCACCTTGTCCCAGACCTCTTTAAGTTTTGATTCTGACTTTTTTGCTTCTTCTAATTTAGTTTTTAACAGGGCAACATGGGATTGGTATTTTACTAATGCCTCTTCCGTGCTGACAGTTTCTTGTTTGACTGTGTCTACAATGGTTTTGGCATCTGCGACCGGCGATGGCACGCCCAGTGTGATTAACTCTTCGTAGAAATAGGTCACGAGGTGTAACTCCTGAACATATTGGATGCGGTCTAACCTGGCAGTAGTTACGTATTCATCGGTATTGGGAGACGAAATGCTCCATAGAATTCCTGCAACGATGGCAATTCCCAAGACGGCAAGTATAAGGATGCGTGACATAATTGACTAGTTGGGACGGAGGGAATTGAGAAGGCTGTTTCTTCCTTTTCGTGCGATGCTTTGGTCAGCCTGAATCTGGATTTCCTTAAGGATATTTATTTTTTCCTGGGTACTGAGGCTATCCATTTCATCTTCCTTGGATAGGCTCCTCAGGATTTCGTTTCTTAAGGTAAGGTCTGCTGGTGGCTTTCGAAACCTTACCTGGTACCCCAAATTACCTAGCATGCTGCGCATGTAAGCCTCTGCCATCTTCTCCGTGCGGTAAAGCACTCCATTTTGTATGGCTTTTTTTCTCACTGTAGCTTTGGCCTCAATAAGGGCTTTCTGAATGGCTCGGTAAGCCTTATAGTGAAGTCCTCCATTTCTGCCTCTCATCCGAAAGGAAAGGTTGAGAAATGGGTTCTTGACGCTATAGTCTCGGACCGAATCCAGATCTATGATGACATCTGTAAGTTCGGCAGGTGGAAGGGTAACCTCCACCAAAGTGTCATTTATTTCCTCATACTGAACCTTGTCAAGGTCTATGGCCCCGTTCACCTTGGCCGGTGCGGTCATGATGAACTGAAGCTGACCTTCTTTTTTGTCATTTGAGGTAAAGCGTTTGACCGGAATTAGTGCTTCGTAGTGATAACGAACCAATTCAAGCCGAGCCTGGTATTGCACCGCTGCCAGCCTGCTTTCCAGAGAGGGGAGCTGGGGTTTCCTGAATGCTTGTTCAACCTTATAAGCAAGAAAGCCCAAAAGGAATGCAACCACTGCAAGGCCAATATATCGTACGGCAGGTTTGTCGAACATACACCGTAAGTTATGATTTTTCGAAGGGAATTACCCATTTCATCGAAAAAATAAGCCCTCCTAAAGGTTTGAACCCAATAAAAAGGGTGAACCTTAAATTAACCGAATCAGAAAGATTGATGAGGTCCGTAAACGGATGGTAAGGGCCAGCAGCTGGATGTATCAGGGAATTTAGTTTGCCACCTTTTTGGTGCAGGTAATAGGTCCCCATTTGGCAAGGGCTTGTTCAAAATCTGCAAGCTTGACAGGCTTGCTGATATAATCGTCCATCCCTGCTTCCAGGCATTTTTCTTTATCCCCTTGCATGGCATTCGCGGTCATGGCAATGATGGTAGGACGATAAGAAGAGCCTTTGTATTTCTTGCGAATCTCTTTGGTTGCCTGAAGCCCATCCATCTCCGGCATCTGCATATCCATAAAAATGATGTTGTATGGCCGAATCTCAAGTGCCCTGAGTGCTTCTATTCCATTTCCTGCCACGTCCGCCGTTAGACCAAGTTTCTGGAGGGTCCTTAGTGCTACCTTTTGATTGATTGCATTGTCCTCCACTACGAGGAGCTTTAGCCCCAATTCCTGGTAATGGGTAACGGTTTCTGGTCTTATCGAAGCCTTCGAAAGTTTTCTGTCTGCATGACTTTTTTTACGAAGCACCAGCCTAATGGCTTCGAGCAGTTGCATTTGCCGAACTGGTTTGCTTAGGTAGGTGTGGAACAGTTCAGGCCTTGTTTCGGCTGCTTTTCCGGCTGAAGATAGCATGATAACCGGAAAACTGTCTCCATATATTTTTTTGATTTCTTCTGTAAGCTGGACCCCATCGATGTCAGGCATCATGAAGTCCGTTACCATAAATCGTGGTTTATCTTTTGTTTTTGCAAACTCGATGGCAGCCTGCGGGGTATCAAAACAAATAGGGTTAAGGCCCCATTTTTGGCAGAGCTTCTCCATGATGAGGAGATTTGTTTGGTTGTCGTCTACCACCAAGACATTTATTCCACGAAATTCATCGTCTTTCAAGCTCTCGTATAAAGGGGGTATGGATGGATCTGGTGTAACATCCAAGGTGAATGAAAAAGTAGAACCTGTTCCTTCCTTGCTGGTTACCCAAATATCTCCTCCCATCAGGTGAACCAGCTTTTTGCAAATGGCAAGTCCAAGCCCTGTTCCCCCATACTTTCGTGTTGTAGAGGCATCCACCTGAGAGAATGAATTGAACAACCGTCCAATTTTATTTTCTGGTATGCCTATGCCTGTATCTTTGACATCGATCTGTAGCATTACCTGATCGGTTTCTGACTGGATGGTCTTAAGGGATACCAGAATTTCCCCTTCATGGGTGAATTTAATGGCATTGTTGATCAGGTTTACCAGTACTTGCCGTACCCTGGTAGGGTCAGAAATGATGTGATGGGGTACACTTGGCTCAATGAGGTAGAGGAGTTCAAGCTGCTTCTCATTTACTTTGGTAGAGAGCAGGTCAAATACATCTTCCACACATTCAACAAGAGAGAAAGACTGGTTCTCTAATTCTAGTTTCCCAGAATCTACTTTGGAGAAATCGAGGATGTCATTGATTACGGTTAGCAAGTTATCTCCACTTACCCGTATGGTGTGGATATATTCCTGTTGTTCTTTGGTAAGCTCCGTTTCTAGTAATAGGGCAGTCATCCCAATGACGGCATTCATTGGCGTACGGATTTCATGGCTCATGCTGGCCAGAAAGTCTGCTTTTGCTTGTACGCCTGCCTCAGCCAGTTCTTTGGCTTTCCTGAGCTGGTCTTCTGCTTCTTTTCGGTGGGAAATGTCTCCTAAAGTAACTGCCAGTCCGTCTGAAATCTTTACTGCCATGGTATGCATCCACACACGGCCTTTGTTGGGGACGTCCATGTAATGCTCAATGTTCAAACTCTTGCCAGTAGCAATTGATTCTTTGAGCATGGTAAAGAACCCATTCTTTCCATGTTCTGGAAACTCTTCCAGTAGCCTACGTCCCAATAAGGTATCCTTCCTGCCAAGGGCTTCGCATGCAGTACGGTTGATCAGGGCCCATTCCAAGTCAATGATCTGACCATCCAGGTTTTTGACTGGTTTAAAGGTCATGATCCCGCTAGGGGAGTTGGAAATAACTCTCTGAAGGGTTTCTTCAGCATTTTTCTGAGTGGAAATATCAATATGAGAGCCGGCGAACCTAAGGGGATACCCATCTTTGCCACGTATTACTTTTCCCCTGGAATCCACCCAGATATATTGTCCCTCTTTGTGCTTCATCCGAAACTGAATGCGGTATTGGGTACTGTTTCCGTCTACGTGGTCCTGAATACATTGTAGGACCCGTTCGATATCATCCGGGTGAATCCTAGTCCGCCATTCTTCGAGGTCATTTGCAACTTCGTCCGGGTGGTACCCCAGCATCGTTTTCCATCCAGGAGAATAAAAGACTTCATCCGTTCGGAGGTTCCAATCCCAAATCCCCTCTTCACTTGCCTCTATAGCTGCAATAAATCTATCATGACTTTCTGCAAGGGCTCTTTCTGCCTCTCGCTGAGGGCTAATATCACGAGCAAATACGGAAACCCCTGTAATTTTTCCATCTTGTTTCACAGGGAAAAATGTAGCCTGAATGGCCGCGGCTTCCCCCTCAAGTTCCATACTTTCTTCTACGGAAAATGATTCGCCTCCCAAGGCTCGCTCGTAGTATCTTTTCCAAGGACTTTCTCCTCCTAGATCAGGGCTTCCATCTATTTTCTGACCATCAAAGACCTCAATTCCTGTGGATTCATAAACTGCTTCTTTAAAATTTCGGTTGGCCATCAATATTTTTCCCTGAGGATCAATCACCCAGATCATATCCTCACAACTGTCTATAACGTTTCTATAAAGAGCAGCATCTTTTAAAGAAATTTTACCCTTTGAGCGTAATGATGTAGGAATTATTTTCTTTATATGGTTCAGGATTGTCC
>JBCDIQ010000390.1:0-5284 GCA_039024295.1 Bacteroidota bacterium | reverse complement strand
TTTTTGACCATTTCAAAGAATAGAACATTACATGTAGTAGTCGAGATCTGATCTGACAATCGATTATAGTTTCAACTCTAGAATCACCACTTATCATCCTCCTCCCTCGCCCGCTTCCCCACCGCAAGCGCCATTTTAATCTCCCAATACTCAAATTCGTAGCCCAGGATTTCTTTGATGGTACCCAGCGAATCGGTCTTTTCGGCGGTAGCAACTTTGAGGACCTTTTTTACCCGACCTTTGGGCATGAACTTATGAACATTGAGGGTACCTTCTCCGACATGCCAGGCAAGGTGGCTCATGATGGTGGAAAGGGTCAGGTCACGTTCTTCGGCGATTTTTTCGGGGGACATGCCTTTCTGGAAGTAGCCGAGGGTGATGTCTTTGGTGTTGGGCTTGGGAGGCGGCTTCAAGGCCGTTTCAAGCTTTTTCTCAAACCCATGAAAGGCCTCTTTTGCGGGCACGGTTCCTTTTTGGCTGGCAGCCACCAGCACTGCAAAGCGCGAAATCTGCCGGGCTTGCTCCACAAATCGATCTTCCAGCTCCTGCAATTCTTCCCGGTAGGTTTTTACCTGTTTTTTAGAGCCAAGTCCCCGCGAAGTGGTCTTGATGCGGAGGGCGATGTCCAGCAAAATCGGCTCGAAATAGGTCTGGGCTTTTGCTACCCGCTCGGCGAGCAGCTCCATGTCCTCTTCTTCGAACAACATGCGGTAAACCCGGCTGATAAACTTCTTCCCCACCGGGTCCAGTGCCTCGGTTTCTTCGAACAGCTTCCGGGTCCATTTCAGGAATTGCTGCTTCAGGGAGCGGTTCTCCTGTTTGTTAAACGTGGCTTCGTGGTCTGAAACCGCTACGACCAGTGGATGAAAGGAGAACGCCTGTTTGGCCAGCTTCATCAGGAAATTGCGGCGGTTGTCATTTAGCTGATTTTCCAGCAGAGAAATGTTGGGAAAGCCTTCCACAAATGCTTTCAGGACTTCGTCAATCCCGGGTGGATTGGTGGGCAGCAGAGAAGACAGCCGAAGGCCTTTCAGCGAGGTGAGGCGGGAAAGGGCCACATACAATTGCCCGGCAGCAAAGGTCCCTGCCATGTCCAAAATGGCCTTTTCGAAGGTCAGGCCCTGACTTTTGTGGATGGTCACGGCCCAGGCCAGCTTAATTGGATAGTGTTCAAATGTACCAATGACGTTTTCCTGCACCTCCTTCGTAGCCTTGTCCAGTTGGTAACGTTTATTCTCCCAATCATAGGTAGGCACCTTGATCTCTTCCCCGTCTTCAAACTCCACCCAGATTTCATCTCGCTCCAGGTGGCTAACCTTCCCGATTTTCCCATTGAAGAATCGTTTTTCGCCTGTGGGATCGTTTTTGATGAACATCACCTGCGCCTCTTTCTTCAGGTGCAATTCCATCGGAATGGGGTACAACTTATCCGGAAAATCATCCCTCACAATCGCCTTGTACACAAAGCTTTTTCCCTCCAATTCATCCAGTCGCTTCTCGTTGATCTTATCTGCTTTTCGGTTATGCGTGGTCAGGTGAATGAAGCCCTCGGGCGCATGTTCTTCTATCCCCGGCCGATAAAACTCATTCAGCATGGCCAGGTCATCCTGGGTTTGTTCGTTGTGGCGCAGTCGATTCAACAGGTCAATAAACACCTGATCACTTTGTCGATAGATGTGCTTTAGCTCCACCGTTAGCAGCTGGTGCTGCTGCAGGGCTTTGGCCTCAAAAAAGTAGGCACTCCGGTAATGGTGGCGAAGCACGTTCCACTCATGCTCCTTCACCACAGGAGGCAGTTGCATCAAATCCCCGATGAAAAAGAGTTGCAGGCCACCGAACGGCTGAGCACGCCTGCGCGCACGTTGCAACACCAGGTCGATACAGTCCAGCAGATCAGCCCGGAGCATGCTCACCTCATCAATGATGAGCAATTCCAGGCTGCGCAGCATCTGGAGTTTACGCGTATTGAAACGAATGTGTCGCTTCATGCTGTCCGGCGTATTGAATTCCGGCGGAATTGCCAGCCCGTCCGGCAGCGGTCCCGGGCAAAAGGCCCCAAAGGGCAACTGAAGCAAAGAGTGGAGGGTAACCCCTCCTGCATTGATGGCTGCGATTCCGGTGGGTGCAGCTACGGCGGTATTTTTAAACGTATTCCCCACGATGTGGCGCAGAAAGGTGGTCTTTCCGGTGCCTGCTTTGCCCGTCAAAAATACATGGCGGTCGGTCGTGTTGATGTAATGGGCAGCCAGAGCCGCCATGTCATTCAGTTGGGACAATTGCATAGGGGAATATGTAGTAAATCCAAGAGAAATGAAAGCATTGGAGAATCATTAAGCTGGATAAGTCAAAGTTAAAAAATTAACGCTTTGAAATCTAACAATATGATACTAAAAACGTAAAATAATGATATATTGAGTAAATTTCGGAAAAATTTTACATAAATAAGATCTAAAATGGTATTAGAAATACATTTAGCCAATTTCTTTTCAATTCAATCTGAAGTCATCCTGGAACTCAGAGCAGGCACCCTCAACACCACTCAGTCCAGGCGGCTAACAGCAAATGTAGTTGAACATAAGAATCAAGAGGTACTAAAAACCATCGGTATCTTTGGGGCAAATGCCTCTGGTAAATCCAATATCCTCAAAGCCATCAGGCTGTGTGTGAACATTGTCACCACCTCTCATCTTAACAATGAAAATTCAGTATTCCCTTTTCAGCCTTTCAAGTTTGAAGGCTACCCACAAAAACCCAGTAGGTTTTTCATCCGATTTATTCACGAAGAGGTAGAATATGAATATGCATTCTCTCTTACTCAACAAAAAATCCTCACCGAAAGCCTTTACCATTACCCAAATGGGAGAAGGGCAAAAGTATTTGAACGAGACGAACGGCTTGGCAACGCCAAGAAGGAAAAATACAGCTTTGGAGGCTCGGTGATTAAGCGACCGCTGGATGTGGCGAAGAGCACTTCTGAAAAGGCCCTGTTCATTTCTCGTGCCAGTCAAATGGACAGAGATATTCCCAAAAAAATATTCCATTTTTTCGATCGGCAATTTGTTACCGCACCAAATTACGCAGGGTATACCAACCTGTACAAGCTGCCAGACGAAACCAAGATTCACCTGCTCAAAGCCCTCCGACTTGCTGACAGCGATATCATTGATTTTTCTCAAAAAATGGTGCCCAAACCTTTCCAGCATTCTCCATCGAATCCTTTTGTATTGGAGGATCGCATGGAATGGCCAAAATCTCAAGAAATAAAGATAGAAACTCACCACCGAACAGCCCCTGAAGTTTCGTTTGACCTTATGACCGAAGAGTCTGATGGGACACGGAAATTATTCTTTTTGGTGCTTACGTTTCTGGATGCCATCAAAAATAACAAGTTGCTGATCATGGATGAGATTGGTACCAGCCTTCACCTACATGTGGTGAATTATCTCATTCAACTGTTCCACTCAGGAGAAAAAGCCCAACTGATCTTTTCGTCACATCATACCTACCTCTTGGATTTGAATAAATTTCGCAAGGATCAGGTATGGTTTGTGAACAAAACCAAATCAGGGAATTCAGAACTCTATTCGCTTTATGATTTCAGTGACTTTCGGGACACGATGGACCTTGAAAAGGCGTATTTACAAGGGCGATTTGACTCTGTTCCCATCATGGCATACGCTATGCCTGACCTTGAAGCCCTTACGCGAAACTAACCATTGGCAGAAAAAGGAGGCCCCCTAAAGGTAAAAAGATCAATCCAACGTTCTTCGTCTTTTGCGAAGGAGAAACGGAAGAAGCATATGTGCAATTCTTGAAGTCAACGTTTCGATTAGCATCCATTCACCTTCGTACGAAAGTCAGTGGAAGTCGAATTTCGACTCATTACATCCAAGCCTACCTACGCAACAAACCCACCCATGAAAAGGACCAAGTTTTCCTGATGTATGATTCGGATGTACCAGAGATTGTAAGCAGGCTACAAAAGATTCCGGATGCAACCCTTTTGCTGTCCAATCCCTGTATTGAGCTGTGGTTTTTGCTGCATTTTAAGGAGCAAAGAGCCCGATTAAGCAGCAAAAACTGTATAAAGGAGCTTATCAAGTACCATTCGGCTTACAAAAAGGGTTACATAAGTCCCGAACTAGGAGGTCACCTTTCGTCCCATATGGCAGTTGCAGCTAGGCGTGCTAAAGAAATGGATATACCCGCCAATCCTAGCAGTAGCTTATATGTGCTTATCTTTCGCTTAATGATGTTAAGACCGTGAAAGCTCTGTAGTTATCTTTTCTTTCCTTGGGAGGAATTTTAACTCATTTCCTTCCTCGGTGACTTCCAGGTAGCTAAACAGCGTGATCCAATCTCCCAGGTACACCATCTCAGCATTTTCCGCTATCTGTTCCTGAATGGCCAAATGGCGATGGCCGTAAATGAAGGCAGTAATGTCTGGCTGGGACTGAAGCACCTCTTTCGAATGAGTGCGTAACCATTCCTTTTCCCCAAAGTAATGTTGTCCCTCCATCTGGGTATAATTCCGGCTTTTCCTCGAAAGAAAGTAGGCCAGCCCAATCCCCAAATCTGGGTGCAAAATCCGAAAGAGCCATTTGCATAACGGATTGGTGAACACCCGCTTCATGAGCTTGTAGCCATGGTCGCCGGGGCCTAGCCCATCTCCATGGGCAAGGTAGAACTTCCGGCCGAAAAGTTCTGTCACCAGCGGCTCTGGATGGTAGATGGCCCCCACTTGGTCTTGTAGATAATTCCCAAACCAGAGGTCATGGTTACCGGGAAAATAATGAACTGGAATCCCATCATCTACAAACTCAGCCAGCTTCCCCAAAAAGCGCACATACCCGCGAGGAACCACTTGCCTATATTCAAACCAAAAATCAAATAGATCCCCCACCAGGTACAGTTCCTTGGCAGTGGGTTTAATCGAATCCAGCCATGCCACAAAATGCCGTTCGCGCACCAGACTTGCAGCCTCATTGGGCGAACCAAAGTGCATGTCGGAGGCGAGGTAAATATGGCTGCGTTCAGGATTCAATAATAGATGTTTTGTAAAGGGATATAATACCAATCAATGGTACACAGTTCTATCAAAACCGTTTCTTATAATGATGTGTTCTTTTGGGCGCAAAAGAACCAAAACGCTGCAAAATTCTAGCCCAACTCACATTCCGCCCCCGGTTCCCGACGGATTTTGCGGGCCGTCGCCCCAGTTGATGGGGGCATCTAACTTCTGCAGGGACGTTTTTCACCATATTATATAGAAGTAATCAAGGCG
>JBCDIQ010000389.1:0-5299 GCA_039024295.1 Bacteroidota bacterium | reverse complement strand
CAATAAGCAAACGCGAACCCATTATCAGGCCCAGTTTTTCCATCTTTTGTACCCGGAGATGAACCGTAGCACCTGATACATTGCAGGCTCTGGCAATTTCGAGGTAGGGGGTGCGTGCATCCTTCAAGAGTAAGTGAAGAATGGTTTTATCCAACTTGTCTAGTTGGACGACTGAATTAGCCATAGTTCGCTTGTTTAGTAGGTATAGTTTGGTTGCAGCTTTTGTGCTAATTGTCTCAAAAATAATGAAACTAAAAATACGAATTTTTTGACCATACCATAGAAAAATTCAACAATTTTTAATTGTTGTTGAACAAGCTGAGTAATTTTTCAGGATCTGTAACGGCTTTTCTTCCGGATAACATCAGCCTTAATTCCCGCCTTTTAAGGGCTTCTTTATGCCATCTTTTTTCGGTACCTGTATGAGGAACAATCTCAGGTACAGGTATTGAGTTGCCCGATTGGTCTACTGCCACAAAAGTCAAAAATGCCGTATTACTTTTTCTTCGATCTCCTGTCATCAGGTTTTCTGAGTGAACTTCTACCCTTACTTCCATTGAGCTGTGAAAGCTTCTGGTGACACAGGCTTCCAGTTCGACCAATTCTCCCAGCCTGATTGGTGCTTGAAAGGTAAGGGAATCAACTGCGGCGGTAACGACTGTACGATTGGTTGCTTTCTGTGCGGAAATTGCTGCAATTACATCTACCCAATGCATAAGTTTGCCCCCCATGAGGTTGCCCAAGGTGTTGGTATCATTGGGTAAAACAAGTTCTGATTTCATGGTGTAGGTCTGAGCAACTGATTTTTGTTTCATATCTAATTGGGGTAATGGCTGTCAACAGCTTGTGGAAAAATACCTTTCTTAATTTTCTGATAGAAGACGCAAATTACTGTTCAATTTCACATCCAAAAGGGGAAATCAGACAAAAATATGAAAGCGTATCTTAATTTACTTGAGGAAGTAATTGAACATGGGGCCGACCGAGGAGATAGAACAGGCACAGGGACAAGGTCTGTGTTTGGGCGTCAGTTAAGGTTTGACTTATCAGCAGGGTTTCCACTGGTTACCACAAAAAAAGTGCACACCAGGTCGTTGATTCATGAACTGCTGTGGTTTTTAAAAGGGGAAAGCAACATTGGCTACCTCAAGGAAAACGGGGTTCGGATTTGGGACCCCTGGGCAGATGAGGAAGGGAACCTTGGACCCGTCTATGGTGTACAATGGCGGTCATGGCGGGGCGCAAATGGGGAGACCATCGACCAGATAGCTCAGGTTCAAGAACACATTCGGGAAACCCCCAATTCCCGTCGCCTGATTGTCAGTGCATGGAATGTGGGGCAATTAAATGATATGGCACTTCCACCTTGTCACGCGCTATTCCAGTTTTACGTGGCAGATGGAAAACTGTCTTGTCAATTGTACCAGAGAAGTGCTGACCTGTTTATCGGGGTACCGTTTAACATTGCTTCCTACGCTTTGCTAACCATGATGATGGCCCAGGCCACTGGGTTAGAAGCAGGTGAATTTGTCCATACTTTTGGGGATGCGCACATTTACCATAACCATTTCGACCAGGTAAAGCTTCAATTAGCAAGAGCACCTCGGGCATTGCCTATCATGAAGCTCAATCCTCAGGTAAACTCCGTTTTTGATTTTAAGTACGAGGATTTTGAGTTGGTCGGCTATAACCCGCATCCGGTGATTAAAGCCCCAGTCGCGGTTTAGGCTCCCCAATGACCAAGGATATTCTTGCTATATTTGTTGTGGTGTGCTTGGTGATGCGATATGCGAGAAATTTTAAAGAAAGTCAGGAAGCTTGAAATTAAAGTCCGGCGGCAAGTGGACAGCACCTTCGCCGGGGAGTACCACTCTGCATTTAAAGGACAGGGCCTGGAGTTTGACGAAGTGCGCCCCTACCAGTTTGGGGATGACATCCGCACAATCGATTGGAACGTGACTGCCAGGATGGGAGAAGTGTATATCAAAACATTCCGGGAAGAACGCGAACAAACCCTGTTCGTGCTGTTCGATGTAAGCGGCTCTGAAGATTTTGGCGTTGGAGATGAGAACAAAAGGATTGTCGGCACCGAGATAGCCTCTTTGCTGGCCTTTTCAGCATTGAAAAACAATGATAAAATTGGGATGGCTACCTTCTCAGGACGCATTGAGACGTTCTTCCGTCCCCAAAAAGGCCGGAAGCACATCCTGGCAATGGTTAGGAGCCTGCTGACCCAGCAGCCCTCCAGTCGGGAAACCCACCTGCTTGCTGCCTTAGATTTTGTCAGAAAGACCTTGAAGCGTAGAAGTATCTTATTGATTGTGTCTGATTTCCTTGATAAGGGATATGAAGAAATGCTCCGCCAGCTGGCCCGTCGCCACGAGGTGATCCTCATTCGCCTGTTCCACCCCAATGAAGTGTTTCGTGCAAGTGCTGGTACCGTACCGGTGATGGACCTGGAGCGTCAGCGGCAGGTCTGGATTAATGCTGGTGATACGGCCTATCGCCATGAACTCAACGAGAAATTTGAGCAAATAAACAAGCACCTACAGGCTTTTTCCAGGCGAAATGGGATGGACTATTTGTCCCTCAACACGAAAGAAGACTATTTGATGGAGCTGGAAAAGTTTTTTCGAAAGCGAAATCGGTCCCGGAAAGGGAAGAATAAATAGGAAATCCCCCGGTTATTCATGCGCAAGATCGCCCTCATATATTTATGGTGTTGCCTACTCCAATTTGGAGGAATAAAGGGGTTAGGGATACAAGCCCTTCTGGGGCAGGTCGCCTCTGTTCAGGTGACCATCAACAGAGATAGCTTCAGGTTGGGGCAAGAAATGGAACTCCTCATGGAGGTCAGGCATTCCCCTGAGGTCGGCATTATTTTTCCGGATACAGGTGCTTTTTGGAGCCCTTTTGAAGTGGTGGCCCGAACTCCTTTTCTCACCAGAACCACTGACTCATTGACCCTTGATCGGGTGAAATATACCCTGCGGAGCCTGGTTCCTGGCCAGGATACCAAGATCTGCCTTCCTTGGGCGGCGTTTAACCTGACAGACACCAACCGTTTTACCTCCTGTACCGATACCCTTTGGTTTAAATCATTACTCTCTGCTGGATCAGTAGAAAATCCCATGTATAAAGCCCCTAAACAAGTATTTTACCTTCAGGATCCTCCTAATTATCCAGTCGCGATTGGGTTGGCAATTCTGCTCCTGTTTTTGATGATGGGGCTGTATCGGATGTTTGAAAAACCCTTTGGCAGGTACCTGGAACTTCGTAGGATCAGGAAGCAATACTTGACGGTTCGTAAAGAAATCCACCGGATTACCCGTACCAGGCTTCCGGCAATTGATCGGGTAGAAAGCCTTGGTCAAGCATGGAAATCTTATCTGGACAAGGGGAACCTCCACCCTTATCCCCTGGCGACCTTGACCACATCAGAATTGATCCCTGTCATAGAGAACTGGCAGGAACTGTCCAGCGGCAACTGCCGAGAGTACCTGATAACGTTTAGCCAGTGGGTAGATAAAATTATGTACGCCGGTTATGAGCCAGCCGCAAATGAAATCCCTGCATATGCCTCCAAGTTAGAACTGGTGCTTGAGGAGGTGTATGAATACAGGCGTTCGTTGGTCCTGGCTAAAAAGTCAGGATGAGGTTTTGGTAAAAATAGGCACCGATTTGGTACAAATGTCTATTTTTGCAGCATGATTATCCACTTGACCTCTTCTATTGATGGAGCTAAAGCGGCTGCTTTGGCCCAGGAAATTTCCGCCATCCACCTCGTTCAAAACGACACCCACTTATTGGTCACCTCCTCCAAGGTAAAAGAACTGCCAGCAGCAGTCGTTGATGTTGCAGAAGCCTTCTTCCCCATGGATACCGACTTGCAATTGGCCAGCAGGGACTATCGCAAGGAAACGAGAACCATTGAACTGGGTGACGTCACCATTGGTGGGAATACTGGAAATACAGTTATGATTACCGGCCCATGCTCAGTTGAGTCGGAGGAACAAGTGGATGCTACTGCACAATTTGCGAAGGAAATGGGGGTCAAGGTATTTCGTGGAGGCGCGTATAAGCCCAGAACCTCGCCCTATAGTTTCCAGGGCTTAGGGTTAGAAGGACTCAAGCTCCTGGCGTTGATGCGGGAGAGATACGGATTCCAGGTGATCACAGAAGTTCGGGACGCCACCCATGTAGACGATGTGATTGCGTACACAGACATCATTCAAATTGGGGCAAAGGCTATGTACGACCATGGCATCCTTAGGGCCTGTGGGAAAGCTGCCAAACCTGTTTTGCTCAAGCGGGGCTTTGGCTCCACTTTGCAGGAATTTGTCCAGGCGGCAGAATTTGTCCTTTCAGGTGGAAATGAACATGTGATGCTCTGCGAGCGAGGCATCCGGACGTTCGAAACCAAAACGAGGTTTACCCTGGATTTGTGTGGGGTTTCTTTCTTGAAAGAATACACCAACCTCCCTGTTATCCTTGATACGAGCCATGCGATGGGCTACCGCTATGGAGTGCCTGATCTAACGCGAGCTTGTGTGGCCATGGGCGTAGATGGGCTGCTTATCGAAACGCACCCCAACCCTGCAGTGGCCCTTTCTGATGCTGCCCAGCAGCTGGACTTTGAGCAATTCAGGGCTTTGTATGAAACCTTGCCACCCGTTGCAAGTGCAGTAGGCAGAAAGATCGTCTGATTCAGGAATTATTGCTTGACTAGTTTTTGGTTGAATCGTCCTTTTTGTGTTTCAATCCGGAAGTGGTAGATTCCTGCGGGAAGGTCCTTAATGGATAACGATTGGCCTAGTTCTTCACCAGATCGAATCCGCTTCCCCTGCAGGGTATAGATTTCCCATTTTTTAACCTGTGTTCCTGTCGAAGTTTGAATGTAAACTCGCTCATTGGCAGGCTGGGGATATAGTTTTATCGCTTGTAACACATCGGAACTGCTAATACTGGTAAAACTTCCCAGTCCCACAAATACACACAACGTATCATTGGAAATATCCTGGTCAGTAAAGTTGCCGGGCCACATGCAGATGCTGTACACCTTCTCAACTGGAAAAACTGTTTCGATGTCGTGGGTAAACTCTATGGTGTCATTGGGGGCAAACACAAAATTGAGGGAATCATCATACAACTTTGCGGTTTGGGTAGGCCCCTGGTCAATGGAATAATTTATTTCTAGGGTAGAATTCCGGGTAAGGAGCAGGGTGTCAGACCCCAGGTTGATGACTGCTCCACGGAGGCTTGTTGTATCTCCTACCGCAACATTGGGCTGGAAAATCCT
>JBCDIQ010000388.1:0-5324 GCA_039024295.1 Bacteroidota bacterium | reverse complement strand
CTGATAAAGAAATCCCCATCGTGGTCCTGGGCGATCTTCCCACGGTCATGCAACGCCACAAAATGATCTGTGTTTCGGGTCATGATGGGCTGCACCCCCGGCATTTGGGATTTTATTAACGTTTGAAGCTGCAACGCTACCTTGAGGTTGACCGTCTTTTCATAGTGCCGACTGCCGATGGCACCAGGATCTTTCCCACCGTGACCTGCATCAATGATGACGGTCCGGATGGGCCTGTCATTGACGGGTCGCAGGGGTAGGGTAAACGAGGTCAACCAGTAGCCTGCCACTGCACAAAGTAAAATTGCTAAACGAATTCTGTTCACGACTCTTCCGGTTTGGATTAATTCGTTAATTTCGCCGTTACTGCAAAAGGATAGCTCAACAAATTTAACATTAAGCCCTTTTTTGCGCAACTTTCCTGCTGTCATGAAGCGGGAAACGTAAACATAAACAGTATTTTGGCCATTTTTCCACGTCCTCAGTTATCTCTCGGCGCCTTACTGTTCTGCCTGCTGTTTGTAGGCAAACTTTGTGCCCAGGTGGACACCACCCGGAACGAATCTCTATTGATAGAAGGGCAGGATACCTTGCGCCTTACCTCAGATCGACTGGATTCGCTGAATGTAGCCTTATTTGACTCCACCGCAGTATTGGACACAACGGTAGCAGACACCCTTATCCCCAGAGACCCCAAACAGGCACTGCAGGATTCCCTGAAAGAAATCAGCGAGCTGAAGTCGGCCATTACCTATAAGGCACGGGATTCCATCGTTTTTGATTTTAAGAAGAACATGCTTTTTCTCTACGGAGCCGTGGAGATGAATTACGAATCAATCGTACTGAAAGCAGAACGGGTTCGGGTAGAATGGGAGATCCAAACGATGTTTGCTGAGGGGGTAGAAGACAGCACCGGCCAGTTGGTGGGAACCCCTGAATTTACAGAAGGGGGCCAGACGTATAATGCCCGGGAAATGAGCTACAATTTCAAATCTCAAAAAGGAATTGTAAGAGGCGGAAGGACCACACAAGCAGATGGATATGTAATCGGCAACGTAGCCAAGCGGCAGCCAGATGGCAGTTTCCACATCAGAAGAGGGGCTTTCACCACCTGCGATGCCGAGCATCCCCACTTTCGGATACAATCTAGCAAACTCAAAATCATACCCGATGATAAGATAGTGAGTGGCCCTTTGAATTTGGTTGTGGGGAACTTCCCGTTGCCGGTCGCTCTGCCTTTTGGCTTTTTCCCAAATAAGAAAGAACGTACCAACGGCCTGTTGCTGCCTCAGTATGGGGAAGCACCAGACAGGGGATTTTTCCTCCAAGGACTTGGCTATTACGTCGGCTTAAATGACTACATAGATTTGGAGATTCGGGGCGACATTTACACCAAAGGCGGTTGGCAAATTGCTGGAGCTTCCCGTTACCGGAAACTGTACCAGTACAATGGCAGCGTAAATGTGCAATACGGTATCCAACGATTCGGAGAAAGCAGAGATGGCTTTACCGACCCCGATTTTACCGAAAGCAGGGGCTGGAAACTCCGGTGGAACCATACTCAGCCAATCAACCCGAATACCAATTTTAACGCGAACGTTAACATCAGTTCCACCCGCTTCCTGCGCCAAATTAGCTTCGACCAGGGAGATGTCCTGACCAATAACCTGAACTCTTCCGTTAGCTTTACCAAGACCTTTGCTAACTCTCCTTTCAGCATGACACTGGGGATGAACCACAGCCAGGACGTCAACAAAAACCTGGTGAGCGTAGAACTTCCTTCCCTTAACCTTCAGATGAACCGTCGTAGCCCGTTCCGCGGGATTCGCGAAGGAGACATGCCCGAAGCCCTCAATGCCATCGGGGTAACCGACTTCCTGAAAAACCTGGGGATAAACTACAACCTGACTGCCAGGAACCAGCTCTCCAATGTGCCTGACTCCTCCTTTTTTGATGTATTGTTCAATCCAGCTGATTCCATTGAGATTTTTGATGAAACCGACAGCGTTTTTGTTAGGGTACCAGCGCGCCAGTACATCAGCAATGGCCTCCGCCACCAGTCCTCAGTATCTACCAACATTCGGGTGCTGAATTACATCAACGTATCACCTGGGTTCAGCTACAATGAATACTGGTACTTTGAGACCCTGCAGCGGGTGTACAACCGGGCGGAAGGCACTACAGAAGATTTTAACGTTCCCGGTTTTGCAGCAGCGCGGGACTATAACTTTAACATCAGTGCCAATACTACCTTTTATGGGCTTTATGAGTTGCTGGGCTCCAGGAGAGAGCGCAAAATCCGGCAGCAGATTATTCCTACCATAGGGTATAACTTCCGTCCCGATTTCGCAGAAGAGCGGTTTGGGTACTACCGGGAAGTCCAGTCCAACCGAAATGGCGATACCCAAACCTATAATCGGTTTCAGAATGGCACCTTTGGCAGTCCCAGCCAAGGAGAGAGCCGTTCGATGAACTTTGGGATCAACAACGTCTTTGAGATGAAATACCGGAAAAAAGAAAGCTATGAGGAGGATTTTCCGGAAGAAGAAGATAAATACGAGCGGGTTCGACTGCTGGATGCCCTGGGCGTAAGCAGTTCCTACAACTTTGCTGCCGACAGTTTCCGGTTGCAGCCATTCAATTTAACTGCACGAACCCAGTTGCTCAACAATAAGTTGAACATAAACGCGGGAGCTTCTCTGGATCCCTACGTCCTGGAAGGAGACATCGAGGACCCTAATGATGCTGGCAGGCGGGTGGACCGTTTGGTCTGGAATGAAACTGGAGGATTGGGCCGAATTACCCGAGCCAACGTCAGTTTGACCACCAGTTTGCGATCGACAGAATTTGGCAAAAACAAAGAAGGCGAAGAACAAGATGAAGCAGGGGATGATTTTCGGCAAGACTTAAACCAAGTATTTAACTATGTCGATTTTGAGATTCCCTGGTCCCTCAGGCTGAGCTACAACCTCCAATATTCCAAACCTAACCTGCTGGAACCCACCATCACCCAAACGGCACGGATCGGAGGCGATTTCAACTTTACCGAAAAGTGGAAGATCGGCTTTCAATCGGGCTATGATTTTCGTGCCAAGGAAGTTACCCTGACTACCTTAAACATCTACCGGGACTTACACTGCTGGGAAATGTCCTTCCAGGTTACCCCGTTTGGTCCCCTTCAGAGCTACTCTTTGGCAATTAACGTGAAAAGCAGTACTTTAAAAGACTTGAGGTTAACAAGGCGCAACGATTGGCAGAACCGTCGTCCATAAGATGGATTTTGCAAATTTAATTTATTTCAGCTTAAAAATGATTTTGGTAAGACCTTTGCTTATGTAATTCTGCCGAATGGCAACAGACCTATTTTAAAGCCGGAAGTTATGAGTCCGACGACTGATTTTCATTTAAAAAGCGCTTTTAAAGAGCTCCCTGCCTTTTCTCTTCCTGGAGTAGGAACGTTTCGCAAGGTTCAGCATGCTGCACGCATTGACGAACAGCGACATGAAATCCGCCCTCCAGAAACTGTATTCGAATACGAAGAATCAGTAGATGAAGAGCTTTCTCTTGCAAATCACCTGAAGCATCAGCTGAACTATTCTGACGAAGAAGCACATGAAATCCTCTCGGAAATACGGGTGGCCATTTCATGGAACATGAAGACCAAAAATCAACATGAAATACCTGAGGTGGGTGTTTTACACCGCCACTTCAATGGCAAGACTTCCTTTTTCTCCACCATTTCCGATGAAGGCATTATGGGCGGTGCCTACTACGGCCTGCGTCCCATCAGCTATCAGGTCGGGGTACCTGCCGTCACATCAGTCCCCGGAGAAGCGTCTGATAAAACCAGCACCACGGGCAATCCATCTGGATTTTTCCAGCAAAGCACCTGGGGTTCTGCCCTCCTGATCGGGCTGTTTCTGGTCCTGGGCGGATTGATCATTTTTACGGGTCCGTTTGGCTCAGAGGAATCTGCTGTTGCCGACAACTCCCCCGCAGCAGCCGTAAATGCGGTTTCACCCGAACAGGATGAGCCTGCTACAGAGCCTGCTCCACAAAAAATATCGCCTCGTCCTACCCTAAGTGGGCAAGGCCCTGCTAGCCAGGAACCTGCGCCGAAGGTGGTTTCCCGGTCTTTACCGACCCAACCCGGAAAGCGTCTTCAACAGCCCAAAAACGAGTTTATCTCCGATGGTGCTGTGCCAGCTTCTGCTGTTACCCCCCAGAATACCCGTTCGATGGGCGTTCCCAGAGGCGACAATGAAGGTTTGGCCCCTTCTACCGCAGGTCCTATGCTTGACCTTACCGCTGGAACCGATCCCCAGGGAGAACCCTACATGAGCCTGGACATTGGCCTGCTGGATACCATTAGCGCCAATGCAAATGTAAGCAGGATGATTGCGCCTGTGAAGGCTTACCACCTGATCGTGGGCAGTTTTGCCACCCTCCCGCTGGCCCGGGAAAAGGTCTCCGAACTTGCCTTGAAAGGGCATAGCCCCATCATTTTGTACCCTCCCGTGGGTTCGCAGTTACAGTACCGGGTTTCTATCTACCACAGCCCTGATCGCGCCCTCGTGGACACTTACAAAAAATACCTCAAGCGCCAGGGCATGGATGGTGGGTGGGTGTTTGAGGAGAGGTAGAGCAGCAGGTATTGGGCGATAGGTTTTAGGTGATAGGGATTTTGCGGGAATCATCTAATTGGCTGTATTCAGGCTAATTCCATCGTGAGCAGCAAAGTAATAAGCTGCGTCTTTTATAGTGGTTAACTTTTGATTCCTAATATATCCTTTGATACGAAATGGCTTTGGAAGGAACTGTCTTATGATGAGCGATATAACATGTCCAGATACCTTATTTGTTTTTTAATCTTTATAACCTCTTGTGATATAGAGTTTGATAATCGCTGGTGTGGTGACTTTATGGAACTCCTTGAGAGGACTAACAAAACAGAAGAATTTGAAATAGATTTAGCTGATTTTTTTGAGGAGGATTGGGACTTTCTTGTATTCGTATATGGTGAGTTGACTACATATGACGGAATTACCTACAAAGAGATAGATAAGAAAATTATGATAAATGACAGAGTGAGGGAAGCAGCTGAAGGTGTAATACTTTTAAGCTTAATTAAGGAAAAAGAAGTTATCTATGAGGAGCGCATTGAATGTCATTATTTTATTTTCGAAGATATGGACGAGAAAGGATTTACGGTAGTCAGACGTAAGGATTCCAATTTCAAAGTTTTAAAAAGTAAACACCGTGACAGTTTTTATTATCATCTAGAAACGGCTTCTAATTGAGGTTCCGGGAAAAACCGAAGCTTT
>JBCDIQ010000387.1:0-5340 GCA_039024295.1 Bacteroidota bacterium | reverse complement strand
GATGGCTTCAAAACCTATGAAATATCGCTGAGTGAGCTTGAGGAAAGGGGTCATTTCAAATTAGATTCCAGTTTGTACCCAACCCAATCAGATAATCAATTGGAGATAATTGGAAAGAGGAAACAAATATCCTCAATTAATGCTGTTCGGTGGTAAGAGCCACTTTCGTTTACGTTAATAATGAAGCTTCAGCTGCTAAGGCCATTTATACTTTGTCATGTAAGGTATGAATGGCCTTTTCTTTGAGGGTAGAATGGTGTAAGGTTGAAGATAGAAAGACTTCCCTATGTGAATGGAGACGAAATGATCTACAAATCCCCCGATTGCGGCCTCAGCACAATGTCTTCCACAACTGTCCGATTGCTCATGATGCAGGCAGCAAACACCGCATGGGCAATGTCCTCCGCTGGCATCAGGCGTTCTTCTGGCACATCCACTCCCTCCCAGGAGGCGGTCATGACTGCGCCGGGCATCACGCTTACCACCCGAATGCCGTGCCCCAGAAGTTCTGCCCTGAGCATTTTGGAGAATCCCAATAAGGCAAATTTAGAAACCGTGTAGGAGCCACCACCAGGATAGGCCGCCAGACTCGCAATGCTACAGATATTGATGATACTGCCTTGCTTCCGTTCCTTCATGAGAGGGAGTACGCCTTTTGTCAGGTAATAAGCACTGTTTACGTTGGTGGCCATCATCATCTCATATGCACTGTCAGGCTCTTCGTGGAGGTTGCCCATTTGGAAAACCCCTGCGTTATTTACTACCACATCCAACGCCCCATAAGTGTCATTAAGGTAAGCAGCTAGCTTTTTTACGGCATCCTTATCACTCATGTCACAGGCAATAGCATCAACTCCGGGAAGGGCCTCCCGGACTTCTTCCAGCCCTTTTTCGCCTCTGGCTGTGAGGATGACCTGCCAGCCCTTGTCATGGAATAAATTGGCAATGGCCCGGCCAATTCCTTTGGTCGCTCCTGAAATGAAAATCTTTTCCTTCATGTGTTCGTTAGAAGTGGTGAATATCCTGCCAATATAGTACAATTGTGTTATCTTGGCAGTAATAAGCCTTAACTGATTGGAAAGACTCCTATTTCATACCGGAAGGTATTTCATGCTCCTGGGGAGCATTTTCAAAACACCTGAAAAGTTCAGCGTTTACTACCACCTAGCCCTGGCTGAGGCTATTTCTATGACGGCGGGCAGTATGTTTATCGTGGTGATTATCTCTTCTTTCATGGGGGCCGTTACCACGTTAAATACAGCTTATCAGCTCACAACGGGCCTGTTGCCTTCTTCGATCATTGGCTCAGTTGTTTCTGTATCAACCCTGTTGGAACTTGCGCCCACCGTAATGTCATTTATTTTGACAGGTAGGATAGGGTCGAATATCGCCTCCCAGATCGGTACCATGCGGGTAACCGAGCAGATTGATGCCTTAGAGGTGATGGGCATTAATTCCAGTGGCTACCTGATCATTCCCCGTATCGCTGCCGGACTGATTTCTTTTCCAATTTTGGTGACCATATCGGCCTTTTTATGTACCCTGGGAGGCATGATTGCGGGATATGTCAGTGGAGAGGTTACCCCCTATGATTATACCTTAGGAATTCAAACGTATTATGATCCCTATCAGGTTGTAGTTATGTATGTCAAATCAGTCGTATTTGGCTTTATCATTACTTCTGTAGCCGCTTATCATGGCTACTATACCCAGGGGGGAGCCCTGGAGGTGGGCAGGTCTGCAACCAAGGCTGTTGTCTATGGCTGTTTGACCATGGTATTTGCTGATTATATGGTTGCGCAATTGCTGTTATAGATATTAGGGGTTAGCTATGAGGCGATAGGGTTAATTTTGACTATAGTATTCGTTTATGTCGATAGAAGTACGAAATATCAAAAAAGCATTTGGCGACAAGGAGGTCCTCAAAGGGATAGACATGATGTTTGAGCGGGGAAAGGTGAACATGATCATTGGGGCCAGTGGAAGCGGGAAAAGTGTATTGATGAAATCCATTGTCGGCTTATTGGAGCCTGATTCAGGGAAAGTGCTGTACGAGGGACAAAATTTCTATGAAAAGGACCACCGCGAAAAGCGAGAGATCCGCAAAAATATTGGCATGCTATTTCAGGGATCAGCCTTGTTTGATTCCATGACCGTTGAACAAAACATCTCTTTTCCCATCAAGATGTTTGACCGGAAAAAGCCGGAAGAAATCAGGGAACGGGTGGCGTTTTGCCTGGAACGGGTAAACCTGTCCGGTTCAGAAAAGCTGTTTCCCGCTGAGCTTTCAGGCGGAATGCAAAAACGGGTGGGAATTGCCCGTGCCATTGCCATGAACCCGGATTACCTTTTTGTGGATGAACCCAATTCTGGCCTCGATCCACTTACCGCTTCTGTGGTTGACAAACTGATCTATCGCCTCACGCAGGAATTTAACATGACCACGCTCGTGGTGAGTCATGACTTAAACTCCGTGATGAATATTGGGGACAACATCATGTTTCTTTATAAGGGAAAAAAGGCCTGGCAAGGCAGCAACAAAGAGGTGCTACATCCCAATTGTCCCCCATTGGAGGAGTTCATCTTCGTGTCAGATCTTATTGACCGGGAGGCGAGGGCGGTAAAGTAGGGCACCTACCTCAATTGATCTATTCCCTGGATTTTTTGGCTGTCAGGACAAAGTTTATCCATATCCTTTTTTCATCTATTCCCTTTTCTCTCAAGTAGCCCTTAAAGCAGGCTCCCAACTGGAACCTTACCAAGTGAACCTGGGACTCGGCAGCCTGTCTCATAACAGGATTAGGTGCCTTCAAGATGGTGCATTTAACTATCTGGCCGGTCGTGTCAATCAATGCCCTGAATATGACCCTTCTATTTTGATCTTTTCCATCCCAGTCTTTAGGGACACCAATTAGCCCATTTACAGAGTCAACGTTACCTCCTGCTGGGGAATCACAGTAATTAAGCAACCATCCGTCCTTTTCAGAAAGGGAATCTATCTCTGTTTGGGCTGTGGCTGTTTTTGCCAGACATAATACCAGGATTGTAATCCGAATGGCTATAGGTTTTGAGAGCATTTATTATCCTTAATTATCTTGAAGGAGACCAACACTGATTTCCCACTTATAGATCAATAGATTTTAACCGGATTAATTTTTTGAAATACAACCCTCATTCCGTTCTTTCCAAAATCCAATCAATCAAATACTGCTCATCCACTATGGTCCAGGAGTGGGGTTTTCTGCTTCCATGTTTATCAAACCCCTTACCAGTTGTGGTGATTAGTTCAATCCCCTCATTCCCGAGTGCTTTTTGCAGTACAGTAAATGCGACCAAATCGTAAGAGTTAATATCATAATAGGAACAGCCTCTCTCCTTGATCCACCAATCAATATCAGGTTCGTGAAAAATCACTATGTCGGTATCTTTTAACAGATGAGCATTACCGCCTATGCTATCCTGATGTGAGAATACAGAACCGTTTAGGTAGGATTCGGGGTATTCTGCCGGACTTCCGCCAAATAGGGAATTAAACAGCGGCAACATGTAATTGGCTTCTGATAGCATCCCGCCTGTGAAGTGCTTTTTGTGATAAAATGCCGATTTATAAAATCTTGCAAGGTCTAGGGGAGAGTCGACCACAAAAACGCCACGCACCCTAATGTCTGATTTGCCTGCGGCACAATACTGAGCATACCTCAAGGCCCTCGTTCCACTGGCAGATATGCCCCCGATAAAAATGTTCTGCTCGGGGATATCATGCGCTGTGAGTACTTCATGAATGATTTCATCCAATAGGTGCATGGTCGAGTCTGCGGTGAATAGCTCGGGGAACTGCCTGGAAGTATTGGTGATTAGCGTCATAAACCCCGCCTCTGCCAACAGTTGTACAATTTTATATGAGGGCCGCTTTGATACGTCCGGTAAGTTTGAATAATCCCTGACAATCAGTCCCTTAGTTGAGGGGGTGTTGGGAAAAATTTTTAGATAGCAATTAACGGAACTGTCATTCGGATTTCGATAGACGTATTCAACTTTCTGCGCCAGAACCCAATTTCCGACACACATAAGGAAAATCAGGAAAGTCGTTTTCATATGAACCAGGATTTGAGCCAGCGAATGGGGTAATGAAGGTGTGAGTGATTCGCAATATGTATATCCATCATAACAGTTCCGAATAAACCATAACTTATGGGGTTGGGTGCATGTTTGCCCCCAAGAATATCTACCGTTCTTTAGCTTCCCTGAATAAATTGGCGGTATAATCCAGCAGTTCTACGCCTCCATGCTTACCATGCCCTGGGATGACGATCGCTAGTTCAGGGAATTCCTTCCTTATTTTCTCAACTGTTGCATACCATGCCGCAGTGTTTGCATCAGCCAGATAGCCCATGGGCGCACTCATTTGCTTGATCAAACATCCGCCGAAAAGGACTTTCTCTATTGGGACGTACCCGATGATGTTATCCCTAGTGTGGCCTTCCCCAACATACTTTGCAAACACGACCTCATCGCCAATCTGGAACCCCATTTCTTGTCCGAACCCATGTTGAGGGAGGATTTGTTCCTTGTTCTTCTTGGCAAGGGCAATGGTTTGATGAGTGGAAAAAGAGTTGATTCCATTAGCATGGAATTCCCCCAGTCCCCCCAAGCAGTCGATATGGAAATGGGTAATCACTACTGCTTTGATGTTCTTCTGTCCTATCCAGCTGATTAGTTCTGCAGCAGCCGAATCGTTTGTTGGGGTGTCAACAAACAATCGCTTCATTTTCGTTTATGTACACCATCCCATTGCAAGGGACAGTTCCCAAACTCCTTGTTTCCAGGTAAGAGGTGTGCTGAAACACCTGATGGGTAATCCGTTCTATCTTCAGGATGTTTGACTTATAGGTTTCATTTGACTGATTGTTGGGGGTACAGCTTGGACAAATAATTACAAAACATATGATCTGCAGGAAGTACCTCATGGTGGAGATGAAGGTACGTATGATGTTTGATTTTTGAAGAGTTAAAATTTATCTGGGGTAAAGGTTTGTCAAATAAAGCGGGTGATGACTCAGGTACCTAAATTACTTCGATGTTATCACTATCGAGCAACTGAAGAAGGATGTAAAAACTGTGTTGCTTTTTTATCTCCACAACAACTGGCTTCAAGTACTCAAATATCATTTCATTAAGATTTTCATTCCCTGACTCATGGTTATGCCTAATGATTGATTCCCCCAACTTAAACTGGGGGTTAGGGGTTTCATATTCTTCTGCCCATTTCGATAATTCCAGGAAATCGTATTCCACAAATTCAAAGTCTGGACAATTGTTTTCAGTCTCCGACAGGACTCT
>JBCDIQ010000386.1:0-5347 GCA_039024295.1 Bacteroidota bacterium | reverse complement strand
TTTATGCAGGATACTGGGTGTATAAGACGTACAAGAACAGTTGATATCATATGGAAACCCCATTGATGGAACATGAAATGAACAACTTGCTCAGTGAGCTATGCATCAATTGGGGATTTTGCATTCTCATTGAAGACAAAAGAAGAATTGCTGCAGCAACACATTTTCATGCGAAAGACTTCGCAAAAGAGGTGATTCAGGCCGAAGGGATGAATCCCGAAATCGAGGTCGTTTGGGTCAGGAGGATATCCGATAAGTTTATCGAACGATTTGGCACCCATGAAATTGATGAGGATACTTTTGAAGGTAAAATCAACGGTCCAGAGGGAAAATGGAAAGGAAAATGAAAGACTATTTGAATCTCATATTGTGCTTCAGTCTCTGACGGGAGGGAGTATACCCCTTTCCTATAACGGCGCTAAACAATATCTTTGCTCCTCTTAATGTTCACGACAAAGCTTATCCTGGCTGACTATAACTTACTCTTCCTAACATGAAGCACCTACCAGGAGATGTAATTCAGCTGGCGAGAGCGGGTACCTTTGAGGTAATCGTACACGGTTGCAACTGCTTTTGTACCATGGGTGCAGGAATAGCAAAAACCATCAAACAAGCATTTCCAGCGGCCTATCAAGCAGACCTCGCCACCGTTACAGGAGACCAAGCAAAGCTGGGGACGATTTCATTTGCCGAGGCCTTCATTGGAGACCACAAGGTTATCATTGTGAACGGCTACACCCAGTACCATTTTAAAGGTCCAGGAAGAAAAGTTGACTATGATGCCGTTAGAGGTGTGTTTGCTGTGGTCAAATCTCAATTTTCTGGATTGAGGATTGGGTACCCAGCCATTGGCGCAGGATTGGGAGGTGGCGATTGGAAAATAATATCCCGTATCATTGATGCTGAATTAGCTGGCGAGGACCATACATTTGTACAGTATAGGGCTTAAATTTTGGGGCAATGGAAAAATGCAACTACAAGGAATTGAGTGCCAGGCAAAAGGAAACCTATAATTTCCAAAAATTCTCAGCAGTATTGGCAGATTATGGATTTGCCACCATCAGGTTATATGACGATTGGCAAGGGGCTGATTTCATTGCCCAGCACATCAATGGATTTGACTACCTAAAGGTTCAACTTAAGGGCCGATTGACCTTTGATAAAAAATATGTAAGCAAGGAAATCTACATTGCCTTTCCTTATCAAGGACACTGGTATGTGTACGATCACGATAAGGTGCTGGATCAATTCCTGGCAACATTTTCTGATGGATTAGCAGTCAGTAAATCCTGGCGTGAAAACGGACTGTACTCCATGGGGAAGTTGAGCAAACAAGTACTGGAAATGATGGCCCCGCATATGCTTTAGCTCCCGGATTTAACAATTCGAGCCTCCTTACTCAGGTTTTTGAGGCCTGCCTTCCTCGATAGCACGTAGGATGTCTTCAAGTGTATCTACCACAAAGTTTGGGTGAATGACTATCGAATTTCCGTGCTCTTTCTGTTCCTTTCTGGCTATGGCATGCTTAAAAATCGGAGAATTCAATGGAGGCGTATACCCTTCTACCAATCCTATTACCAGGAGCTCTCTGTTGCGAATATTTTTGATAGAAACCTGGTCGATGTGGTTCCATTTGATCAGGCCTGCTTGGGTCGAGCTGACATTGTCCATGATCCCTTCGTCACTGATGGTCAAGGCAGCCTTTGACCTCAGCAATTCAAGGGCATTGGTTACCGCAAAAACCAGCATAACAGTAGCAACAAGCACCAGAATGAATGCAGCAATCATTCCTCCATCCTCTCCACTTTGAAAATTTTTAATCGCCGACTTGGAAGAAAATAATAGCGCTACAGTGGTAAAAGCTACTATTCTCCAGTTCAACCTCTTATTCCTTTTGATGGTTACCATGATCCAAATAAGGTGATGTTCGTTTACCCCTTTAATTTTTATTCCTGGAATTCATCCGTTTAAAGACTTCATGTAAATAGGAGAACTTAAGAAAAGCTTTGCCCACTGGCATTAGCTACCCAAAATAGCAGTAGAACAAATCCTCCAAGCTTTTTCATATCACATAAATGTTTAATGTGCCTCCAGCCAACTTTTTCCGGTGCCAGCTTCCACCACCAACGGCACCGCCAGCTCCACCGCATGTTCCATCTTGTCAATGACAACGGCCTTTACCTCTTCCAGCTCAGGCAAATACACATCAAATACCAATTCATCATGGACTTGTAGGAGCATCTGAGAGTTAAACTGCTTTTCCTCAAATGCCTGTTGTACGGCGATCATCGCAAGTTTGATGATATCGGCTGCAGAACCCTGAATGGGCGAGTTAATGGCATTTCTTTCTGCGAACCCACGGATGGTGCGGTTAGAAGAGTTGATGTCAGGCAAATACCTGCGGCGGCCAAACAGGGTCTCCACATACCCATGCTCCTTGGCATATTCAACGCTCTCATCCATGTAGGCTTTCACGCGGGGGTATTGCTCGAAATATGCCTTGATGATGTCCGAAGCTTCGCCACGAGCGATATTCATTCGCTGACTAAGCCCAAAAGCAGAAATGCCGTAAATTATCCCGAAGTTTACCGTCTTAGCTGCCGAACGCTGATCGGAGGTGACGTCTTCCGGTGCTGTACCAAACACCCGCGCCGCAGACGCTCGGTGAATGTCCTCTCCATCCTGGAATGCCTGCATCATGGCTTCGTCCTTGCTCAGGGCCGCCATGATCCTCAATTCCACCTGGGAGTAGTCGGCAGAAAGCAGCGTATGCTCCGCATCTTTCGGCACAAACCCCTTACGCACCTCTCGCCCATCTTGGGTACGAATCGGGATGTTCTGTAAATTGGGATTCACCGAGCTTAGGCGCCCGGTAACTGCCACAGATTGGCTATACGTGGTATGAACCCGTCCCGTATCGGGATGAATCAGTTTAGGCAGCGCATCCACATAGGTAGATTTCAGTTTTTGAATGCTTCTGTAGGCCAAGACACGCTCTGGCAACTCATGGCTCATCGCGAGCTGGGTCAGGATTTGCTCATTGGTCGAGTACTGGCCCGTCTTGGTCTTTTTGGCTTTCTTTCCTGGTCCAATCTCCAGTTTATCGAAGAGGATTTCCCCTAATTGCTTGGGAGAATTGATGTTAAACTCCTCCCCCGCTTTCTCATAAATCTCAGTTTCCAGGGTTTTAACGCGCCCACTGAGCTCCTCGGAATAGTCCGCCAGCACCCCATCATCAACCCGAATTCCAGCAAATTCCATTTCTGTCAGCACGGGAACCAAGGGCATTTCGATATCTTCAAATACCTTATTTCCCTTGATTTTTGGTGCCAGGTCCAGGTACAGCTGAAGGGTGATGTCTGCATCTTCCCCAGCATATTCCACTACCTGCTCAACAGGTACTTCCCGCATGGTCTTTTGGTTCTTGCCCTTCTTGCCAATCAGCTCGGTAATGGAAACTGTCTCATATTTCAACAACTCCCGGGCCATGGCATCCATACCATGTTTTCCATCAGGATTAATGAGGTAATGGGCCAGCATGGTATCAAAAAGTGGAGGCGCCACCTTGACGCCATAGTTTCGAAGCACGAGCATGTCGTACTTCAGGTTTTGCCCTACTTTCAGGTGCTTGCCAGAGGTGAGCAAAGGGGTGAATTCGTCTACGATGGCCTGCGTAACCTCTCTGTCCTCAGGACAGGGAACATAATATGCCGTACCCGACTGGGTAGAAAAGGCAATGCCCACCAGTTCAGCTATCATTGGGTCAATGCCGGTGGTCTCCGTATCGAAACAGTAGGTCTCGCTCTTGCTTAGGAGGTCAATCAATTCAGCCCTGGCTTCAGGGGTATCCACCAACTTATAATCATTCTCGGTAGTTTCGAGGGTTTTGTAACCTGAAGTAGCTAGTTCTGCTGGCAACTCCATACCCGTACCAGATTTATTGCCAAATAAATCTGCCTGACCAGTCTGAACGGGGTTGAGCTTGCTGTTCAAAATGCGTTGGGCCACGGTCCGGAACTCCAGCTCTTTCATCAACGGCATAAATGCTTCCAGGTCCATGTGCCCAATCTTAAGTCCTTCCACAGACCAATCGCAAGGGGAATTGAGTTCAATGGTGGCCAACTCCTTGGAAAGTTTGCCTTGGTCGCCAAACTCTTTCAGGCTTGCCTTGATGCTTTTCTTGGAAATGGCCTCTACCTGCTCCAGGATATTTTCCAGGGTTCCGTAGGTGGTAATCAGGTCCACAGCTGTCTTAGGGCCGATCTTGGGCACCCCGGGAATGTTATCTGATGCATCGCCCATCAGGCCCAGGTAGTCGGTGATCATTTTCGGGGGCACTCCAAATTTTTCCTCTACTTCTTTTTCTCCCAACACATTAAACCCACCGCCCCGGTATTTGGGCTGGTACAGGTACACGTTTGGCTTTACCAATTGGGCATAATCCTTATCGGGCGTCACCATATACACCTCAAATTCATCTTCATTTACCTGGGCGGAAATGGTCCCGATGATATCATCTGCTTCGTAACCTTCACAGCTCAGGGCAGGAATGTCCAAAATCTTCAGCAGCTTGTACACATACGGCTGAATGTTGCGGATATCCTCCGGCTGGTCCTCTCGTTGCGCTTTGTACTCGGGGTATTGTTTGTGCCGAAAAGTAGGCCCAGACAGGTCAAATGCCACTCCCAAATAAGTGGGGTTTTCCTTGGAGATAATTTCCATCAGGGTGTTGGTAAATCCAAAGATGGCGGAGGTGTTCAACCCCTTGGAAGTCATCCTTGGGTTTTTGATAAAAGCAAAATGGGCACGGTACAGGATGGCCATCGCATCCAGGAGAAACAAACGGTGTTTTTGAGCCATGAGAGGTGATGTTACCCATGCAAATTACGCCCTATACAGATGAGAAAAAAGGAAGGAGATGGATTGGTAAAAGAAGTGAGGATTTGTATCATCTCGCTCTAAGGCATCTTTCCGCTACCTTCAGGTTGTTTATCCTACCAATCAACAAAAAATAGTCTCGAGCTAGCCACTCCGTTTGGATAACGGCGGTACGAATTTGCTGATTCGTAGCGCGGGCGTTATGTACCCTGCGCTACTGCCAACACCTCGCAGTTTTTTGAAACCTGCGAGGTGTTTTCATTGAAAATCACTCTTTTAGCCCCCTCCACAACGTACTTATGAAAACTTTTTACAAGTTGCTGTCTATCGTCTCTTTGTGTAAATATAAAATGCGAATCGCTATTTGAGCTATAAAAAGAAAGAGGCAGAAAGCGTCTATCTTTAATGTGTGAAAAAAGAAGACAGAATAATCGCTCTCTACCTCTATGTATGTGAGTGCTATACTAGC
>JBCDIQ010000385.1:0-5350 GCA_039024295.1 Bacteroidota bacterium | reverse complement strand
TTTGAAGCTGCTTTTGGCAAAACCCCTGGAAAATTTGTGACCAAAACCCAAGTAGTAAATAAAGATGGTGGTAAACCGACTCCAGGACAATTGATTGGGAGAACTTTTGCCCGGTTCATTCCTTTTGATGCCTTCTCTTTTTTAGCCAGCAATCCCGTTGGATGGCATGATTCGCTTTCCAAAACACGTGTGGTCAAGGATGACTCCTTAGTTCATCTGGATTAGGTAATGGGTTATTCCGGTTGCCCAATTGCATTCCCAACCTCGATTCCTTAGGTTGGGACAAATGAGTCATTTCCAGAAAAATAATGCTTCAGACCACCTTCAAAGAGAAGAGTTTCTGACCAGGCCATTGGTGCTGGCCACCTGGAAACAACGACTGGGGACGTTTGCGGTGGATGTTACCTTCCTGGTGGTTTCCTTTGTCCTTACCGTAGCTGTTTTTCTTTGGAATTATCCTGAGGTGAGAGAAAATATTGACCAGGAAGACAGCATTGGACTGGTGGTCACCGGCTTATTTTACGGACTGATTTACTGGATTCTGATGGAGATGGGAACAGGACGCACCCTGGGGAAATTCTTGTTTCATACCAAGGTGATCAATAAAACGGGTGGCAAGGCAAGCTCCGGACAAATCATTGCCCGAAGCTTTTTTCGGTTCATTCCAGTAGATCCGTTATGGTACCTGGGCCAAGATGCCCCCATTGGGCTACATGACAGATTTAGCGGAACAATTGTGGTACGGATAATCGATTAGGCATCTACCTCAAGGCTGAACCATTACTTTGGTATAGTAGGAACTGCCATCTGACGTAAGCCGTACCGTGTACACGCCAGCGGGCACGGAGGGAAGGGTTCTTTTCCATTGTTCAGACTGGGAGGTTTGCGTCCAATTGGCACATACTTTTCTCTGCATATCCAATAATGCTACCTGAGCTCCTGCAACAAAAGGGCCTGTAACCGTTAGGGTATTTCCCGGCTGAATGATTGTTGGGAACACCGCAATTTCATCTTCCCCCTCTATATTTACCTCAACAACAGGAGAATAGCTCCTGCTCCCATCTGAATGCTGTAGCCTGACTCGGTATAGGTAGGTTCCGCTTTTTTGCACCTGATCCGAAAAAGCGTATGTGGCAGATTCCTGGGGCTGCACGCTATTTATGAGCTCAAACCTATTGCCCGAAAAAGCCCGTTCTATCTCAAAGGCATCTTGCTCTTCCTCGTAGGGATATTCCCACAACACGTAAGGTTGGCCTTCTGATTGCTCTGCCTGGATGGTCCAATCCGCAGCATTCAACACGGAAGAAATTGACATTCCCAGCATGGGCCGAGCCGTACTCCCGGTAGAGGTGGTGGCAGTGGCTGAATTAGCGAAAACTGTGAGGGGGTTACCACCATTAGAAGCATAAAAGGTGACAGCACTTGAACTGCTGTTGGTAAATTCAAACATGATCGCCAGGTTATCCGTGCCATTGTAGATAAAAGGCGTGGTAAGGGGGATCTCCGTCCAGTTGTTGTTCGGAACGTTCCATTGACCAGCATTTGACGTATAGGTATAGCTAGCTTGATTGAGCACCACAGAAGGGGTACCCACATTGAAATTATTGGCAAAAGTTGTCTGAGGATTATTTTTCCCTCGTGTTGTGTGCCCGAGGGTAACCTTCAAATTGGTCAACACGGATGTTCGTACCACATTGTGCCGAAACCAAATCGACCCGATGGTATACCCTTGCTGTACCCCAGAACCAATAAGCTCGTTTTGGTTGTAGATGAACAAGAATTTCCTCTGCCCAAAAAAGATGTTGTTTACCCCAGCATTTGCAGGGTTATGGACAAAGTTTCCTGGCGTCTGTGCAACTGCAATGGCAGAAATGCCGATGCAGATAAGCATCATTACTTTTTTCATGAGGAAAGGGAATTGATGGATGAATAATGCTGGAATTAAGGTCGAATCACCACGTATCCCTCTTAAGCCTACACTTAAATTAACACTATTCTTTTTCTTATAAAATTCCCTCAACCACAAGCTACACCTGTGCAGCTTTGTTTTTCGCCCGCTTCCGGTCGTGCTCTTCTAACAGGATTTTCCTCAGACGAATGTTCTGGGGCGTGATTTCCACGTACTCATCCTCCTGGATGTACTCAAGTGCTTCTTCCAAGGAGAATTTTTGTGCAGGTGCAATGCGCATTTTATCGTCAGAACCTGCTGCACGCATGTTGGTCAGCTTCTTGGTCCGAATCACATTCACCACCAGGTCATTGTCCCGGCTGTGCTCACCCACCACCTGGCCTTTGTACACATTTTCTCCCGGATCAACGAAAAAGATGCCCCGATCCTGAAGTTTGTCAATGGCATAGGGAATGGAAGTGCCTGTCTCATGAGCCACCAAGCTTCCATTGATTCGGGTGGGAAGTTCCCCCTTCCAGGGTTCGTATGCCTTGAATCGGTGAGACATCACGGCCTCGCCCGCACTTTGGTTGAGCACAGAAGTTCGGAGGCCCATCAATCCCCGAGAGGGAATTTCGAATTCCAGGTGCTGGACATCGCCTTTGGGTTCCATTACCTTGAGTTCTCCTTTTCGCTGGGAAACCAATTCAATGATTCGCCCGGCAGAAGTCTCGGGCGTATCAATGGTGAGCAGTTCTACCGGCTCGTGTTTTTTTCCATCAATTTCTTTGATAACTACCTTAGGCTGGCCCACTTGCAACTCATAGCCTTCCCGACGCATCGTCTCAATCAAAACGGAGAGGTGCAGAATTCCCCTTCCATACACCAAAAATGAGTCCGCAGAGTTGGTTTCAAAAATGCGCAGGGCCAGGTTCCGCTCCGTTTCCTTGAATAAGCGATCACGTAGGTGACGAGAACTCACATATTCCCCTTCCTTTCCGAAAAAGGGCGAATTGTTCGAGGTGAACAACATGCTCATGGTAGGCTCATCAATGGGAATAGGCGGCAATCCTTCGGGTGTTTCCACGTCTGTGATGGTATCTCCAATCTCGAATCCTTCCAGTCCGGTAATGGCACAAATGTCGCCACATTCTACTTCTTCGGCTTTGGCCCGACCAAGTCCCTCAAAGGTGAACAGCTCCTTGATGCGCGCCTTTTGAATGGCACCATCACGCTTCACCAAAGCCACCGGCTGGTTTATCGCAAGCTTGCCGCGGTTGACACGACCAATGGCAATACGACCTACGTAGGAAGAAAAATCCAGGGTTGTTACCTGCATTTGAGAGGCCCCTTCCACCTGAGGAGGAGAGGGCACGTATTCCAGGATCATTTCCAGCAGAGGGGTGATATCTTCAGTGGGCTGGTTCCAATCAGGCCCCATCCAACCATGTTTGGCTGATCCGTATACCACTGGAAAGTCCAGCTGCTCTTCAGTGGCATCCAGGGCAAACATCAGGTCAAAAACCGCCTCGTGGACCTCATCCGGGCGACAATTGGGTTTGTCTACCTTGTTGACCACCACGATGGGGCGCAGGCCCAATTCAAGGGCTTTGCCCAGCACATAGCGCGTCTGCGGCATCGGTCCTTCAAAGGCATCCACCAGGAGCAGCACCCCATCAGCCATGTTCAGCACGCGCTCCACTTCCCCCCCAAAGTCGGCGTGACCTGGGGTGTCGATGATGTTGATCTTGGTGTCTTTGAACCGTATTGAGACGTTTTTCGAGAGAATGGTAATTCCCCGCTCCCGTTCCAGGTCATTGTTATCCAGGATCAGCTCCTTTTTTTCCTCGTGCTCTTTGAACAGTTGGCTCTGGTACAGGATTTTGTCCACAAGGGTGGTTTTTCCGTGATCGACGTGGGCTATGATGGCGATATTTCGGATAGACTGCATAATTGTTTTTGAATTCAGGGGCAAAATTTACTCCTCGCTGGTTTCGAAAACCTGCGAGGAGTTTTATGTCCAGACATTTATACTTTTACATCCAAACATAGCTGAAGCCCAATTCGACTGCAAAAGTACGAAAGCTGTGGGGTTTCATCACTATTTAATTTGAGAGGATGTTGGGGTAGAGGGCTTAAATCCCTAGTACAGAGTCGGCCAGAGAAAATAAGTATCTAAAAACAAAAGAGCTTACCCAAAAATGGATAAGCCCTCAAAGTCGTTTTTAGTTCCCTATTTTGATTTCACAACTTTTACTGTTTGCTTTTTGCCGCTGGCTTCCATGACCACATGGTACATACCCGCTGCCAAGCGACTCATGTCTACCGACACTTCATGTGAACCTGCTTGCATATCCGTTTGATTATGGACGGGAAGTACGGGGGCACCCATCAAGTCAAAAATGGTAATATTGACTGGAGCAGATTCTTCTAGCTCAAACCGCAGGGTGAGTTGACCTGTGGTGGGGTTGGGGAAGGCGGTGAGGGAAGAAGAAGATATTATATCGGATTCAACGAAACGCCCTTTCTTTTGAGCTATTCTTGGATCATATCTATTAATATCCTCACATATAGATCTGACCTCGCTTGACGTGGCGGCATTTGGAGGAGGAGAGGTCGCACAGCTACCAAATCTAGGATTTGGTCCAATCTTAATAGCAACATTATTAATACCCTTAGATTCTGGGTCAAGTGTAATCTCACTTCCCGCTATTAATTGAGTAGCTTGCCAGTTTGAGGCAGGCGGCCCGAAGGTTACATTCTCTGCTGTAATTGATCGAATTGCATATTGATCTATTACTATTCGCTGATTTTTCAAAACCAAATCATACGGAAGTCCATTATATCCAAGTGGAAAAAACTCAGCCCCGCTTGAAGAAGTTAAACTTTCTACCACATAATCTCTCATCATGAAATATTCCGTGTTACATGACATATTTCCATTTGCATTATAATTATGAAAATTATTACGCGTAATGGTATACTGGCCTTCACTGGGAATGCTTGTAATGTCAACCTTGTAAGTAGCCATAAAAATTACATCCTCCGTATTTGCATCCGCGTCTGAGTCAGTTCTTCCGAGTATTGCTCTCACTTTTAGAGTTATTTCAGGTGTATAATTTACCCTATCATAGTACCTGACCTGATTTGGTATTGCCAAAAATATACTGTTTTTATCGTAGCATGAAGCTGGAAAAAAACCTGAAGAGTAGGTAATGTCATTAATATAAGGAATCTTATTTCCTTGGTTGTCACGTGGCTAGTAGGCTATCGCTATTCCATAATTTCGTAGTCTTTCTTCATAGCTTAAATCCGCAAATTCACTGCCTAGCGGAGGTCTAGGTCGCCTTATTGGAACTGGCCCAAACAATCCCATTCTTCCTTTAAGCTGGTTTGTGACAGGATCAACTTCTTGTATTAAGTGCATAGTATCTACTAAATCCCCCGACTTTGTTGGACCTA
>JBCDIQ010000384.1:0-5353 GCA_039024295.1 Bacteroidota bacterium | reverse complement strand
CGGCGATTCAAGTGAAAATGGTTCCGCAAAAACTTTAAATTACTACTTATATAAAGATGAACTTCCATTAGCCGGTGACGATTAACCTCATGCAAAAAATTAAATATGTTACTTCTCCTGAGTAACGATTTTATTTCCTAATAGTTTGAAACTTTTCGATATATTATACGTTTTTAAGATAAAATGATAAAAATTATTACAATTATGAAAAGCATTATTTCCTTCGGTACCGCCTTTGCTATGTTTCTGTGGCTTACCTCTTGTACAGGACAAGTAAAAGAAGAGGGGCAGGATGTGGGTCGTGAATTTCAAGAATTTGTAGAAGCAGTTGAAAACAATGCTGAGCGAAATGCTGAGTGCTCAGTAGAAGAGATAGAACAAGAATACCAGCAGGTGAAAGAAAAAGTTGATGCGAACCTGAATGAGATGGAAGCTGAAGCCAAGGAAGAGATGGAAGAACTGGATCGCAGATATGAAAATGCCATTCGAGAAATGAAGCAAGAAGCTAATCAGGCTGAGCGCAACGTAGAAGAAGAAATGAATGATTTCAGGCTATTTGTGAGCAATGTAGAAGACAGCATAGAAGCAAAGTCTGTGCGCAACTGGAATGAGTTTGAAGAAGAATTCAACGAACGAACCGAACGCATAGAGGCTTCTTTAGAAAACGCCTCCGAAGAGGTAAAAGATGAATTTCGTGAGTTAGACAACCGCTTTGAAAATGCACGTCAAGGATGGAACAGTACGAAAGATCTGTAAGACCCTCATTCATCTAATTTCCAAAAATCACACACCGAATGACTTGCTATGGAAGAGTTCACAATAGAATTTTACAATCAGTATGAAGCATTTATCCGGCACGTTAAGACTGGAATTATGGTAGTAGCTTGCAATCCTGGAGGACTGCTGCGAAGCCATCCTATCTCTATCGAAAAAGTAGAACAAAATGGCACCATTTGGATGGTTGCGAAAAAGGAGGTTTCTGCCCTGAACCTCACCCCAAAGGAACAATGCGTGGCTTGTGTAACGCTTTCAGACATGGAAAAGCAGCAATTTCTCTCTATTTCCGGAACCACCAGCGTAAGCTCAGAGGAAAAAGAGATAAGTGAAATTTGGAATCCAGGGATGCAGCTATGGTTCCCAAGTGAAGAAGATCGGCAACATATAAAAGTGATCAAAATAATCCCTAAAGAAGTTACGTACTGGGATTATCATGAAAATCCCATCGCCCAGGTACTCCAGGCAGCTCAGTCCTTAATCTCAGGCACACCGTACAAAGCAGGAAAAGCTGCTACCTATACCCTTGACAAATAAACCAACCACAATGGGCTTCAATGACCAGCTATTGTTACTGATAGCTGGTCATTTTCTGTAATAAGGGTAAGGTCATCATTCTGCCCTTGACATAATCGCTGTTTAGGGAACTGACAACCAGCCTTGCATCATGTGGTGCCATTTTGAGCCATGCGTGCTTGCTTCTGGTGAAAGGTTTTGAGCCTATTTCAACTGAAAGAACTTGTCCAAATTCTTCAAAGAGTTCGCGAATCTCTCCTTCGGTAACAGAGCTGCTGAGGTTTGACATCAATATCTCCATGATGAGGTGTATTATGTTCAATAGAGCAGAAGGCTACAAGCTTCTTGCTATAACAAAACTATACGTTAGTTGAACAAATACAATTCCAGCTTGTTTATTTTTTAATATAAATGTGCTCACAATCAACCGATCATGCCCAGTTTCCTTATCATAGATGATAATCCAGATGATCAGGCGATTATTGAGCGATATATCAGAAAAGGCTATCAAGCAGCGGGAAAAGAGGTGGATGTACACCAGTTGGAGTCCGAGGAGGAATTGCATGGATTTCTGAACAGGAAGGACAATCCTCCAATGGATGCGGTTTTAGTAGATTACAGCCTACATTGGACAACCGGCCTGGAGGTCTACAAGAAAATCTCGAAATCTTTATCAACCTGTCCTGTGCTCATGCTTACAGGCAATGGAGATGAATTGGTAGGAGCACGAGCAATTAAACTGGGATTTTCTGACTACTTGATAAAAAACAGACTTTCCAGTTCTTACCTCTTGCACAGCATTGACAATGCGATCACCCGCAAGAAAGAGCAGCTAGAACTGGCTCGCCAGCGGAAGCTGCTGAAAAAGCGAAACCAAGAACTCCGGACACAAAAAGCGCAGCTCAACCTTGCCCTGGAGCAACTCACGAAAGACAACGTACGAAAGACACGCGAACTCGAAGAGGCCAGGCAGTTACAAATGTCCATGCTTCCCCAAGGACCACTTGATAATCCCCACGTGGAGGTACACACCTACATGCACACCGCTCAAGAAGTGGGAGGAGATTATTATGATTACCTGAAAATTGATGAGCAGCACGCAATAGCCATCATCGGAGATGTAACCGGTCACGGATTTAAGTCTGGCGTAATTGTGGCAACAGTGAAGAGCTATTTTCGGAACCTGGCAAACCGTGTTTCTCCTGGGGAAATGATGGAAGCGATTTCCACTGGGATTAGAAGCCTGGGCCTGAAAAATATGTACATGGGCCTCACAATTTTAGACATAACCCCAGGAAAAATTTCCATTACTTCCTCAGGTATGCCAAGGCTTTTGCACTACCAGGCTCATCATGACCAGGTGACCCCTATTGTCTCCAAAGGCATGTTTTTGGGGGCAAGTATTCCTCCCAATACCGCTTCTCAAACCATAGATTTTGGCCCGGAAGATATGCTGCTGGCCTACACTGATGGCTTAGAGGAGTGTTTCAATGACAAACGACAGCAAATCGGCTGGGAGCGAATTTGTAAGGTATTTGAAGAAAGTAAAAAACTGGGGGGAGAGGCCACTATTTTAGGACTGGTCGGCTTTGCAAAGCGGTGGGCAGGGCAAACTTGCCAGTACGAAGATGATATTACCCTGATGCTCCTTTCGGGCAAACGAGTTCCCGCTCCGCTTCAGAAGCTAGAGGACGATGATACCTCTTCTGCTATCACAGTTGCTCAAGCGTAAATGTCCCTTTTTGGTACTCTGCAAATTTTGCGGGCGAAACAGTCGCTGTCATGTCGAGAGTGGATACCGCTGAGGTGCTACTGCTAGTTATGATGACAAGGAGGTGCAGGACTGGTTAACCGTCCCTGCCTAAATTTTCGTAGAAAAATATGCGCGTTGGCCTCCCCCAAACAGCGGGGTCTCGTGTATCCAAGGATAAACTCGATTTGTTTGGGGTAGATTTTTGGGTACTTTTTATCAATTAAAAAGTACTATATTGCAACTTTCCATGGATAGTTTTATTGCTTTCCTGTAACCCGTAATACTTTTTTAGGGAACTGAATACAATGGATTGGTATTACACCTCTAAGTCTCCTCGGCAAAAAAAGAAAAGACCTTCAGCAAATAGTGAAGGTCTCTTGCATTGACTAAAAGGCGTTAAGGAACTTAGAAATATCATTATATCTGATATGGGACATCCTTAATGTCTAAAAAAGTTACATTAATAAATTTAATGAAACATATTTTTACAAAATACGTAATTATAACAAAGTGAAATTTAATTTATGGAGTACAAGAATTTTAAAAGCAAGATAGATTCATTGGTCAAGGCTGAAGGGCCTTGCCTTTCAATGATTATTCCCACCCACAGAGTATTTACTTCTGACAGTATTTATACAGACCGAATGCGGTTCGGTCATGCTATCACTGAGGCTACAGACCTAATTGCACAAAAAGGAGAAGCATATTCCTTTTTAATAGAGCGACTGGATACGCTTTTAAAAAAATATGGACCAGATGAAAAATTTTGGCAATACCAGTCAGATTCTCTGGTGATTTATCAGAATGAAGAGATAAATCTGGTGTGGACCCTTCCCATTCAGCATGAGGGAATAGTGGTTGCAGATAATCATTTTTTCATTCAACCATTGGTCCCATTTATTGACCGTGAAGGATACACCTATATTCTTCTATTGAGCCGTGGAGCCGTCAGGCTACTTGAGGCAAATCCATTCAATCTTTATGAGATCAAGCTATCAGACGAAGTACCTCAGGGTGAAGTTGAAGCAATTAAAATGATCCAAGGAGGTGATTATGATCCCCAAGTGGAATTGCAATTTCATTCCAGCGGCAATAAAGGAGCACCTGTATATCATGGACACGGCGGAGCAGATAAAGGTCAAGAGCTTGATGAGGAGAAATACTTACGGACCCTTGATCGAAAGTTAATGGATGAAATCTGTGATCCGGCCATGCCAATGGTTTTGGCTGGGGTCGAATCAGTGGTAAGGAATTACCAACAAATTTCTTCTTACCCCAATATCATGGAAGAGATTATTCCAGGTAACCAAGAAAATGAGGATTTGATGTGGATTTACGAATCTGCAATGGATATTTTGAAGCAATCTGATCACCAAAATGTCCAAGACAAAATAGATGATATGGAACAAATCCATCCTGACGGCAAAATTTACGATGACTTAGAGAGGTCGATTCCATTAGCTTTTCAGGGGCGTGCCGATAAGCTGCTTTTCAGAAAAAACTCATTAACGTGGGGTGAAGTAGATGCTAAAGGTCAAGTATCCTTGAATCAAGAAAGAATGAATGACAGCATAGTAGTCGAAAATAACATGATTCTGAATACACTCAAGTATGGAGGAGAGGTCTATGCTGTGGAGCAAGCACATATGCCAGGAAGCATACGAAATTTTGGTCTCACTATTAGAAATTAAGCAAATGAATTAAGCAAATGATTAGACAAGGAAGCGAAGTGTCATGGGAGTGGGGGAATGGAGCTGCAACTGGAAAGGTAGTAGAAACTTTTACCTCCGAAGTGACCAAAACCTTCAATGGAAGCCAGGTAAAACGAATGATAGGTTTGTACTCACTTACCTTCAGCGCAATCCTGCTCATCTACAATTTTAACCCAAAAACAATAATCAAAATGAAAAAAATATTTTTAATTATCGCAGCATCACTCATAACGTTCAATGCTGGCTTTTCTCAAAATGCCAAAACTGTAGTAGTCAATCACAAGGATATCGACCACAAAGCTGTAGAAGTTACTTTCGTGGAAGAACCCAAGGAGGTAAAATCAGATTGGGACAGATATCTGAGGAAAAATTATGATGTGAATTTGAAGGGAAATGGATTTCTTGCCAACAAAGAAGTACTAACGGCAGAAGAAGTAGTAATTCCCGGTATTTCCCCCAAGAAAATGGACTTTTACACTCAGATTATCCCCGGGGATGAAGAAGGTACCTCCGTCTTGCGAGTTTTTGCCGATTACGGGTACAGCATTTCCCTTACACCCAATACATTTCCAGAAGAATATAATCGAATGAAACTCTT
>JBCDIQ010000383.1:0-5377 GCA_039024295.1 Bacteroidota bacterium | reverse complement strand
GCAGCGATTGGTACAGCCCTACAGCTTACGAAGGATTGTTTGTTCGTGCCCCCAAGGGACCGATGGCTGGTTCCCAGAAGGTAGTCCGTGGAGGTTCTTATCTCTCGATTCCTTATAACCTTCACCTTACCAGACGGTCTAAACTCAACCCAGCCAGGGGCTACCAGGACGTAGGGTTTCGTTGTGCCAAATGAGGGATAGTGTCAAGGACACTCAGATTTTTACCAAAATTTTGCTCATTCCCCCAATTACTTCACGAATTTGATGCCGGTATTTTGCTCGCGGCCTTTTGAAACTAGGGGCTTTGTGCTAATTTCGCCCTAGTTATTAATGTTTCCACATATATGGAATTCAGCCTGGATCTCCTCTCCCAATCTTTACAACAAGTTGCCCCCCTGATGGTGCTGCTCACAACAGGGCTCGCCCTGATGTTAATGGATTCGTTCAAGGCCACCCGTGGTCTTGCCTGGGTTGCAGGAATTGGGTTGGCAACTGCTGGGGCTTGGTTGCTTGCAGATATGGGTACACCTGCTCAGACCGCATTTTCAGGGATGATAGCAACTGGAGGTATCTCCAGCCTGATTGCTGCCATGCTCACCGGATCTGGACTTTTAACCCTCTTTTTCCTTGAGGATTATTTAAGGCGACAGGAAAAACCCATTACAGATGTCTATGCACTGGTGGTTTTTGCCGTGCTGGGCATGATTCTTATGGCCAATGCCAGGGACCTACTCATGGCTTTTATCGGCCTGGAAACCATGTCCATGTGTTTATACGTCTTCGCCGCCCTATATAAAATGGACCCCAGATCAAATGAATCTGGCCTAAAATATTTCTTGCTGGGCTCATTTGCTTCTGCTTTCCTTTTGTTCGGCATTGCGCTCATCTACGGAATGACAGGATATGTGGGCATGCAGGAGAATGCTACTACCTCTTATGTAGCTGGCACTACCCAATATAGCCAGATTGCGGAACAGATTACCTATTTAGTTGAGCATCCAGAATTGGTTGGACTAGGGGGAATAGGCATGGAAGAACGTCGTCTGGTGTTTTTCCTCGCGGTCGGATTAATCCTCGTGGGATTCCTCTTCAAAGTTGCCGCATTCCCCTTTCATAACTGGACACCGGACGTATATGAGGGTACCCCTACCCCATTGGCTGGCTTTATGGCTACCGGTAGTAAGATGGCTGCATTTGTGACCTTAGGGAATATCCTGATGGAATTGGACCTGCTGTCCGAAGCCAATTCTCGAATCGTGTTGCTCATGGCATTGATTGCATTGTTTACCATGATTTACGGTAACCTGGTAGCCGCTCGCCAGCAAAATATCAAGCGAATGCTCGCTTATTCAAGTATCGCACATACTGGCTATGTGCTGCTGGGGCTTTGTGCCGGTAAAGAGGGATTTATTGCCGTCATCTTCTATATGTTCATCTATACCCTTATGAACATTGGTGCATTTGGCGTAGTAGGGATGGCAGAAAGAGACTACCCAGACACACACCTGAAAAACTGGAAAGGCTTTGGAACAAAATTTCCCTATCTGGCAGGTGCATTGTCTATTTTCATGTTGTCCTTAGCCGGATTTCCTCCTTTGGCAGGCTTCATGAGCAAGCTGGAAGTGTTCCTTGCAGCCATTGACGCAGAGCTCGTATTCCTGGCAGTGGTTGGTATTCTTGCTTCCCTGGTCGGAGCCTACTACTACATCAGGGTTATTGTAATGATGTTCTTTCAGCCAAGCGATAAGGTGCTTACCCCCACCAGTCAGGTCTTACCCCGTTTAGGAATTACCTTGCTGGTTGCCTTGGTTATTCTATTGGGAATCTTTCCTTCTCTGGTATTGGAGCCTATTGAGGCGTTATTTTCGGGAGGCGTTACCGTTGCTATCCAGCAGTAACCACTTCCCCTCACCCAAATATTATATTTTTCAAACAAATTAGCGCACTGTATGATTCAGTGGCATGTTATTTGTTAATGATTCCTCGTATTCCAACCCTGGAAAAGCATACGAAAAGGACCAGTCAAAAATGTGACTGGTTTTTTTATGTCTATTTACAAAAAATCCTCCCGCATTCTTAGTTATTTACTAAATTTTTTATACATTGCTAAAGCAAGTATTAGCATACTAAAAGCAACAATGTTTTTTTTCATAAACCATCTAATATCATGAGCGAAAAAGATAAGCAGGTGATTGGGAAAAATCTGAAGTTTCTTAGGAAAAGAAAGGGGATGACTCGACAAGAGCTAGCTGATAAGCTGGGAATCCGAAGGTCTTCTATAGGTGCTTATGAGGAGTGTAGGGCTACCCCTAAATACGAAACCCTGGAAAATATTTCAGATTTCTTCGAAGTTTCCATTGACCTCCTTGTCAAAGAGGATGTGAGTCGCTTGGAGCCTGATGACCTCATCGGTCATCAGGAACAAAGAAGAATTGATATTGAAGGAAGAAGGCTTCGTGTGTTACCCATTACGCTAGATGCAGAAGGGAGAGAAAATATTGAATTCGTTAATTCTCAAAAGGCAGCCGCCGGTTATTTAAATGGGTATTCTGACCCTGAATACATAGAAGAGCTTCCTCGCTTTCAACTCCCCATGTTGGGCCAGGGAACCTACCGTGCCTTTGAAATAAAAGGAGATTCTATGCTTCCTATGCGGTCCGGTACCATTGTTATCGGTGAATACATGCAAGATTGGCGCAATGGAATCAAAGATGGAGAAACCTACATCATCGTATCTCGTGAAGAAGGCGTAGTGTACAAACGCGTCTTCAATCGGATAAGTGGAGAAGGGGGTGTTTTACTTATGCGCTCGGATAATCCTGCCTATTCAGATTATGAAGTAGATGTAGACTCCATTCGTGAGGTCTGGAGATCACGGATGTATCTGAGCAGTGATTTTCCCGATCCAGACATCTCCATTGAGCGACTTACAGCTATCGTTATGGACCTCCAGCGAGAAGTTCTTCGCCTGAAAGGAGATCGTAACCTGAACTAGCTGTACGTAACCATGGAGTCCTTTAGCAGCATGCTAAAAGGAGGAACTCCCCGAACCCTCGGCAGGGTTTCGGAAGTGGTTGAGGTACTTAAGGAGGACGGTGGAAGATTTGACGAATTGGTAAACTGTTTGAACAGTGCTGATAGGCTCGTTAAACTCCGTGCAGCTGATGCACTTGAAAAGTTCTGCCGTAAACATCCAGAAAAACTCAATGGATACCGAGATTTGTTTCTTGCCAATATGGACCAGTGGGCGGATGAGGGGTATATCATGATGTCCCTTCCGCTCCTTTTGAGATATATTTCATGGCAGGGAAATGAACTGTGGCTAGTTAAAGACCGTTTGATGAAATGGCTTGGGACTTATCCGGATAAGTTTGTGAAAGTAATGTGTATCCAGGCACTTGCAGACTTGGCTGTACAGCATGTTGAAATTCAAGAGGAGGTAAAGTACCTTGTGCAACAGCACCTGGAAACAGGAAGTGCGTCAATGAAGGCGCGGTGCCGCAAACTTTGGAAAAAGCTCGGTGAATAATCAATCCTACATCCCTTCGATAAGAAATTGCCTTCTGCCTGTTCTAATTTTCTTGTCTTTTTTCCCAACCGCCTGCCAGGAAACTGCGACCCGCACCCCCAGTGATGCTAACTCTTCTATGAAAGAGGATTCTCTACAGCAGCCGAAAGGTGACATAAGCTCTTTGGATACCTTGGATACCCTCCAAAGCATGGAAGTGATACCTGCATATAATGATTCATTACCTGAATCTCTTGTGTCTAGGGATACGGGAGCCTTGGAAAAACGGATGATTGCCCAAGGGTTGGTAAATGTTCAGAAAGTTAATCCTTCCATTAGGGTGTTGCTGAAGTATTCTACCAGTGACAATTTTTTAGGAAAGGACGTGTACGACTCCTTGACCCGAGCATACCTTCAACCCGCAGTTGCCCAAAAACTCTCTAAGGCGCAACAATGGCTGGGGGTTAACTACCCGGGCTTGTACCTATTGGTTTATGATGCCACAAGGCCTCGATCAGTGCAATACCAAATGTGGGAAATCGTAAAAGGAACGCCTCAGCAAAGATACGTAGCCTCTCCGCGTTCAGGCTCTATGCACAATTATGGTGCTTCTGTTGACCTGACCTTGGCCTCGGAAAAGGGTATCCCCCTCGACATGGGAACCCCATTTGACTTCTTTGGAGAAGAAGCTCAACCAAGATTTGAAGCTAAATTCCTTGCCTCAGGAAGGCTGACCTCCACCCAAGTGCAAAATCGCCAGATTCTTCGCTCAGCCATGAAGCAGGCGGGATTCTACGGTATCTTAAGTGAATGGTGGCACTTCAATGGGTTTTCTCGTAGCTACATAAAGGCGAATTTTACCCCCATCGAGTGAAAAAGGCAATTTCCCATAAGCTACCGACCGAATTCGTATCGGATGCTCATGCTATACATAAATTGAATGACAGGCTCCGTAATGACAGGATTTATCACCACGTCAAAATCATTGTAATTGATCTTGTCGTAATAATAGGCCTTGTTCTTCTTTACCTTGGTGACATCTCCTTGCTTTACCTGAGCCGGTAAAGCCGCACTGCTAAAGGCAGTGTAGCTTTTATAGCGTTCCAACGGATAGGTGCTGGATACATCTTCTGCCAATAAACTGATTTGAGCACTATCTAACTCAATTCCCAAAGCTTTACACCTATTCTGTTTGGTCTCCAATAACCTACTTGAAACACGAGCAAGGCTGTCATACACCCCTTGAATATCTTGAACTACATAATCTACTTTTACCAAGTCGTAGATCTCTCCTTTTGCAGCTGCTCGCATGATTTGATCTAGCTGAGGATTGGTCCTGTAGGGGATATGTAGGGTTTTGACCAGTTTATATCCAGAGGGCACCTCATTCGCCGTACGGCTGAATAATTTTTTATCCACCACATAATCGTAGGTAGGAACCAGGGAAATGAAGTCTACATATATCGAAGAAGTATCAAAGTTGGTGCTTAACCCCTTCATAAATGCCGAAATTCGATTTTGCATCAACTGGTAGGTTTCTTCCAAGGTACCTCCAGCCTGGGTAATGCTCAGTTGGGCCATAAACGCATCCGCCTTTACATTCATCATGGCATTGACCTCAAGGATCATCGTAGAGTCATTCACAAAAAAAGGATCAGTTCCATTTACGCTTATAGTAGAGGTCGATGAACTTGTTTGAGAATAGCCATTAGAGGACCTCCTTATGGTATTCACCTCCCTTGAGGAACTCCGGCTGTTATACTGCCGCTCATAACGTGCATTGCCTTTGGCTTGGCTGAACACATCTGATAAAATCAAAAAAATGGCAAATAGGGAAATCAGGTATTTCATGGTTTTGAATAAGTTAGG
>JBCDIQ010000382.1:0-5387 GCA_039024295.1 Bacteroidota bacterium | reverse complement strand
TCCAGACCAGGATCAGGATGATGCTGGCAAAGAGGCGATTCGCGATCCGATTATCGTGGTGCTTCCAGAAAAAGCTGGCCGTAGCCAGCAACAGGCCTTGCAGGCCCCCTTGCCCGCCATCACCTCCGGTTCCCCCATCTCCTCCTCTAAGGTCTATGGTGAGAGAGCCGATTTCCACATAATTGGCCACCAGATTTAAGGTGCCGCCATCCTTTCCTTTCCCACCATTGCCCCCTTGCTGACCATCTTCTCGTTCTAACCCCTTTCTCCCCTTTTTTCCCGGTTTGCCATCCGTGCCTTTTCCAGAAATGGTACAGTTACGTTTGATCTTGAGGTATTTGGCCGATAGGGTAAACTGAGGTTTGGTAAAAGTAATACTGGCCTGATCCTCCATGATCAGGGTGTCAAGCTCCACGAAGGATCGGTTTGTTGTGAAGTTCTGCCCCTCACGCAATGTAAGTGATACATTTTGGCCCCAAGCAATTGAGGAAGTGAAAAATAGCAAGGCCAAAGGTAGCATTCTGATCATATCGCGGGTATTAGGGTTGTTTGTTAAAACGATCTTTTTAAGTGGATCAATATACAATGTGAGCGGATATGTAGACAGGTTGAAATTTTGTCTTTCCAAAAAAATAGGAAGACACTTCCAAAATAAAAAAGCCAACACAGGGTGCTGGCCAATCACTTTTGGTACATAGGCTGTAATTCACCCCCCGTAAAGATCAATCATCTTTTTCCTCCATGGGTAATTCTACCAAAGAAACAAACAGAACATAGTGAAACCGCTTGATCAGTTGCTTCTTGGGAATTCCTGCCGGGCAGAAGAGGGTCTGCTCATCAGCTGTCTTATTATTTGCATATAGAAATAACAAAGGAGCTTCCTGATTTACGGCCACATGCCCCAGGCTGTCTATTTGCTCCTTTACCGTAAAAAGTGCCCGAAGGGAGTAGTTGGACTTCCCGCTAAAGTCAAAGCTCATGTTACCTGAAACTCCATGCATTTTTGGGCGAATGACCACCGCGGTGTCTTCGACTTTAATGAAAAACCGGGCCCAATAAATGGAGTCTTTCTCCATCTTGGAATAACCCGTAGGGTCCAGGTCGATGGACGCAAAGCTCTCCTTTGTGATCGTAAACAGCGATTGAGTAGAAATGAGTTTGTTCTTCTCATATTCTTCCACGACCACATCATACAGGTTGCTCGAAGATTGCTGAACAGGAAATTTGAAGATGGATACCCCTAACTCTTTCAAGATTAGGTCAAAATCTTCCTTGTCGTATTCATAGGGATTATTGGTTCCTTGTGCGAAAATTAAAAACGGGCATAGGAGGTAAAAATACAAAATGGTTCTTCTCATGGATGAAGTTATTTTGAATGATAGACGAAAATAGAAAATGAAAATGAAGGGAATTCTTCAGAGAAGAGAACAACCAAAAGATTTACCCTGGCTCAAAGAAGCAAACACTGCCGCCCACCCAGTCACGGTCTTTATTGTATTTTACGCCAATCATTTTACCCTGGCTCAACCGAGCCAAGTTAGCCACCAGCCTTGGGCGAGTTTCCTTCTCTGGCCAAATGTACATGAGCCGTATTTCACATTTTACCCCAGTACCATCGGGTGTTTGTATAGCCGGTGCATAGGTGACCTTCCGCTGAAGGATGTACGCTTCTGGGTTCGCAATGGTCTCCAAATCGCCGGGTTTTAGGTCAAACTGAATGCCGCTTCCAGAGAAAGAATATAAGGGCTTTAGCACGTAGTTTTCCAAGTCGGGAGGAAATTCCTTCAAGTCACTCAGGTACCAGGTTTTGGGCACGTAAGGGCTGTCAAGCAAGGGAAGGGTATACTTACTCAACTGGAAAAACCAGTTAGGGTGTCCGGCCCACTCCACGCCCTCGGCCTTCGTTAGTCGGAAACTTCCATGTTTGTCAGGGCGCTGCACCAGCTCATCAAAGATGACCCGGTTGTAAATGCGATAGATGGGCGTTTTCTCTCCATCAAGTACGTAGAATAGGTTGTTGTCCTCCTTGATTACCTCGCTGATGCAAACGGATTTAATACCGATTTTATCCTCGGTAGCTAAAAAATCAATTCGGGTGTGCTGGGTATCTGGGTCAACCTCTAACAGGATCACATTTTGGGGTTCGTATCCTCCTAAAATTACTTCCCGTAGTAAATCCAGGTAGCTTTCGGGGGTTAAGCCTGAAAATAAGTATTCGTAGTCATCAGGAATCGGGAAATACTCACGGTACTTCCTGGCCACCAGTTCCTGGTAGCAAAAGATGGTTGGGCACCCCTGAAGTTCGATAAGTTGTGGAATAAGCTGGCCATTTTTTCCCTCACACACTGCCATGTCAATGGTAAAAAATAGGGGATGGTCATGTTCGTGGGGAACTTTGTAATCCGGAGGGATGGCATTTTGGGTTTTTTCCTTGTAATCTGGAGCTACCAAAACATCAATGATTTGCTCAGAAGCTTGTAGCAACTGATGCTTGAATTCTCGGGGAACAAAAACCGGGCTTTCGGCAACTCGGAAGCTTATGGTCCAGTCATAGGTTCCATTGAGGTCCGCAATAAATTGCTGGTAGGTAGACTGAGAGAAAGCCTGATTGAATACCCGACGAGGAATCTGGTGCATGGAATGGGGTTAGGATTCTTGGGAGGGAAAATCTGGGGTTGGGGCAGAAGGTTTTCTGGTGTCCGATATGAAGTGCAGGTCGCGCTGGGGAAAGGGAATTTGGATATTCTGTTTCTTAAAGGCTGCAAATATAGCATACCTGATGTCGCTTTGTATGCGTTCGGTTTCAAAGTTTTTAATGATCCAAAATACCAAGTCAAAATTTAGGGAAGAGTCGGCAAACTCCTGGAAAAATACCGTAGGCTTAGGGTATTTCAGGATGTCTCCATGGTTTTGGGCACACTCAATCATGACACGCTTCACGGTTTGAACATCGGAGTCATAAGAAACGCCAACGGATACTCGAATCCTTGTTTCTGTAGCTGTATGGCTCCAGTTGATGACGTTGTCTCCGGTAAATTTTGAATTTGGGACAATGATCCCCACCGAATCCTTTGTTTCAATTTCAGTGGTTCGAAGCCGAATCTCCTTTACCCTGCCCACAAGGCCGCCCACATCCACAATGTCATTTACTTCTATGGTCCCTTCAAACAGAATCACAATCCCGCTAATGACGTCATTGAAAATCCCCTGCATCCCGAATCCCAGCCCTACCAATAAGGCAGCAGAAGATGCGATGAGCACATTTATATCCAGCCCTACGCTGCTTAAGCTAAGCAGGATAGCAAGCACATAAGTGAGGTACTTGAAAATCTGAAAAACCGCATATCGCCTTCCCTCATCGAGTCGGTCTGTACTTACCTTTCCTGCGAGGACGAACCGTTGGACCAGTTCAATACTCAGGCGTGCCACCATCAGGATGACCGCAATTTGCAACAGGCTGGAAAGGGTGAGGTCAAATTTATTGACCCGAAACAGGGAGCGATTCAGGTCAATTCCCAGAGAAAACAGGGCAGTAGCCACAGCTGTAAGCAGGATCAGGTACCTGACAAAACTGAACAGGGCCTGTCTGCTTTTCTGTGCCCTTGGGGTCCGGGTCGCCAATTTCCTCAGGACCCACCGTTTGGCAAGAAGGATGCCTATCCATGCCCCTAAGGCAATGAACACCAGCGATAATATGCCCCCTACCTTGATAGTTATAAAACTGTTTTCAAGGAGTGGGTAATTCCATATCTCGACCAATGTGTCCATGTGCCCAAGCTCTTGTCCTGATAATCAGGCGAAAGTTAGCGTTATGCACCAAAAACACAATGTCCGAAGGAAGAAAATCCTAATATTTAGGGCTACAGGGTTTTTAGGTATTCAATCACCGCAGCTCTTTCATCCTGGCTGAGCTTATCGCCATAATAATGTCCGGTGTTGCTACTGCCCGGCTTTGTGGTATCATACGTCCATTTTCCTCCACCACCAGATTTCGCTGTATAGTGCCAGCCTACTTTTTGGGTGTCATAATCATCATTTTTTCCAGACCTTTTCCAGAAATCAGGTCTTTGGGAGCTGTTGAGTAAGTCCTCCAGGGTAGGAATGGACCCATTGTGCAAATAGGGAGCGGTGACCCAAACCCCATCCAATGGAGGGGCAACGTAACCCGCAGATGGCTGGTGGTGCGACCTTGGGGGGGAAGTGCTATACCAACTCTGGTTGTACCAGGGCACCAGTTCTGAGTAAAGCGTTGCCCGGGCATAAGCGGGGTCCGTTTTGATTTTATGAAGCGGAATGATCTTGTTGGGGTAGGTTTCTTTTTCTCCATACGTGCCGTGGCAACCTGCGCAGTGTTCTTCAAATACCATTTTCCCCGATGCCGCAAGCGAGTCAACAATCGGAAAGGGATAAGCCGGAGGTTCCAATTGTTCCAACCACGCCAGCACATCTACAAAATCTTGCTGCACCTTCCTTGCATGTACCGTGTCGTCTACAGAAGCTAGGGTGATTTGCATGAGCAATTTGGTGAAGTCTCCGCGCCCCAGCGCATTGTAATACAAGGCGTTCTTCTTTCGTACATTCCAAAGGGGGGGAACATCTGTGGCAATATTGACGGGCGAAAAAGGCAGGCTGTCCCGAACCGTAGGGTCCAGTTCCAAGGTATAAGGGTTTCGCATCAGGCCGGTGACCTCAGCTGTTCTTGCAGCCGGGTTCATGCCAATATTTGGACAAGCCGTACGGCTGGCAAGTTGGGTATAAATAGGTTTTACGTGCTGGTAGGCTGCTCCTTCTGGTGTTTTACTCGGGTATTTTACCCCGAGGCCAGCATTGAAAACCCGGATGCCCATCCCAAAGGATTGCCTGAAATCTCCAAAGCTGTTGCCGGCACCCAATACCAATTCTCCGTTGATATGTGTCGCGTGGCAGGCAAAGCAATTGCCATTTACCACCCATGCACCATTTTCTGCCTGAAACGCGGTGTATGAGTACGGTAGAGGGGCATTTTTGCCACGACGGGCCAATGCCTTTCCTTTGGGATCGTGTACCTTTTTACCTAGCCGCTTGATGAAGTTTTTTTCAAAGGTCCGATAGGGGAACCCATACGCCATGTAATCTCCATAAATTAGGTAGTCGAATCCCTTTTGTGGATCGCCTTCCTTGGCAGGTACTCTGTCAGCAACTTGATACACGGGTTCTGAAAGGGAAGGGGCAGCATATAGCTTCTCTTTCCATTTGTTGGTACAACCTTCGAGTAAAATAGCAGGCAACAAAAAAATAAAGGGTAGCAGCTTCTTCATGAAAGTTTTTGTGGGAATAATTTTTCAAACGGTAATTTTGAAAACTTGTTCTGGAGGGACTATTTTACTCAATCGTTCGTTCTATCTTCT
>JBCDIQ010000381.1:0-5442 GCA_039024295.1 Bacteroidota bacterium | reverse complement strand
CCCAAGAAGAATACTTCGGTCAGGCACCTAATAGCTCTGAATATTTTGCTTTTGCGCTTGTTGAGCAGCCAGATAGCTTGAACTTCTGGTACCTTTCTCGCGACTGGGATGGGGCAAACATTGGTAATCAACTTATCCTGAACAAAGGCTCTTACAATCCTGCTACTCGTCAGGTAGACTGGAATGTGGTACAAACGTTTACCTTCAATCATTTTGTATTAGATGGTGATGTGATTACCCCAATTTCTCCTCAGTTGGCCTTCGGACCTGATGGTACCGTAGCTTACATTGGATTCCTTGGTGATTTAGCTGGAGGACTTGATTCAGTTATTTCCCCCGTTCTGATTGAAAGTACAGATGGTGGTAATACCTGGGGGGCCCCTGAAGAATTTGACATGAGTGTATTCCCTGAGGTATATGACTCTTTAGCTTTCTATTCTCTGGTGCTTGACTCTGTGTTTGACATGAGTGGTAACTTTGTACGTGTAGACACTGTGCCATTCATTACCCATCCTACTTGTGCATTTGACTGTGACCTGGAAGTTGATGCGAATGGTGATCCTCACCTGCTTGCTGTTGTTGGTGGAGGTGCTTCATTGAACGCTCCTCCTGCCTACTCCATCTTTACCTTTGACTATAACCTGTATGACTTCACCAAAGACCGCTTCGGAGATCCTAACATGTTGTATGTGAATGACATTAATACCTTCCGCGGTTATTTTGGAGACATCACAGGTACTACTTCAGATTACTTCGCAGTTGACCCATATACCCAGGTTAGCCGTTCTGACGATGGAAACTTCATCTTCTACAGCTGGACTGATACTGATACCACAGCTCCTGGATACGGTCCTACTCCTGGTCCTGGTACTGCTACTCAGACCAATAATGCTCCTGACATGTACGGTCGTGGCTTGAATGTAACTGCACAGAAAATGACCCCAACTGTAGATTGGACATTAACTGATACTGTATGGGTAGGTCGTGCAGTCATGCCTAAGACCGCAAACATTGCTGTCCGTAATGGTTCTGTACTGACTGTTCCATCCATCATCATCAACCTGAATGGTGCAAGTGCAATTGATGCGGTTTCCTTCTGGTATTTCTCCAATGTTAACTATGATACGGACACAGACTTCATCGAGGACCCTGTGTATTTCTACAACTGTAAGGAGAATCCATTCACAGCCACCAACACTACCCTTACGGTAGTGGATGCTGCTTGTGGTACCGGAAACGGTTCTGCTACTCTGGCTACAACTGGTGGCATTGGCCCGTATACCTATGCTTGGAGCAACGGTGACCAAACTCCTGCCATCACTGGACAAGGTGCTGGTGTGTATACCGTAACTGTAACTGACAGCAAAGGATGTACTGATGTACAAACTGCAGTTATTAACAATGCTGGTTCTGCCGCACTTACCCTCAATGCAACTGCAAGCCCTTCTTGCTTCGGTTTAACTGACGGTTCTGCAACTGTAGGAGTAGCTGGTGGTACTGCCCCTATCACATATCTATGGTCTAACGGTGAAACCACTGCTAGTGCAACCCAGTTGCCAGGAGGTACCAGTACCCTGGAGGCAACAGATGCCAATGGTTGTAAGAGCTTCCTGAACGTAACCTTGACACCTCCTTCACAAATTACCGGATTGGTAGCTGGAACTGACATCCTCTGTAATGGAGATGGCAATGGAACTGCTTCTGTAGTATCTGTAAGCGGTGGAGCTGGCGGCTATACCTACAGCTGGAGCAACGGTGCTAATACTCAGAACATCACTGGTTTGGCAGGTGGTACGTACACCGTGACCATCACTGATGGAAATAATTGTGAAAACGATATCTCCATTGACGTAATTGAGCCAGACTCAATTTCCCTTCAGGGTTCAGCTACTGACGTAACTGACTGTACTTTCCCTGACGGAACTGGTTCAGCTGCTGCAACCGGCGGTACGCCTCCTTACACCTTTAACTGGAGCGGTCCTAACGGATACACCAACTCTGGTACCTTCGTATTTGGTTTGGATACTGGTATCTACACCATTGAAGTAATCGATGACAATGGATGTGCGTCCACCTCTACCGTAACTGTAGCCGGTTGTGGCTTCGCAATTGGAATCGAAGATGCGCTTAATGCTGGAATCAACACTGTAGACCTCTATCCAAATCCTAACAGCGGTAACTTTACCCTGAATGTAGAAATGGCTGAGGTATCTGACCTAAATATCACAGTACTTAATGTAACTGGAAAGCAGGTATACAGCTTGAATGCATCTCAAGTGCTAAACTTCAAAGAAGGGATCAACATTGGTAACCAGCCAGCAGGTATTTACCTCCTGCGTCTGAGCACTGATAAAGGTGCCACAACTATGAAGTTTAACCTTCGCTAAGTTATAAGCGTCATACGCTAAATATAGAGCCCACCGCTTGGTGGGCTTTTTTTTTGTGTGCAAATTGTGTTTATGCGCATCCCTCCAACCTCAAATCACTTCACCATTTTTAAGTCTGATGAATTACAGGAATTACCCCAATCTTTCAGGCGAAATTTTATTAATTCTTTGAGCGGGTATAAAAGCCTGTGTCTGGCTGGAACAGTCAACCGCAATCATGTTTTCAACCTGGCGGTGATGAGTTCAGTAATTCACGTTGGCGCAAATCCCCCTTTCATGGGCATGCTGTTTAGGCCCAACACTGTGCCTCGGAATACCTTGGAAAATATCGTTGAAACCAGCTTTTTTACCTTAAATCACGTGACAGAGGAATTCTACAAAGCTGCTCACCAAACCAGTGCACGGTATCCTGAAGGAGAATCTGAGTTTGAAAAAGTAGGGCTGGAAGCAGAGATTGGTACGGTACACCCAGCTCCCTATGTAAAAGCTGCTCCTCTGCAAATTGGATTGGCGTATCAAGAAGTTCATCGTGTACAATGCAATGCAACGATATTCCTGGTTGGCAGAATCATCGAAGTCCGTGTGTTGTCGGATGCAGTTGGTGAAGACGGCTTTATTGATCTGCAGAAAACCGGAAGTCTGACAGTCTCCGGTCTGGATGGGTACCATAGGGCCATGCCAATTTCACGCCTTAGCTATGCAAAGCCTGACGAAGAATTAAAAGAAATACCTGTTGATCGGGAGGAGGAATGATATTTCATCTTTTGGTCGCAGGTAAATGACGAACAGGTTCATTTCGGTATGATATTTTCATGGTGAGGACGTGTCATGTAAAGAGTGGTTTGAGAAATCAATTCACGATAAGTACTTTCACTGCCTAAATATTTCGGCTTGATGTTAGAGCAACTCCTGATTGTTGGGGTACTTCTAGGACTTATTTATTTTTTGGTTACCAATCGGTTCAACCCTTCTCTCCTGTTTGTAGGGGCAGCTATGGCATTTGCCTTTGCTGGGATGATTCCGACTCAGGACCTCCTGAATCATTATGCGAACGAAACCCTGGTCACCTTGCTGCTACTCCTGCAGGTCAGCACGGTAGTAGAAAAAAGTTCCTTCATTCCCCAATTGACACGCAAAGTATTTGAAGGGAAATCGGCAAGCTTGTCCGTTCTTCGGCTATCTGCCCTGTCGATGTTGTTGTCTTCCTGCCTGAACAATACCGCTATTGTTGCGTCATTGATCGGGGTGGTAAAGAACAACAAGCATTTTTCTCCCTCCAAATTATTGATTCCCTTGTCTTACGCCGCCATCATGGGAGGAGTAATTACGTTGATTGGGACTTCTACTAACCTGATTGTGGCAAGTTTTGTGATAGAGGCTGGCTTGCCTGAGATTCAGTTTTTCGATTTTGCCTTTGCCGGAATCCCGATAGCATTGGTCGGAACGGGCTATCTGGTATTTGTATTGCCGCGTATTCTGCCGGATAATGGGAATGATAACAACATTCAGGAGGCTGCGGGCTACTTTTTGGAGGCAGAGGTAGGAGAAGGCTCTCGCCTAATTGGGAAAACCATCCAGGAAAATGATTTCAGGAACCTGGATAACCTGTTCCTGGCAGAGATAATTCGAAATGACAAATTAATCTCCCCAGTTACACCAGATGAGGTTATCAGGTCAGGTGATACCCTTGTATTCACTGGGGATGTGGCACGTATTCAAGAATTGAGGCGATTCCATGGGCTGAAATTGCTAGATAATACCGATAAGATTCTGCGGTCCAACCTTCAAGAGGTGGTGATTAAGCATAATTCTCCCTTGATTGGCCAAAAGATCAGAAAGGCCAAATTCAGGACAAAGTTTGATGCTGCTGTAGTAGCTGTTCGAAGGGGGGATGAACGCCTATCTGGTAAAATTGGCCAGATTACCCTGCAAACAGGTGACAACTTGGTTTTAGCAGTTGGAAAGGAGTTCAGGCGTCACAACAACCTCTACAGGAACTTTACCCTGCTGAACTCCATTGTGACCGAAGAAAGCCTGAACGAACGGGAGAGCCTCATTTCGGTGGGCTTGTTTGTACTTGGGATCATTCTTGCAGCGACCGGTGTCGTCTCGTTATTCAAAATGCTGGTCGTTTTGATGTTGCTGTTTCTATTTTTAGGGTACCTGCGATTTCGGAGCCTGAAAAATAACCTAAACTTTAACCTGCTCCTCATGATTGGGAGTGCCCTGGCAATTTCCCAGGTGTTACAGGATTATGGCATTGCCGATGGACTCAGCAAGGGACTCATCCAGGTAGTGGGGCCGGATTCTCCGTATGGAAGCCTGATTGCGATTTATTTGGCAACGGTGATCACGACAGAGATTATCACGAATAATGCTGCCGCAGCTCTTTTGTTTCCCATCGCCCTCACCACTGCCCAGCAGCTCGGCGTGAACCCCATGCCCTTTATCATGGCCATTGCCTACGGAGCCAGCGCCAGCTTCCTAACACCCATTGGGTATCAGACCAACACCATGGTGTACTCCGTGGGGAAATACCGGTTTTCAGATTATTTTAAGGGAGGCATCTGGCTGAGCTTGTTGTATGCTGTGATGGTGGTCCTGCTGGTGCCCCTGTTTTTTCCTTTTTGAGGTAAGTAACACTCAAAGAATGAAATCCACTTTTGACTTGATCTCCCCGTAACCGGGATCTACGACTCGCACGGATACTGCGTCAGAAAAAGCCTTCCCGGTCTTAGGACCGGGACCAAACTCGGTTTTTCTTCCTTGCCATCCGATTATTGGACTCTTCGATCTGCACAAGATCTCTGCGCAAAACGAGGAAGTTATGATTTTCGGGTTACTAAGCGGAAAATATGCGAGGTAGTGGTAGGAGGTCAAAACAGGAAATTAACATATATATAAAAGCTAATATTTTGTGGTACCTTTAATTATTCTTAGCTTACCCTTCAGCTCTTTTCACGTACTATCCTCCACCCCTGTTAATGTTTTACGGAATGGCATGCCCTCACCAGCATGTGATTTAAACTACCTTTTTGTCATGAAAAGCATGTAT
>JBCDIQ010000380.1:0-5500 GCA_039024295.1 Bacteroidota bacterium | reverse complement strand
TCAGTTCGTATTATGATGAAAAATCACGAACTTTGGCCCATGAAGTTAGCTGAACTCCTCTCCTCGTTCCAGTCAAACGAATTCATTCATACCTGGGGAGAAGAATTAAGGAAGTCCAAGGGAAATAAGTATCACTTGAAAGGCATGGTGGGGAGCCAGCAGGCGTTGATGCTTGCTGCATTGTATCGGAACAGCCAGCGAAGCGTGGTGGTGTTGCTGAATGACAAAGAAGAAGCATTGTATTTCCAGAATGACTTGCAATCCCTCATGCCCAAAAAGGAAGTGCTGCTATTCCCAGCTTCCTATAAAAGGCCTTATCAGGTAGAAGAAGTTGATAATGCCAATGTATTGCAACGTGCGGAGGTGCTGAATGAGCTAAACCACACGCGAACAGGCCGTCAGGTGATTGTGACATTTGCGGAGGCCCTGAATGAAAAAGTGGTGAACAAGCAAAGCCTTATTCAGCATACCTTGGACATCAAAAAAGGGGAAGAGATCGGGATGGAGTTCGTGGTGGAGGTATTGGAGGAATATGGTTTTGAACGGGAAGACTTTGTGTATGAGCCTGGTCAGTATGCCATCAGAGGTGGAATTCTGGATGTTTTCTCCTTTGCTCATGACCTGCCTTACCGCATAGATTTCTTTGACAAGGAAGTCGATAAAATCCGGACATTCGACCCCGCTTCTCAGATGACAGAGGAAGAAGTAAAGCAGATTGCCCTTATTCCAAATGTCCAGCGTAGCTTGATGCAGGAAAAAAAGGTCTCATTTTTGGATTTTATCCCCAGTAGTTCGCTGATTTTTGTGAAAAACATCGACTTTGTCCAGACCGATTTGGAACGGTTGTACGAAAAAGCTTCTAAGTCCTTTGAACAGCTCATTGCGCGAAGTGGGGGAGGTGCTACGGCCTCCAAGCCTGAAGATTTATACCTGAGTCGTGAAGAGTTTTTGAACCAGATTGAAAAATTCACGGTAGTTCAGACAGGAAGGAAAGACTGGTTTAAATCTGCCACCCCCTGGTCGTGGAAAGGAACGGGCCAGCCGGTGTTCAAGAAGGAGTTTACGCTTTTGGCAAGTCACTTTAAGGATAACCAGCGAGTTGCGGTGACTAATCTGGTGGTATCTCCCAGTCAAAAGCAGTTAGATCGATTAAAAGAGATTTTTGATGAGATTGACCCAGAGGTAGCCTTCACGGGGGTTAAAGGAGATTTGCACGAAGGGTTTTTGGACCCGGAACTGCGGGTGGCTTGCTATACGGATCATCAGATATTTGAACGCTACCACCGGTTCAAGGTCAAGGCGGCCCAGAAGCGAAGCCAAGCCATTACCCTGAAGGAACTGCGGGAACTCAATCCCCGAGATTATGTGACCCATATTACCCACGGAATCGGCCAATTTGCCGGGCTCCACCGAATTAAGGTAGGAGAGCATTACCAGGAAGCGGTAAAAATCATTTTTTCAGGAGGAGACGCCATTTTTGTGAACGTCAACTCCCTCCATAAAGTCGCCAAATACACAGGCAAGGAAGGAACAGCTCCCAAATTAAGTAAGCTCGGTACCAATACTTGGGGAAGGGCCAAGGCCAAAGCAAAAAAGCGCATCAAGGAACTGGCATTTGACCTGGTGGACCTGTATGCAAGGCGCAAAGCCACCAAAGGGTTTGCCTTTGATCCGGATGGGTACTTGCAGCGTGAGCTGGAAGCTTCGTTTATGTACGAAGACACCCCAGACCAGTTGAAGACAACAGAAGAAGTCAAAGGGGACATGGAAAAAATTACCCCAATGGATCGGCTCGTATGTGGGGATGTAGGGTTTGGGAAAACCGAAATTGCCATACGTGCAGCATTTAAGGCAGCGGTGAGTGGCAAGCAAACGGCCGTCCTGGTACCGACGACTATCTTAGCACTTCAGCATTATAAAACCTTTCGAAATCGACTGAAAGACTTTCCTGTTACAGTGGATTATGTAAACCGATTTAAATCCACCAAACAGATCAAAGAAACTGTCAGAGCACTTGAGGAGGGAAAGGTAGACATCCTCATCGGTACCCATCGATTGGTTTCCAAGGATGTGAAGTTCAAAAATTTAGGCCTTCTGATTGTGGATGAGGAGCAGCGTTTTGGGGTCAGTGTGAAGGAAAAACTCAAGGCGATGAAAGCCACGGTGGATACCCTGACCTTAACGGCCACCCCCATTCCACGGACATTACAGTTTTCCTTGCTTAATATTCGGGACTTATCTGTTATTTCCACGCCACCTCCTAACCGTCAACCGATTGAGACCATTGTGGCCACGGGATTTGATGAGCATACGGTTAGAGATGCCATTGCCTATGAGCTGAAACGAGGAGGTCAGGTTTATTTGATTCATCCCAGGGTTAAGGACATTGAAGAGGTGAGTGCTGCCGTGAGGCGGTTGGTACCTGATGCACGAATTGGAATTGCCCATGGCCAAATGACCGGAGCTAAGCTAGAGGAGGTCATGACCAATTTTATCGAGGGAGCCTATGATGTGCTGGTGGCAACCAAAATTGTGGAGTCAGGTCTGGATATTTCCAATGCCAATACCATCATCATTAACCAAGCCCAGATGTATGGCTTGTCCGAACTGCACCAAATGCGGGGGAGGGTAGGACGGTCCAATAGGAAAGCCTTCTGTTACTTGCTGGCACCAGCAGAAATTTCTCTTACTCCAGACGCACGTAAGCGGCTGAATGCGATGGAGGAATTTTCGGATCTGGGAAGTGGGTTCCACATCGCCTTGCGAGACCTGGATATCCGAGGTGCCGGTGACTTGTTAGGGCCGGACCAAAGTGGGTTCATTGCCGAAATTGGGTATGATGTGTACCATAAAATTCTGGATGAGGCGGTAAAGGAGCTTCAGGAAGAGCATTTTGAAGATTTATTTGCAGAGGAAATCGCAGCTAGAAAGTCCATCATTGTTGAAGATACCCAACTGGACCTGGAATTGGACATCAGGATTCCTGAATCCTATGTGCCGAGTACTTCAGAGCGATTGTTGTTTTACCGTAAAATTGCCAACGCAACTGAGGACAAGGAACTCCGGGAGATTCAAGTTGAAATGCTGGATCGGTTTGGTCCTTTGCCTGGGCCAGTTTTAAACCTGTTCGATTGTACCCGTTTACGGGAACTCTCTAAACGGATTGGGGTGGAGCGTGTCACACTCAAGGGGGATCAGTTCCGCTTGTTTTTTGTATCTGACCATGAGTCCCATTTTTATACTTCAGAGAAATTTACCCGCTTGTTAAGTTACGTTCAGCTGTACAGTGCCAGGGTGACGATTAAGGAGTCCAAGAAGTACCTTTCCCTCATTTACAACCAGTCGGTTGAGAACATGAAGCAGGCCCTCGGATTTGCTCGGGAGGTCCATGACTTCGTAAACCAGCGTGTTGATACGGCGGAAAACCTCGACAAGGTTCAAAATCCTGTTGAAAAGCCTTGAGAAGAGTTTTGATCCCTGTCAATGGCAGAGAAAACCTCGATAGGGTTTAAAACCCTGTCGAGGTCAATGCCTAGATATGGCAGGTGATGAGGGTTTTACAAATCCTTTTTGGCCAAGTAAAAATCAATCTTATCATAGGAGGTATTGTCGATGCGTTCTTGCATCTCCTCCAGATTTTTAGGCGGAGGCACTACCACCTTTTCACCTTCCTGCCAGTTAACTGGGCAGGCTACGCCGTGAATATCAGTAGTTTGTAAGGCGACCAATGAGCGCTTAATCTCTTCCACATTCCTGCCAACATTCAAGGGATAATATAAGATCATCCGAACGATGCCATTGGGGTCAATGAAGAACACTGCTCGAACTGTAGCTGTTTCACTTTCTCCAGGATGTAGCATCCCATATTTTTGAGAAACCTTGGTATCCAGATCAGCAATGATGGGAAAATCCATGTAAATGCCGGTGTTATCCTTTACATTTTTTACCCAGGCAAGGTGGGAAGGTACACTGTCCACGCTGACGCCAATGAGTTTGGTATTATGAGCATCAAAAAATGCCTTTTCTTTGGCAAATTCAGTTAACTCGGTGGTGCAAACGGGTGTGAAGTCCGCTGGATGTGAAAACATGATTACCCAACTTCCTGAGCGAAAGGTGTTGAAATTCAGTTCACCAACGGTGGTTTTCGCTGTGAAGTCTGGTGCTGGGTCCCCAATTCGGGGCATATGAGTAACGGGAGTTCCGTCCATTTCCATTGACATTTTTGAAGGTTAATTGAACAATCAGACGTAATGCAAGAATAGGGGGAGATAGGGAAAAATGTAATGACTTTTAGCAATCCACACAGTCACGGATGCATGCTAACATGTGTTTGAGGTGGTTGTTCTGGACACAGTAATAAACTTCTTTTCCCTGGCGTTCCCCGGCCAAAAGTCCTACTTGTTCCAATCCTTTTAGGTGTTGGGAGGTATTGGACTGAGAAATATCCAGGGCCTCAGCCAGTTGGGTCACCGTCTGAGGCCCTGTTTCGAGCAATAACTCCACCAGGGCCAACCGCTTGGGATGACTTACGGTGCGCATCATTTGTGAAGCGCGCTTGAGCTTGTCAGCTTGTAAGCGAAGCGGAGTAGCCATGGGACATTATTGATTTTCCAGGATGATTTGCTTAAGCGCGCTGCCAGATTGCATGCCTGACTGCCGCCACACAACTTCTCCTTGCTTAAACACCATGAAGGTAGGTACCCCCTGGATGCCGTAAGCCATAGAGGCCTGAGGGTTCTTGTCTACATCTACCTTGATGATATGAGCCTGATCACCCACTTCTTCTTTTAACTGGTTGATCACCGGCGTCATGGCCTGACAAGGACCACACCAAGTGGCGAAGAAATCTACCAAAACGGGTGTATCTCCTTGGATAAGTTCTGAAAAGGTCTGCTTTTTGGGAGTTGATTCCATCTTGTTTATGAATTGTGATTGATTAGTTGAATTATTCTACCGGAAGTCCGGCTGCTCGCCAGGCGGACATGCCGCCCTTGAGGTCATACACCTCAGTGAATCCCATATGCTGGAGGTCGTTGGCTGCTTTTGCACTGCGAACACCTGACTGGCAATAGACCAGGACGGGTTCTTCTTTGTTGAGCTTGGCAACCCGATCCTTAAAGTCTCCACTCATGATATTGGCCACCACTGCCCCCTTAATCTTACCATTGGCCACCTCTCTGCTGGTTCTAACATCCAAAATCTGGCTGTTAGCCATCTTCTGACGAAATGCTTCAGGATTCAGTGAATTCACATTTTGGCTCAGGGAGTATTTTATATATACCAAAAAAAGAACGACTAGAAGTGCAAGGCCAATAAAAATCCATTTCATGAGACCAGTATATGTTAAAATATTATAATATCATAATATGTTTTGGAACTAACCCTGTTCTAATATATGTCATGAAAACACTCTCTGCTCATTTCCATTATTTAAAGTTGACGTGAAAAGACTTTGATCCAACAACGATCAACGACAAGGCTGAATCTCTTTATTCGATTT
>JBCDIQ010000379.1:0-5514 GCA_039024295.1 Bacteroidota bacterium | reverse complement strand
TAGAAAATGATTAAGGTTCCTAGAATATCGCTCTACATGCTTTTTATATGGCAGTTTGTCGCATGCAACAATACTTCCCTTTCTAGGGTGTCGGAGACTACCGATCCAATACAGGAGAAAATTTCTTGGATTCTAGATGATTCTTCTAAATTTTCCTATCTCTTAACCGAGCGTGATTCTTCTCTAAAAACGGCGTTCGGTGTTATAGTTAAAGAAAACCAAAAGGACAATACTCAAGATTCTACAAAGTTTCTGGCCTCTTTTTACGAAAACGGAACCATAAATTGTATTTATCTTTTTACTGACTTAGAAAATGTTGGGGATAGAACCTGTTTCCATCGCAATGGAAATCCCGTAACTCAGGGACCGATGGTTGACGATTTGGCACATGGAGAATGGAATATGTATGACCAAATGGGAAGAATTCGGGAGAAAGTTTGGTTTGCATCAGGGGAAGTAGTGGGTGGAAAAACTCAATTTGATACAACTGGTAAAACGCAAAAATACTGTATCACAGGATCAGGTAAGGATTGTGATTTTCTGATTACATGTGATGACTCTACTGGGGCATATGAGATTATTGGGAGGCCCATAGTCGTTATAAAAGGAAAAGATAGGGAAGATTTAGAAGAAGATGTAACTGAGCTTATTGTAATTACAGCCAAAAGTGACTTTGTAGTAGGAGAAGTTCATTTGTTAGAGAAGAAGTTCTACGACCATTTTGTATTTATTTCACTAGGGGAAATTAGAGATACAAGGAGGTATATCTTGAAGTTTTCACCTAAGCAACCTAAAAATCGTATTGTTCCCATTGTGCTTGAGGTTGATTATAGATTTGCAGATTCGATTACTGTGGATACCCTTGAAATTTCGACTCCGTTGGTGAACTAGGGAATCCGGATAGACCAGTTGTAAAAATGTCTATTCTCAGGCTGTATTCACTTAGCTGATTTGTGAAATATTCGATTCGTACCATTCTTATAATTACATCTCAAGGTGATTCTTATTAAGGTTTGTAGCAGATTTCAGATTCTTTTCCTACTTGTTATGCTGGTTTGCCAAAGTTGCAATGACGCCTCGTTTCAAGAAACCCTTGAGCATTTACAGGGTTGGCATCGATGAGAATGATTTGGAAGAGGTACTTTCTTGCACTACAGAAAACGGAGCCTCTGAGCTACAGCGTGCGTTTGGCGATTTAAATGAGCGGGAAAGCCGATCTATATTATTCAAAGTCCTCCAAAAATCTATTAGTAATAATGTGGTGGTCCGAAAGAACGATTCCATCATTTATCTATATTTCCATCAACCTCAACCGTTAAAGCCAGCCTGTGAATTTACCTTTATCAGAAAAAAGGAGGGTTGGTACATTGACGGATGTGTAAAGGGGTTATGAATTAAAGGATACCCATTAAATGAATAGGAGGACCAGTTGTCCGGCTTTTTATGGCAAGCTTGATAAAAAAATATCTATGATAATTAGAAACTTGCTGCAAGTGCTTGTTTAATCCCTTCCCCTGGAAAAATAAAAAACGACCAGTCATGAATAACTGGCCGGTTTTAGGTGCTCTGGAAAGGACTCGAACCTTCACGGGAATTAACTCCCACTAGCCCCTCAAGCTAGCGCGTCTACCAATTCCGCCACCAGAGCGTGAGACAAAAAAACCCCTCTCGGGGTTTTGTGAGTCGACAGGGGCTCGAACCCTGGACCCTCTCCTTAAAAGGGAGATGCTCTACCAACTGAGCTATCGACTCAACGCGTTTTTTACGTCAAAAAACCTATCTTTGCGAAAGGTGATGCAAAGATAGATGGGTAAAAATCGTTATGCAAATACATACGAGCTTTTTTTTCTTTTTGTTGTTAGTCGGGATATGCTGGGGCCAGCCCCCGGAAACCCTCATGCAACAAGCTGCCGCCCGATTTGAGCAAAAGCAATACGAAGAGAGCCTCCGACTGTATGAAGCTGCATTTGCCCAGCATCACTACTCTGAGCAAAGCTTGTATCGCCTGGCATTTTTACACGAGCAAGGGGGCAACTTTCCCCAAACTATTTTTTACCTCAGGACCCTGGAGAAACACTTCCGCCCGGAAGCCGTGCCGCCTAAAATTCGGCAGCTAACCAGTAAGTTTGGACTGCGGGGCATCAGCCATGGTCGAAGTGAACCCTTCTTCTTTTATTTTATTCGCACCTACCTTTTTTGGGGAGCCGGCATAGCCCTAGGATGTGTCTTGTTGAGCCTGCTGATTTTACGGACCTGGAAAGGCCCGCTCAACCGGTTTACCCGCATCAGTTTAAGTTTGCTGGCACTGGCCATTTGTGGCGCTTTGGTATTTGGCCATTTGTTCCAGTCTCCGCAAGCCGTGCTGATTTATCCTACCCAAAGTTATGCCCGCCCTGCCTATGGGGCCGAAAAGGTGCCAGCCCCTTTTGCGCCAGGGCTTACCGTGACGATTGTGGATAGCTATGACCTGTGGAGGCGGATTCGCGTAGGCAGACACGAAGCCTGGGTGCCTGATTTTGTGCTGAAAGAAATTTAAGCCTGATAAAACTTGATCCCTTCAGTTTTTCCAAACACATTTGATTTTCCCTATATTGTGGTTTGACCATTCATCCATTTTCTTCCTATGAAACAGTTTTATTCTATTCTGATATCTGGAATGTGTTTTTCGATATTCCTGGGGTTGGGATCTGCGCACGCGCAACAAGCAAGAGATACTGTCTGGGTATCTACCTTTAGCTTTGATGACCCAGCACCTGCTAGTGTATATCGGGGAACCTACGAATTCCCAACTGACACCTCGGAGTTCCAAAAAATCCTGATGTATTATACCCTGAAATGTGACGTGAGTACTCGAGCAGACAATTTTCCTTGTGGGGAATGGGATTACCTTACCTACACTTTTGTCACCGATTCTGCCGGGGTAATGGATTCTACCCGTCGTACCATCAACTCCTACAGCCTGATATCAGGAGGTAGCCCGGATTCATTGCCGTTTACTTACCTGCCTACCTATAGTTATTTGAGTGAACTACAGCAATCGGCCCGGTATACCGCCACCACCCAGTTGGATACCGCCAGAATGGGAATGGGCATGATGCGGTCAGAAGACCCGCTGGCTACCAACTTTTTGACAAGTCGTGCGCAGTACCTGTGGAAAGCAGGAGAGCTAACCACGGCAGGTCTTGCGCAGGGTGACATCACCGGACTCAGGCTAAACCTCAGTAAATTAGGCAGTGATATCAGCCAGTTGACGCTGCGCCTGAAGCACACCCCTAAGGATTCCCTTACCAGTACCACCTATGAAACCAGTGGTTTTACCCAGGTGTACCGGCTTAATACCAGTTTTGGCCAATCCGGCTGGAAGGACCTGTATTTCACCACCCCATTTTCATGGGACGGTACCTCGAATGTTGTCGTAGAATTTTTGTTTTCCAGGTCAGCCTTGGGTACCACCCATGAAGTCACAGCAGATGCAACCCCCTACCAAAGTGGTGTAGTGACGCGTGGCGATGAATATGTGCTGGATTTTTCCCAAAATTCTCATGTTGATATTCCTCAGGCTGCACAAACTTCCATTACCGGGAATGCCCCTCGAACCATTGAGGCATGGGCACGGGCAAGGGCATTCAATGGAGGCGGCCTCTTTCAGGCAGGTTCTACCGGAAGTGCCGGACGTGACTTTTCGTTCAGAACCATGGGCAGCGATAACCTGTGGCGGGTTCAACTTTGGGGAGCTCCCGATTTTGATGTTACCCTGCCAAACAGCAAAGATGAATGGCACCACTATGCCATTACCTATGATGGAAACGCCACCAGGGTGTTCTACGATGGCCAGCTTATTCAGCAGTCAAATTTTAACCTAAACACCGGTAACTTTCCGATTCGGTTGGGCAGATGGGCCGGTAGCCGTTTTGATGGTCAGATTGACGAGGTTCGGGTATGGAACAAAGCCCTTTCTGCTACCACCATCCAAAACTGGATGACCAGAAGCATAGATGCCACTCACCCCGATTACGCCAATTTGCTTGCGTACCTCCCTATCAACGAAGGACAGGGAACCATGACAGCAGATGCTTCCGGTAACAACCATGACGGTCAATTGGTGGGGCTGCCTGCATGGCGTCAAATGCCTGCTGCTTCCCTGAAACTGGACTGGGAAGCAACCAATATACGCCCTGATGTTGTATTTGAGCAACGTGTCGGCACTACCGTATTGGATACCTTTCCTGCATTGGATTCTGTTCCAGACGCTCCGGTTCAGGCGGTCCTGTACCAAAATCCAGATATGCCCCAAATAATCCGCCATGATGCGCCCAATCAGCCGGATGTACCTACTGATACATTGATTGTTTGGCGGGCGAAGGATGTCTCTTATGTGTTGAACACCCAAGGGCAGATAGTGGATTCCCTTCCAGGAGTTGCGCCTGATAGCATGCTTACGCGGAGGACTAAATTGTGGTTCAGTAATTTGGTTCGCTACGAGATTGCACGATATATCACCCCTTATGGCATCAACCTGGACCTGGGACCAGAAGGAACTACCTGGATATTTGATGTGACGGATTACGCTCCCTTGCTTCATGATTTTGTGTACTTGCAGGCGGGCAATAACCAGGAACTGCTGGACCTGAAATTTGCCATGATTAAAGGGACGCCGCCTCGTGATGTTCTGAAAATCAGCAACATTTATGATGGAAGTTTCTCTTACGCTTCTTTATTAACCGATCAGAATGCACCACCTGTCCCTTTATCCCTGGACCCTAATGGAAGTATGTTTCGCATCAAAACCCGGACCAGTGGCCATGGATTTGGGAGTGGAGAAAACTGTGCAGAATTCTGCCGAAAGACACACTCCTTGAGCATTGATGGGCAGCAGCAGTTTGCTTGGGAAGTGTGGAGGGAATGTGCCACTAACCCGGTTTTTCCGCAGGGAGGTACCTGGATATATGACCGTGCCGGATGGTGCCCCGGAGATGAAGTGGAGACCTTCGACCATGAGCTGACCCCATTTGTACAGCCCGGTCAGCAAGTCATGGTGGATTATGGGGTGTCTCAGCCGGCTCCAAGCGGCCCTAATGGAAATTATGTGTTGCGAACCCAGTTGATTACCTACGGTCCACAGAATTTTGAAAAGGACGTGGCCCTTGAAGACATCATTGCGCCGAGCAATACCGATATTTACGGCAGGTTCAATCCGATCTGTAGCAACCCTGTGGTAAAAATCAGAAACCGTGGAAAAGAAAAGCTCACAAGTGTACTCATCACCTATGGCGTGAAAGATGGGTTCAAGCCTTGTTTCTACCGCTGGACGGGTGAGTTAGAATTTCTGGAAGAGGAGGAGGTAGAGCTACCATTATTTAACTGGACGGGTGCACCTGCCAATAATCCGATTTTTTATGCGGAAGTTAGCTACCCCAACTATGTAATCGATGATTACGATAAAAACAACCGGATGGAAGTACCTTTTACGATTCCGCCTCAGTACAGGCCCGGAACGGTAATCGAAGTACGCAC
>JBCDIQ010000378.1:0-5544 GCA_039024295.1 Bacteroidota bacterium | reverse complement strand
TTCTCAGGCATCAAATGCCTCAAGATCATTCGAAACAAGATTAGGCTCAAATCATACGACATCAGAGACCAGATGATGAGAATCGCTGCGGCATTGCAGAACCTCAGATTGACGTTTAGGGGCCCATAATAATACTTTCGTGATAATGACTATTATGGCAAAATCTTCGAAAAAGAGGGGTTCTGATAACCGCCAAAATTTTTTTCGTTTATCTGGTATCTGGTAAAGCTTTACTTTCCTTAGTTGCTCCACTGTCCAGGTTTCATTGCGTTGGTTCACCACTTGACTAAGGGAAATGCAGTCTGTAGAATCTGCTGCTATATGATAGCAGATGTTCTCAGGGTAGCGCAATTCTACTTGACTGTAGGGGATATTATCTGACAACGGAGTAAACTCTTTCGCAGCGTATGGAAGTTTTTGAATCATGACCCGCTTTACCTTGTGGGCCTTTAAAAACCACTTCATGAAACTACTGCTTTCTTTTTCCTGTCCATGTATCTGGTTGAAGGCAATTAAGCAGCATATGAGTGCTAGTTGTTTCATTATAAGTAGTTTGCCAATAAACATGAACCCTATTAAGATTAGGTTGCCAATTTTATCTTCACAGTTAGTTTCCCTTATCGGTGTAAGCAATAAATGTTGTAACCGCTTTCGTTCATCTTGTCAATAACACGTCGAAAGTTCTTGGATATATTGACATCGATTTCTGATGTGAGGAGGACAGATGGGGCATTTCCAAATCCGATACCGCTTATATATAGGTGGAAGTCTTTGTCATCAAGAGAGATACTTTCAAAGTACCTCTTTTCTTTAGACCCCCACCATGTAAATGACTGGTAGAGTTCTATTTCGTCATGTTGATTTATGTGCAAGGCCCCTCCTGTTGTAGGATTTTGCCAGTCGAAGTATTTCTCCGAAAGTCTCATGTCAGAAAAATCATCATTTTCGACCAATGCCACATCTGAAGCAATTATGTTTTCTTCAGGTAGTATGTCACTTGAGGTCTTGCCTGATTTTGTGGCACATCCTGTAAAGCTTATGATCAATATTATTGCTCCGATAAGATGCTTCATGATGGTTAGCTACCTTGTTTAGTCAAACTATTTGAGTTATAGGCTGGTGATCACAGTCTTGGACTTGAGAGAAGGCAGGAAAATGCCTATGGTATCAACGTCAAGGTATCCCTGGTATCAAAAAATCGCACGAATCCAATGCTTGGGGAATAACAGGCATCCCTCCCACAAGTTGCATCCGGGTAGTTAACATTATTTACAGGCATGTCGGCAGTGTCTAAGATGAAATAAAAAGACCCGTTAAACCTATTATCAATTGGTTCAGGTGTTTTAAAGTCAAAAGCCAAAGCCTCAAACTCCTGTGAATCTATCCAAAATTCGCCTTCAGTACGATCACCTGAATTATTTGAAATGTCCAGGGTGTATCTGAGTTCCTCGTATCTTGTCTTGCTAATCCATTCACCACTGCCTAGCTCTTTTTCTTCCAACGTTCTCTCTTTTATTGTTAAAATCAACGTGTCTCCCGTGTTGCTTAGCATGGAAAAGGAATCTCCTGGTGAGTACACTTCAGCGAGGGCTAGCTCAGCATCCGTGAAAAAGTCTTCGGTAGAACAGCCGATGACCATCGGTAAGAAGAGAAGAAGTAAAACTCTGGAAATGATAAATTCTCGTATCTTTTTCATGGGTTTGGTAAATGTACGCGTTGGTGATTGAACAGATGACTTGGGTTGAAGGGCTTCCCAAGCCCCCACTTGTTATCGATGAGCCCGCTCAGTTTCATCATATTCTTAAGTTTTGACCCCTGGTGTATTTGCTTATCCATTATTTACGTACCTTATTCATAAATAAACCGTAATCCATTCGTAAATCCTACTCCAAAAATGGTTCGGTGCGTTTCATTCTCCATTACTTCTGACTTGATCTCAACATTCGGTACCTCCTTTTCCCTGATGTGTTGAAGGAATTCTTCCTGGTAGTCCTTTATCCTTAAGTCAAATTCCCCTGATGCGATGTAAAGCTTCGTCTTTTTGCTAACCTCCAAGCTCTTTTCTGCCGCTTCCTTCACCAGTAATTTGTCCTTATACCACAAGGAAGGTCCCAAAAGTAAATACCTGTTAAAGAGATGCGGCTTATTCAACAATACATATGAACCGAAAAGTCTACCATAAGAATGACCGTAAATGGCCCTGTCCGCTGGATCAATTCGGAACTTGTTTTCAATATAGGGAAAGAGCCCAAATTCTAAAAAGTTGCTAAACTGAGGTGCCCCACCTGTTGGATCAACTGCATGATTTCCCATTGTTAAGTTTTTGTCCTCACCAGGGGTTAAATCTCTGCTCCTCAATCGGTAGAAGTTTTGGTAAGTGGTGTTGTATGCAATGCCCACCACTAAAACCTCTGGGATCAATTGATCCTTAATCAGCCTTTGAACGATGTAGCTAATGCCCCCCAAAGTTGGTTTCCGCATCAATGACATATAAGACAGGGTACCTGTTGTTTGTCTGCTGAGCGTAGCTTTTCGGGTACCATATCTTAAGTTGATACTTCTGGTTGTTGTAGGTGGAAGTCAATTCCTCAATGCTTGTGTTTGCCAGGGTAACCTGGGAATTGGATGCCTTAGCCGCTTTGGCTTGACCTTCGAGAACAGAGATCTTCGCTCTGAGATGTTGATTGTCAGCTTTCAATGCTTCTGCCTGCGAATGTTGTGGATTGCAAGCAGCCAATAAAATGAGCATCAAAACGTATAGTTGCTTCATATTTTTGAAGGGTACTAACCTTGATAAACGAATTAGGCTGTGTTAATTCAACTGAAGCTGCGGCATAGATGCTGAATTTACCTTCAGATGTTCAATAGGACCATCTGTTCCTAATACTCCATATACCTCGCCGTCTCTTTTGCGACTTTCTCCCCATGAAGTTTTTCAACTATATGAAATGACAGGTCGATTCCGGCTGAGATTCCAGCAGAGGTGTACAGCTTTTTGTCTGATTGGGTAAATCTTTTTTCTTCTTGCGGTTTTCCTGTTGGGGTCAAGGTTTTGACAAATGAATAGACCGAATGGTGGGTGCAATAAGGCTTGCCATCCAGTAATCCCAGTTTTGCCAGAATGGCCGATCCGGTACACACACTCATGGTAAGTTCGGATACCTTCACCCTTTGCTGAATCCACTTCAAGGACGCATCGTCTTTCAATACCGCACGAGCACCAAATCCTCCTGGAATGATCAGGATATCAAAATCGGGCGCATCCTCAAATGAGTAATAGGGGTTCACCGAAAGGCCATTGACTGCGGTTACCGGATCTTTGGTCTTAGCTACCAGCTTTACCTCAAAGAATTCATGGTTATGCAACTCACTGGCGACGGAAAATACCTCGAAAGGGCCAGCAAAATCCAGCACCTCTACCTCATTGAAAATGACGATACCAACCGTTCGTTTTTGTGTGCTTAGCGATGGCGTTTTTGCGTCAGAAGTCATACGAATACAAAAGGGTTAATCTCAGAGGTTTTGTCAAGCTGGTTTCTTCCAGGGGCGACTTTGGACAAGAAATCACCTCCTCTCCCCAGCCGCTAGCGGCGTCATCGGTGCCTCCGCAGGGACACGTCCTAATGCCTCCGGCAGAGAAACCGTAGGCACATGGGGCAGGACATATTTTGCAAACAGTTTGCACTCATCCAGGTGGGGATACCCTGAAAAGATGAAAGACCGAATGCCCATGTCCATGTACCGCTGAATTTTGTTCAGTACTTGATCCGGGTTACCCACCAATGCGGCTCCGCAGCCAGATCTGGCACGACCTATGCCGGTCCACAGGTGGTCTTCTGCGAAGCCTTCGCTGTCGGAAAGCTCCCGCATTTCTCCTTGGCGGGCTACGCCGTAGGAGGCCGCATCCTGGGCGCGGTTGCGGATGTTGGTGCCGAGCTTGGCATCTAGTTTGGACATAAGACGGGCGGCGTAGGTCCGGGCCTCTGCTTCCGTTTCTCGGACGATGACATGAACGCGCAACCCGAAATCTACCGTTCTGCCATAACCTGCAGCTTTTTCGCTCATATTGGACATGAGCTCTCCCAAGCGCGTTTCTGTTTCTGGCCACATCAGGTACACATCGCAATGCTCTGCGCATAAGTCAACGCCGGGAGGGGAATACCCCCCAAAGTAGAGTAGGGGACCTCCATTTTGCTGGTAGGGCTTTACGGGTTCGCTTGGTAGGTGGAGGTCATAGAAGTCGCCTTTGAATCGGATTTCGTCCTGGTTCCAGGCCTGCTTCAGGATTTCGATGACTTCTCTGGAGCGTTGGTAGCGTTCGGCAGATGCCCGGTTTTCACCCGGGAGGTCTGAAGAGATGATATTCACCGTCAATCTGCCTGTTAGGATGTGGTCCAATGTTGCCAAAGCCCGCGCCAGCATGGGAGGGTGTACCTCTCCACACCGTACTGCCGTTAGCAGGTTGATGTTTTGGGTTAATGGGGCCACGGCAGAAGCAAATGCCAGGGTGTCTTGCCCGACCTGATAGGAAGAAGGGCACAGGATATTTCGGTAGCCGAGTTCATCGGCAGTGAACAGTATCCGAGAGGTGTTTTCCCAGGAACTCTTCAGGTGGGGATCAAATTCTCCCATGAATTCAAAGTCTCCGTTGCAAAGGGGGGCAAACCAGGAGACTTCGGCGGCATTGAGGTTTTTAGATCTAATAGACGGTTTATTTCCTGGCATTGTATCTACAGTATATTGCCATTAGAGGATCCCAGTGCTGCGCCCCTTTAAAATTGAAAGTTGAATAAACTACTTTCAATATTGAAAGGTTAATTTGAATTAAAAAGCTTCTTGGGAAGCTTTTTCCTGTAAAGGAGCAAAAAATAGGTAGCAAACTGTATGAGTAAATGAATATCTTGATTTTAATCAAATATTCCAGCCAAATTGGCAAAACTAAGTCCTAGACCAAAGTACGTAGGTGACGACTCTCCACTACCGGTAAGATTAAGGTTAATGCCATAAGTAAAAAAAAGTTGGTTTTTAAATAAACCCAAAGTGGGGCCAACCCCAATTTCAACGTCTGCAGTAGTAGAAAAGTCAATATACGATACATCGATCCCTATTGAGGGCTGGATGAAGTTGAAAATTTTATTTCCTCTCCTTCCATCATTTTTATACGAAGCAAGCAGAGATATTCCTGGGGCACCTTTAAAGTTTGAGGGAGATGTTGTTTCTAATGAATCTGGAGAATCGATTCTGTTAATTAATGAGAATTTATCAAAGACGTCTGCTTGCCAGCCAGTTGACCTTATTTTATAATTTCCAATAGGCAAGATTTTCTGATACCTGTTCGAAATTCCGTCTGAGGAATCGGGTCTATTAGGAGAGCTTGACAATACCAAATAAAGATATAGTATGTCTCCATCTTGTGCATTTTCTTTTAGCAGATCGATTGTTGCAAAATCTAGCTTTGAATAAATTACCTCCCCGGCTTTTTCAGCAAAGAATGAGGATAGCCTTCCTCTATGGTTAGTAAGTAAAACCATTAATGGGTCATCG